>NZ_VISI01000002.1:1630000-1955000 GCF_007827365.1 Olleya sp. Hel_I_94
CCACTCCTGTATGTAATATAGTGTCATCAATATCACTAATAATTCCAAAATCAGAATTTAAATTAGGGATAAGTATTTGCGCAGGAAACTTATTTTGATTTTGTATGGTTCGCTTTAGGGTAGCATCATCATAGGCGACTTCAATATTTAACCAACCTTCAGTATTTATGAATACCTCAACATCCTCAATTGCTCTGTCTATTTTGTAATAACCATCTTTATCTGTCTTGGTATAAATGACTTTATTATTAGGCAATGTTATTTTTAGCTTTGTCTTTTTAACCTCATCTGTTTCAAATCTTTTCCATGTATTTAAAACTAAAGCTAGTAAGCTTTTTTGTTCTAAATCAATAGTTTCATCCTCCAACGCACGACCACGATGGTATAATCGCTTAGATGTACCATAACTTAAAAATGAAATAATTTGTAAAGGATCTTTCTTAAACCAACTCATCACATCAAATATAATATAAAAAAAACCTGCTAAAGTCATTAGCAGGTTTAAAATTTAAATTTCTGATAATGGATTACCCTTTTTTGACATCAATTTTTTTAATTGTTTTTTTGTTTTGTTCAGTCGCTACATTATTAGACGCTTCAAAGTCTCTTAATTTAGCATCTACATCTTCCTTACTTCCTCTAAAGCGTTCTTGTTTAACAACCTCTTGTCCATCAATAATTACAGAATAAGTTATTGTTGCCTCAGCAATATTTTCGTTAACTATCATTTCTTTTTCAATAGTTACTTGGTCTGTATTAGCTACTCCAGTTTCAGTATGACCTCCTAAAATTGGTGCAATCACTAAACCAATTAAACAGGTTAACTTAATTAAAATATTCATTGATGGTCCAGAAGTATCTTTAAATGGATCTCCAACAGTATCTCCTGTTACTGCTGCTTTATGTGCATCACTTCCTTTAAAAGTCATCTCACCATTAATTTCGACACCTGCTTCAAAAGATTTTTTTGCATTATCCCATGCGCCTCCAGCATTATTCTGAAAAATAGCCCAAAGCACACCACTTACCGTAACACCAGCCATGTAACCTCCTAGCATTTCAGCAATTGCTAAATGTTTCATTCCAAAAATCATAGGAACAAAAGCAATAACCAAAGGAAACCCAATGGTTAATAATCCTGGTAACATCATTTCTTTTAAAGATGCTTTAGTTGAAATAGCAACACACTTATCGTATTCTGGCTTACCTGTACCTTCCATTATACCTGGAATATCTCTAAACTGTCTACGCACTTCTTCAACCATTTCCATAGCTGCTTTTCCTACAGCATTCATTGCCAATGCAGAAAAAACTACAGGTACCATTCCTCCAACAAATAACATTGCTAAAACTGGTGCTTTAAAAATATTAATTCCGTCAATACCTGTAAATGTAACATAAGCAGCAAATAAGGCTAATGATGTTAATGCTGCAGACGCAATCGCAAAACCTTTACCAGTTGCTGCAGTTGTGTTTCCAACCGAGTCTAGTATATCTGTACGTTCTCTTACAATTGGTTCTTGCTCACTCATTTCGGCAATACCTCCTGCATTATCAGATATTGGTCCAAATGCATCAATTGCTAATTGCATTGCTGTAGTCGCCATCATTGCAGAGGCTGCTAAAGCAACACCATAAAATCCTGCCAATGCGTACGATGCCCATATTGCTCCTGCAAATAGTAATACTGAAGGAAATGTAGATATCATACCTGTTGCTAAACCTGCAATAATATTTGTTCCTGCTCCTGTACTAGACTGTTGTACTATTTTTAAAATTGGCTTTTTACCTAATCCTGTATAATATTCGGTTACCGAAGAAATTACTGCTCCTACAAATAGACCCACTAAAGTTGCATAAAACACTCTTATGCTAGAAATATCTTGTAAACCTTCTCCAAAAAAGTTCATTTGCATTGTTTCTGGTAGCATCCAAGTCACTAATCCATAACATGCAGCAGCAACTAAACCAATAGACACCCAGTTTCCAAGGTTCAAAGCTCCCATTACTTGTGACTCTTTAGCGTCATTACTACTAATTTTAACTAATAGCGTTCCAATTATAGAAATTATTATTCCCACTCCTGCAATAGACATAGGAAGTAAAATAGGACCAATACCTCCAAAAGCATCAGTGATTGCTCCACCCATATCTTTAATAACATAGTTACCTAAAACCATTGCTGCTAAAACAGTTGCAACATACGATCCAAATAAATCGGCTCCCATACCAGCAACGTCTCCAACATTATCACCAACATTATCTGCAATAGTAGCAGGATTACGTGGATCGTCTTCTGGTATACCAGCTTCTACTTTACCTACTAAATCAGCTCCAACATCTGCAGCTTTAGTGTAAATCCCTCCACCAACTCTTGCGAATAGCGCGATAGACTCTGCTCCTAATGAAAAACCAGCTAAAGTCTCTAATACAATAGTCATATCCATAGTATTAGTCCAAGCTCCATCCATAAATATTTGAAAGAATGCTATAAAAAATATCGTTAAACCTAACACTGCTAATCCTGCAACACCTAATCCCATGACAGTTCCTCCTCCAAACGAAATTTTAAGCGCATTTGGTAGACTTGTTCTTGCAGCTTGTGTAGTCCTAACATTTGTTTTAGTTGCTATTTTCATTCCGATATTTCCTGCAGCTGCAGAAAAAACAGCTCCACATACAAAGGCTATTACAATTAAATAACTTGTAGTTGGTACAAAATATGCGACAACAGCAAGTAGCACACTTACTATAACCACAAAAACTGACAACAATCTATATTCTGCGTTTAGAAAAGCTAGAGCACCTTCGTAGATATGGTCCGAAATCTCTTTCATTTTACCATCACCTGCATCTTGCTTCATTACCCAAGATTGTTTAATAACCATGTAAATTAAGCCCAAAATTGCCATAGCAATAGGCATATAAATCATCATTGATTCCATATAAGTTTGTTTGATTAGTTTTTAATTACTGCTAAAGTAACAAAATCAAACAGAAGTTAAAATATTAACATCGCAATTTTTTAACATTAAATTTACATTTATAATAATATTTAAAAACAAAACAGGAATTATTATTTACTATTACGACAAAACCACAAGTCCTTACAAAACAGATAAATCAAATAGTATTGCAAACAAAAAACCCTCTCATTATACAATGAGAGGGTTTTAATTAAAATTTAGATGTATTACTTAGATAGTAAAATCTCCATTTGTTTTATGCTCGCTATTTTCATAACGCTCTACACATTTGTTTAAGATTTCATATGCCTCTTTAGCATCTCCCCATCCACCAACATCAACTTTCTTTTTCTCTAAGTCTTTATACACTTGAAAAAAGTGAGTAATTTCTTTTATTCTATGTGGATTTAAATCCTCGATATCATTACAGCTATTCCAAATAGGATCTGTAACTGGTACACAAATTATTTTTTCATCAGGACCTTTTTCATCTGCCATATGGAAAACACCAATTGGTTTTACTTCCATTACACACATTGGAAAAGTAGGTTCTGTTCCCATTACTAAAACATCTAATGGATCTCCATCTAAAGCTAAAGTTTCTGGTATAAAACCATAATCTCCTGGATACATCATTGAAGAAAACAACATACGATCAAAACGAATTTTGTTTAATTCAAAATCGTACTCATACTTGTTTCTACTTCCTTTAGGTATTTCAATTAATACGTCAAATGTCTTTTTTCCAGATGGACTCATATAATATTATTTTAGTTTTCCGTCAAGCGGAATTTAAATTTTGCTTTACTTTTTCGGCTTGCAAAAGTACAAGATTATTTAGGTTTTGACAAATATAAAAAACGAAAAATACCGATTAAGGTTTTAATTGTTAAGTTAATATAAAATCAACCGCTAAACTTTTGTAATAATTAAAAATAATCCTAATTATTTGTTTTAGTAATTCCTGTACAATTAATATTTATCCTTGTACAATATACAGTAAACGTGTCGTGTTTTTATTTAAAAATAAAAGCCAAAGCTTCCTGTAACTCCAAATTTTCTGGCATCTGGGTTGGTTACTGCGTTTAAGTAATTACCTCTAAAATTAAAATCTATTCTTAATACTTTAAAGATGTTACCTACTCCAACACTATACTCGTAATACGCTTCTTTAGTTGGCGCTCTATATATTAATCCCGAAGCATTTATATCGCGATTTTCTTGACTAACATCTCCAATAACACCTCTTGCACCAACTATGGCTCTTAAATTATATTTTTTTAAGAATGGTATACGAGAAAACAGACGTCCATTAAAATTATGCTCGACATGTAACGTTGCATATTCATCTGTAACAAACTCGTAAAAATCTAAATTAGAAAAGGTGTTGTAAATTGAAAAATAACTTTGATTTCCAGGTACAACACTTAATAAACCTAATGGTACTTCACCATAAGTCTTACCTGCTTCTACGGTTGTGTATAATCGTCCAAAACCACCTAAAGACCATGGTTGTGTATATGAAAATTGTAATTTAGTATAATCAAAATCACTGTCTAAAACCCCTTGATTACCAACTGATACTTGTGCAAATAATCTAGCAAAGTCATCATTTTTAGTTCGTCTTTCTACACCATAACCTGTCATTTCTCTGTTAGGGAAAAAGGACATAGAAAATGCTGTTTCGTATTGTTTAAGATCCGACTTGGTAGTGGTTTGTGTTGCATCTGTAAAGTAATCTAAACTAAAGGTTGGCGATGCTGACTCTAAAGTCCTGTAGCTTCCGCTAACACGTGTTACCAAATTTCTAAAAGGCTCTGCTTCGATTGATAATGTACTTAAATTGATGTTTGTTAATTTATCGTTTGTACCTGTTCCAACTACTGAGCTACTGGCTAAACTTCGACCTAAAACATCTGTACTTGTTGTTAGACTTGCTCCAATTTGCTCTACATCACGTCGGTTTCCTCCTGATATAATTAATCGACTACGTTTATCTAGTAACCATTTACCTGATAATCCATATTTAAATTTATTATCCTTAAATCCATAGGCTGTATATCCTTCGATACGCCACATATCGTTTTGACCAAAGTATGTACGTCCACCTGCTCTTAGTCTTACGCCTTCTACTTCGTTATAACCAAAGGTTGAGAAGATTGGTCCATAATCCAAATTAAGCTCTGGAAACTCGACATAACCTGAAGCTAATATGCTTCCAAGATTATAAAGACGTTTAAACTTTTGGGTGTTTTTTAATGAGTCTAACATGACATAAACACCTTTTTCGTCTTTACTTAAAGATTCCATTCTGTTTTTATCCCAAAAACTATCATCTTGATTATAGATGTCTTGGTCAAAGGTGTAAACTTTTTCTTTATAAAATTTAGGATCTTTTACTTGATCAAACGTATAGTTATCATATAGTGTGGTACGCTTACCGTAAATCCCCTTTGATTTTTCTTTTTTATTAAATGCAAAATCACTCATGAAGTAATCTCGTTTTATAAGAAAGACAGAATCGTTAAGGACTTCAAATTCTTGTTCTATATAAATCTCTTTAACCCAATTTATATTTGCGCTTTTAGAGGCTTGCATGTTAATTTCTTTGATAGCAAATGTGGTGTCCGCTACCCAAAAATCTCCTTTAAAGGTTAACTCGTTTTTACGTCTTGGATAGTAAATAATATTATAACACCATTTGTTATCTATAAAACTACTGTCTGCTAGCACATAATTATAGGTCTGAATTCCGGTTCTAGAAATTGGACTTGTAAAACTTTTATCAAAAAACTTTAAGTAGTTATCATATACATCGTAATCCGAGTATAGGTCATCAACAAAATCTATTATAATTTGATTATTACTAAATCCTGAGTTTTTATTACCTTTTAATACTTCGCGTTTTTCATTAATAATATTATCACCATACACTTGGCTAGAGGACTCATTAATAAACATTGGTAAATACGTTTTACCTGTTACGTTAGAGGTATCTACTTGCTCAAAAACAAACTCCATACCTTTAAATAGCTTACTTTTCATTAATGAGCTATCGATTGTATTTAGGTCAAATTCTACTTTTTCGTATTTATCGTATTGGTATTGTTTGTACTTTTTTAATCCATTGCTACGTTTATTTGCCCATATTTTTCGAAGGATATCAATCGCTGGATTATTTTTTTTGGACTGCTTACCAGATACTATGACTACTTCATCTAAAGCTGCAACTTCTTCTTTTAAAATTACTTTTAAGTCGTAATTTACTTTTTTAGTTAGTTTAATTTCTTGGGTTTCAAAACTTATAAATGATATGGATAGTGTTTCCCAAGTATTACTATCTTCCATATAAAAACGTCCTTCTTCATTAGTAATAACACCAATTGAAGACCCTTTAAAAATTACATTCGCAAATGACACTGGTTGATCATACTCATCAAACACAACACCACTTACTTTTGTTTGTGCAATTGCAAAAAGACTTCCGAATAAAAAAAAGAGGCAAAAAAGTTTACTATTCATATATGGTTATTTAATACAAAAAGCTTCATCAACAATCATGCTAATGAAGCTTTTGATAAATCTAAAATACTATTTTTTATTTATACATTACCTTTTTAACAGCTGTGATAACATCTTTATGGTCTGGTAACCACTCTGCTAACAATACTGGAGAGTAAGGTGCAGGTGTATCTGCTGTATTAATTTTTATAACTGGTGCATCTAAATAGTCAAATGCTTCGCTTTGTACTAAATATGTAATTTCTGTCGCTACGTTACCAAAAGGCCAAGCTTCTTCTAAAACAATTAAACGATTAGTCTTTTTAACAGACTTTAAAATAGCAGCTCTATCCATTGGACGCACTGTACGTAAATCGATAATCTCACAAGATATACCTTCTTCAGCTAATTTATCTGCTGCGATATAAGCTTCTTTAATAATCTTACCAAAAGATACGATAGTTACATCTGTACCTTCTCTTTTTATTTCGGCAACACCTAATGGTATTGTGTATTCTCCTTCTGGCACTTCTCCTTTATCACCATACATTTGCTCGCTTTCCATAAAGATCACAGGATCGTTATCACGAATTGCAGATTTTAATAACCCTTTAGCATCATATGGATTTGATGGCACTACAACTTTTAAACCTGGTGTGTTTGCAAACCAGTTTTCAAAAGCTTGAGAGTGTGTTGCTGCTAATTGTCCTGCACTTGCTGTTGGACCTCTAAATACTATTGGACAATTAAATTGACCTCCAGACATTTGTCTAATTTTAGCTGCATTATTAATTATTTGGTCAATACCAACTAACGAAAAGTTAAACGTCATGTATTCTACGATTGGTCTGTTACCTGTCATGGTAGACCCAATAGCGATACCTGCAAAACCAAGTTCGGCAATTGGTGTATCAATAACACGTTTTGCACCAAACTCATCTAACATCCCTTTTGACGCTTTATAAGCACCATTATATTCTGCTACTTCTTCTCCCATTAAAAAAATGCTCTCATCTCTACGCATTTCTTCGCTCATGGCTTCGCAAATAGCTTCTCTAAATTGAATTGTCTTCATCTAATTAATAATTTGAAAAGCAAAAATAACAATAAATGAAAAACTTTAGACTAAAGAATTATTTAAAATTTACTATGCATGCATAGTATTTTTTCAAAATAAAATAATTATCTTCGTAACCGTAAGATTTAAGCGCATTTTTTATGCCTAAATTTGTTCAAAAATAAAATTAAGGTTAGACGTACTATATCGTTATAGTTGATTACATCTAACGTAACAGAACTCATAAAAAACAAAAAAATATGAAAATTTTAGTGTGTATTAGTCATGTACCAGATACGACATCAAAAATTAATTTTACAGATGGAGATTCAAAATTTGACACAACTGGAGTACAATTTGTAATTAATCCTAATGACGAATTTGGTTTAACACGTGCTATGTGGTTTAAAGAAAAACAAGGTGCATCTGTAGATGTTATTAATGTTGGAGGTCCTGAAACAGAACCTACATTACGTAAAGCATTAGCTATTGGTGCAGACTCTGCAATTAGAGTGAATACTGAAGCTAAAGATGGTTACCAAGTCGCTAAAGAAATTGCTAAAGTTGTAAAAGATGGTGGTTATGATTTAGTAATTGCTGGTCGTGAGTCTATTGATTATAATGGAGGTATGGTACCTGGTATGATTGCAGAAATGGTTGACGCTAATTTTGTAACTAATTGTATTAGTTTGGAATTAGATGGTACTAACGCTAAAGCTGTTAGAGAAATTGATGGTGGTAAAGAAAGCGTATCTACTGCACTACCTTTAGTAATTGGTGGTCAAAAAGGATTAGTTGAAGAGAGTGATTTACGTATACCAAATATGAGAGGTATTATGCAAGCACGTCAAAAACCATTAAATGTTTTAGAACCAATAGGTGCATCAGTAGAAACAGCGTCTGTTAAGTTTGAAAAACCAGCTCCAAAAGGTGCTGTAACGTTAGTGTCGCCAGATAATTTAGATGAATTAATTAACTTACTTCATAACGAAGCTAAAGTCATTTAATTAGTAATTAATCTTAAAACAAAAAAAACATGTCAGTTTTAGTATATACAGAATCAGAAAACGGAACCTTTAAAAAAACAGCTTTTGAAGTTGCTTCTTACGCCAAAGCAGTCGCTGACCAATTAGGTACAACAGTTACAGCAGTTGCAGTTAACGCCAATGATGTTTCAGAATTAGGAAAATACGGAGTAGATAAAGTATTAAAAGTATCTGATGATGCTTTAAAAAACTTTAATGCAAAATCATACGCTTCGGCAATTGCACAAGCAGCAAAAAACGAAGGGACTAAGGTCGTAATATTAAGTCAAAGTGCAGATAGCAAATATTTAGCACCAATATTATCTGTAGGTTTAGAAGCAGGTTACGCATCCAATGTAATGGAAGTACCAACTTCAACAGCTCCTTTTACAGTTAAACGTACTGCTTTTACAAATAAAGCATTTAACTTAACAACAATAGATACAGATGTTAAAATTGTTGGAGTCTCTAACAATTCTTACGGATTAGTAGAAAATAATGGTGCAGCTGCAGCTGAAGATTTTTCGCCTAGCTTACCAACTTCGGGTGTAAATGTAGAGTCTGTAGACAAAGCAACAGATAAAGTTACAATTGCTGATGCAGAAATAGTAGTATCTGCAGGTCGTGGAATGAAAGGACCAGAAAACTGGGGAATGATTGAAGAGTTAGCAGATGTTCTAGGTGCAGCAACAGCATGCTCTAAACCAGTATCTGACTTAGGCTGGAGACCTCATAGTGAGCACGTTGGACAAACAGGAAAACCTGTAGCTTCTAACTTATACATTGCTATCGGAATATCTGGAGCTATACAGCATTTAGCAGGTATTAATGCCTCTAAAGTAAAAGTAGTTGTTAACACAGATCCAGAAGCACCTTTCTTTAAAGCAGCAGATTATGGTGTTGTTGGAGATGCTTTTGAAGTTGTCCCACAACTTATTGAAAAATTAAAAGCGTTTAAAGCAGCAAACGCATAATTTTTTATAAATTTAAGTTCTATTAACAAAGGACTGTTTAAATTATGTACAAAAACTGCCTAGTGCAGTTTGGTAAAGTCCTAATTTAAGCAGTTCTTTGCTTTTTAAATACTATGAGTTTAGTCCGATTAAATATAAAAGGCATATCGTATAGCCAAACACAAAATGGCGCTTACGCACTAATTTTAAACGAATTAGATGGCGACCGAAAACTACCAATTGTCATTGGTGCTTTTGAGGCGCAATCCATTGCTATAGCTTTAGAAAAAGAAATAAGACCTCCAAGACCATTAACTCACGATTTATTTAAAAACTTTGCTGACCGCTTTGATATTGTAGTCAAACAAGTCATTATACATAAATTGGTAGATGGTGTTTTCTATTCTTCTTTAATTTGCGAACGCGATAATATTGAAGAAATTATAGATGCTAGAACTAGTGACGCTATAGCCTTAGCTTTACGTTTTGATGCTCCTATTTTTACTTATAAAAACATATTAGATAAAGCAGGAATCTATTTAAAAGTAGATCCCACAAAAGAAGAGGATCCAGATAATATCTTAATTGAAGATATTATTAACGAGGAATTAGAGATGGAACCTTCTCAAGACGATTATATTTCCAAAACAGTAGAAGAATTACACAACCTTCTAGACGAAGCTGTAACTAACGAAGATTACGAAAAAGCAGCTAAAATAAGAGACGAAATCTCTAAACGATAATCCCTTTACAATGAAACATTTTGCACTTGCTATTGTAGCGACCCTAATAAGTATTACGTCTATTTTTGCCCAAGACATTGAAAAAGATTGGCAACTCGAGGCAAGCAAAACAAAACTAGACTCTACAAGTACTAACCTTTTGGTTAATGACGTACTTACTTTAAAAGAAGGTGCATTTACGCACAATAATCAAACGGGAGATTATCTATTTCAAAATAATGTATTAGTTTTTTATTACGATACACCAGCAGATGTAACTAAACGACTTAAAGTACAAACACTAACAGACTCTACATTAGTATTTAAAGAAAAACAAAATGTCTATTCTTTTAAAATAAAAGAAAAAACAGCTGCTCAGCTAGCAGTATCAGAAGCTAATAAAATTATACCAAGCGAAGGATTTTCGTTTAATAGTTTATGGCGTGGTGCCTTAGGTATGGTAGCCCTAATTTTTATCTCGTTTTTATTTAGTAGTAATCGTAAAGCAATCGATTGGAAGATTGTTGGAATAGGTTTAGCCTTCCAGCTATTAATTGCTATTGGTGTTTTAAAAGTTGAATTTATTAAAACTGCTTTCGAGTTTGTTGGTGGTTTATTTATAAGTGTATTAGATTTTACCAGAGCAGGAAGTAAATTTCTATTTGAAGGTTTAGTGGTAGATATGGATACCTTTGGATTTATTTTTGCTTTTCAAGTTTTACCAACTATTATATTCTTCTCTGCATTAACGTCTTTATTATTTTATTTAGGTATTATCCAACGTGTAGTAAAAGCTATGGCTTGGCTATTATCTAAAGCACTTAAAATATCTGGAGCAGAAAGTTTAAGTGTAGCAGGAAATATCTTTTTAGGCCAAACAGAAGCTCCTTTACTTATTAAGGCATACCTAGAAAAAATGACTAAATCAGAAATGCTATTAGTTATGATTGGTGGTATGGCAACAGTTGCAGGAGCAGTACTTGCTGCCTACATAGGCTTCTTAGGAGGAGATGATGAAGCTTTAAGATTATTTTATGCTAAGCACCTATTAGCAGCATCTGTAATGGCAGCTCCAGGAGCGATAGTAATCTCAAAAATACTATTTCCACAAACAGAAGAGGTAAACACTGACGTTGAAGTGTCTCAAGATAAAATAGGATCAAACATTTTAGATGCTATAGCAAACGGAACGACTGAAGGATTAAAATTAGCTGTTAATGTTGGTGCCATGCTATTAGTTTTTGTTGCATTTATTGCAATGGTTAACGGAATCCTTGGATGGGTTGGAGATGTTACTTCTTTAAACGAATGGATTGAACATAATACAAGCTACACTGCCTTATCATTAGAGCTTATTTTGGGTTACATATTTGCACCTTTAATGTGGTTAATTGGTGTTGCACAAACAGATATGGCACTTATGGGACAGTTATTAGGTATTAAATTAGCAGCAAGTGAGTTTGTTGGATACATCCAATTAGCAGAACTTAAAGACGTTGCCCAAGCAACACACTTAACTTACGAAAAATCTATAATTATGGCAACGTATATGCTTTGTGGTTTCGCCAACTTTGCATCTATAGGAATTCAAATTGGTGGCATTGGATCATTAGCTCCAGGACAACGTAAAACGTTATCTAAATTTGGAATGAAAGCATTATTGGGAGGTACTATAGCCTCACTAATTTCTGCTACAATTGCTGGTATGATTATTGGATAGACAGTTAATAACTTTTTATATATATTTTAGGGTTGACATTTTAATGTTAACCCTTTTTTATACTTTTAAATTCTTGAAAATTTAATAAAAATGAAACAATACCACGACCTAGTACAACATATATTAGAACACGGAAACGAAAAAGGAGATCGTACAGGAACAGGAACAAAAAGTGTTTTTGGTTATCAAATGCGTTTTGATTTAAGTGAAGGTTTTCCAATGGTAACCACTAAGAAATTACATTTAAAATCCATTATATATGAATTATTATGGTTTTTAAAAGGCGATACAAACATTAAGTATTTAACTGAAAACGGAGTCAAAATCTGGAATGATTGGGCAGATGAGAACGGAGATTTAGGACCTGTTTATGGACACCAATGGAGAAATTGGAATAGTGATGAAATAGACCAAATTAAAGATGTTATACATAGCTTAAAAAACAATCCAGATAGTAGACGTATGTTAGTATCGGCTTGGAATCCTTCAGTATTGCCAGACAACTCAAAAAGTTTTTCAGAAAACGTTGCCAATGGTAAAGCTGCATTACCACCTTGTCATGCTTTTTTTCAGTTTTATGTAGCAGATGGTAAGCTTTCGTGTCAATTATACCAACGTAGTGCTGATACGTTTTTAGGTGTTCCTTTTAATATTGCTTCATATGCATTATTTACTATGATGATGGCTCAAGTTTGTGGTTATGAAGCAGGTGATTTTATACACACCTTTGGAGATGCACATATTTATAGCAATCATTTTGAACAATTAGAATTACAACTTTCTAGAGACATTAGACCATTGCCAACAATGAAAATAAACCCTGATGTTAAAGATATTTTTGAATTTAAATTTGAAGATTTTACCTTAGAAAATTATAATCCACATCCACACATAAAAGGTGCAGTAGCTGTATAAATTTATCAAATGAAGTATATTTATTTATGTTTATTTTTATTTTCAAGTTTTACATTTAGCCAATCTAAACCTGAATATAATCGCGAAAAAGCAATATTTCCTGGTTGCCAGAGTGCAGAGGATTTAGAGTTATGTTTTGAAGATAAGGTTTTACAATTCATAGATTCTTCATTAACAAAAAGTATAAAAACTAAAATAATCCGTTATTCAAAAAAAGATACACTAGACCTATCTGCCAATTTATTTTTTAACGAAGAAGGAGATTTAATAAAAAAAATGTCTGGATTTCATATTTATATGGACAGTTTAAAAAATGAATTAAATTATCTTGAGGATAGTTTTCCCAAAGTATTACCTGTATTAGACAAATATGATAATGGAGTTGCCGATTATAAAAACCTACTCTTAGGTTTTAAAATTAATAGAGCAGATAGTACCATTATACCAATAAAAAACTACATACCTAAAGATGTTCCGTTTTCTCTAGTAGAACAAGTACCTGTATATCCAGGTTGCGCTCCAAGTTTACCCCAAGAAGCAGCAAGAAAATGTATGAGCAATGCTATTGGCAGACATGTGCTACAAAATTTTAATACTAACTTAGCATCTACACTTAATTTGCCTTCTGGAGTTATCAGAATATATGTTGGTTTTAAGATAGACAAAGACGCCAAAGTTGTAAACATCCTAACTAGAGCGCCACATCCTGCTTTAGAAAAAGAAGCCAAAAGAGTAATAAAACTTTTACCTCAACTAGAATCACCAGGAATGCAAAAAGGTAAGGCAGTAAACGTTCCTTACGGTTTACCAATAACCTTTAATATTGCAGAAACAGCTGCTCAAAGAAAAGAACGTAAAAGACTTAAACGAAAAAAAAGAAAGGAATAACTGTTGACCGATTTTAGCATTTTAAAGCCTTATAACTTTATAACACTATTATCTGTGGCTGCATAATCACTCCATACATAAGCGTCTGCCTCGACTTCGTTTTCCCATTGTCCATCAACAACATATTTAAACTCGTAAGCCTGACCAGCTTCTAGATTTACAGTCCCTTTAAACGTTCCGTTTTTTAACTTTTTTAATGGTTCGGCTGCAGTATTCCATTCATTCCAATTACCTGCAACAGTAACTTTCTTTGCTCCTGCTGCAGGAACAGTAAAAGTGACTTTACAAATTGGTTTACTTTTCAAAAATTGTTTCTTAATAGCCATAATATTAATGTTTTAAAGCTTTAAAATTAGATAAGATTTTTTCAGTCATCAACATAAAAATTAATTAATTTTAAACTTTTATGAGATTATTAAAATTAACGCTTAAAATCAGCATTTTCATTAAATTAAGTGTACTAAATTGTTAATAATAACAGCTCAAAAACAACTGTAAATAACTGACAATCAAACTAAATCGATTTCGTTTAAAATTTACAAAATCAAATATCATAAAATCATTAACTTTACATTATAATAGTTAGCTATGTTTGGATTAAAGAAAAAAGAAAAACCGCAAATAGATAAAGAACAGTTAGAATTAATAAAAAATGCACAACGCAGGATTAAGCAAAAAAAGCGATTATACGCTCATTTTGTAATTTTCTTAATTGGGGCAGTTTTTTTAATAGTTGCAAATACAGTTTTAGGCATTGGCAAAGACACTAAGTTTTTTGGCATTAATTGGTTTGTATTTGCCATAATGGCTTGGTTATTTATCTTTTTATACCATGTATTTAATGTGTTTGTAACCTCTAAATTTATGGGTAAAGAATGGGAAGATCAACAGTTAGCCAAACTTGTAAATAAACAAAACGTTAGAATAGAAAAACTTAAACTACAAGTTGAAAAAGAAGATCTAACCATTGCTAAAAGTGAAGTTTTTAATAAACAACAAACTAAAGCTATAAACAATCTAACCATGATTGTTGCTGCTGGCGAAAATAATGAAATTGGTAAAAACAACGACCTTATATGGCATTTACGCGACGATTTAAAACGTTTTAAGGCCTTAACTTCTAGTCACTACATTATTATGGGTCGCAAAACGTTTGAGAGCTTTCCAAAGCCACTACCAAATCGTACTCATATAGTAATATCTAGGCAATCTAATTATAAAGCACCTGAAGGTATCATAGTTGTTGGTAGTATAGAAGAAGCTATTAACTTAGCTAAAAATGATTCGCAACCCTTTATAATTGGTGGAGGAGAAATTTATAAACTAGCCATGCCTTATGCGTCCAAAATTGAATTAACTCGTGTACATTCTAATTTTGATGCAGACACCTTTTTTCCTGAAATTGATAGGACACAATGGAAAGAAACCGCAAACACCTTTCATAAAAAAGATGAAAATCATGAATTTGAATTTTCTTTTTTAACTTTCCAAAGAGTGTAATCAACTTTATAACAACCACATAAAACAACTTAAATTAATTTTAATTCAAGTTTAACACCAAAAACATACCTATTAGTATCTTTTAAGTTTATTTTTGTTACATGCTGCAAAACGAAAAATCAGAACTTACCAAACAAATTATTTTAGACGAATCGTTTAAGCTGTTTTATGAAAACGGTTTTAAAACCACGAGTGTTGACAAAATAATGAAGGCAACCAACTTAACTAAAGGTGCTTTTTACCATCACTATAAAAACAAAAAAGAACTTGGACTTGCAGTGATAAGTTTAAAAGTGCAAAAAAGAGTTTATAAGGGTATGATTGATCCTTTGTTCCAATCTGGAAATGCAATACAGATTTTAGAAACAACATTTTTAGAGCGTTTAAAATCTTTTCCTGTTTATGAAAAGCAACATGGCTGTCCAATGAATAATTTTATAAATGAAGTTGGAGATTTAGAAATAGCCTATCAACTAGTATTAAGACGAATTATTGATGATTGGAAAAAAGCATTAATACAGCTAATTGAAAGAGGTCAATATGAAAACACTATTAAAAAAAACATATCAAGCAATGCAATTGCAGTTTATTTAATCAGTGCTTTTGAAGGGATTCGAGGTATAAGAAAATTGTACAATAACGATGACATCCTTGAAGAGTACATTACAGGCTTATCATTATACATAAATCAAATAAAAACTTAATTTTTTTTATAGCAAAACATACCTATTAGTATGTTTTATTTACAATAATATATATTTATATGAAAACTGAACAAAACAAAAGAAGAGATTTTATCAAAAAAGCAGCATTAGCAAGTTTGGTAGCTCCACATTTAGCATTTTCCACTTCTGATAAAGACAATAAAACACCTAATTTAGATGTAACTCCACCTAAAGTCATATTTTTTGATGTCAATGAAACTTTATTAGACTTAACAGCTATGAAAGATAGTGTAGGTAAAATATTAGATAACAGAAAAGATTTATTACCCTTATGGTTTACAACAATGTTACAATATTCATTAGTTAGTACAGTTGGTAATCAATATAACGATTTTGGTGTAATTGGTGCAGCTGCTTTACAAATGGTAGCTTCAAACCACGGAATCACACTATCCGAAACGGAAGCAAAAGAAGCTATTTTGGGGCCAATAAGATCTTTACCAGCACATCCCGAAGTTAAAGCTAGCTTAAAAAAGCTAAAAGATGCAGGATATATATTGGTATCATTTACAAATTCTTCTAACAAAGGTGTCGAAACTCAGTTTAAAAACTCTGGATTACTTGACTATTTTGACAAAAGATTAAGCGTAGAGGATATTGGTAAATTTAAACCTCATGCTGATTCTTATCGTTGGGCTGCAAGACAAATGAAAATAAAACCTGAAGAGTGTCTTTTAGTTGCTGCACATGGTTGGGATATTGCTGGAGCACTTTGGGCAAATTGGCGTGGCGCATTTATAAGCAGACCAGGAGCACAATTGTATCCTTTAGCTGACAAACCAGAAATAATTGCAAAAGATTTAGCTTTAATTACAGAACAATTAATAGCTTTAAAATATAATAACAACTAAAAGCAACATATGAAATTAGAGAACAAAGTCATTATAGTCACTGGATCATCTAGAGGAATAGGCAAAGAAATAGCTGAATTATTAGCAAAACATGGTGCCAAAGTAGTAGTAAATCATTCCAATAGCAAAAAGGATGCAGACCTAACTGTACAAAGCATTATAGACAATGGTGGTGACGCCATAGCTATTAAAGCAGACGTAAGTAACAGAGAA
Organism: Olleya sp. Hel_I_94; assembly: GCF_007827365.1. Lineage (NCBI taxonomy): Bacteria > Pseudomonadati > Bacteroidota > Flavobacteriia > Flavobacteriales > Flavobacteriaceae > Olleya > Olleya sp. Hel_I_94. The sequence goes on from NZ_VISI01000002.1 coordinate 1,647,037, forward strand.
GATGTTAGTAATCTTTTTGACCAAACCTTATCACATTATGGCAAATTAGACGTGCTAATTAATAATGCAGGTGTGATGATTTCAAAAAAAATAAAAGATAATAATCAAGAGGATTTTACAAAACAATTTGATATTAATGTTAGAGGTGTATTTAATACTTTACAAGAAGCCGATAGCAAATTAGCAGATAATGGTATAATTATCAACGTGTCGTCTAGCACTGTAAAGCTTATGTTTCCAACTTATGCACTTTACTCTGCTTCTAAAGCTGCTGTAGAGCAAATGACAAGAGTGTTTTCCAAAGAAATTGGTAGAGGTATCTCTGTCAATGCAATTGCGCCTGGAGCAACAGAAACTGAATTGTTTTTAAATGGAAAATCTCAAGATTTTATAGATAAATTAAGTAGCATGAATGCTTTTAATCGATTAGCAAAACCAATAGATATTGCAAAAGTCGTTTTGTTTTTAGCTAGTGACGATTCTAAATGGATATCAGGACAAGTCATTGGAGCAAATGGCGCTTTAATATAGGCTTAGAATATTTTTTGAAAGTATAAATCATAAATTAAAATACTTGAATCTTATCTTTTAATTTTTGTTAATTTTGCAGCATGGTAAAAGACATTCAACTTCGTATTTCTTTAAAGGAAGAAGAGATTCCAGATATTTTAATTAAAAAATCTGCGGAATGGCTATCCATGTCTAGAGACGACATCACTGGTATTAAAATATTACGTAAATCCATTGATGCCAGAAAGCCTAAAATAATATTAAACTATAAAGTATCTGTTTACATAAAAGAACCTGTTCCAGAAACTTCAGATTATACGTTTAACTATAAAGATGTATCCAAAGCAAAACCAATTCATATCATTGGATTTGGTCCAGCTGGTATGTGGGCAGCTTTGCGCTGTATAGAATTAGGGTTTAAACCAATTGTTTTAGAGCGTGGTGCCAATGTAAAAGACAGACGTCGTGACCTAAAAGCCATTAATCAGGACCATTTTGTAAATGAAGATTCTAATTATTGTTTTGGAGAAGGTGGAGCAGGCACCTATAGTGATGGTAAATTATATACACGAAGCTTAAAGCGAGGTGATGTACGTCGTATTTTTGAAAACCTTGTATATCATGGTGCAACAGATCAAATTTTGGTTGATGCCCATCCACATATTGGGACCAATAAACTTCCTAAAGTGGTTCAAAACATAAGAGAAAACATAATAAAATTTGGTGGTGAAATTCATTTTAACACTCGTGTTACTGATTTTTCAATTAAGAATAACAAAATTGAAGCCATTCAACTTCAAAACGGCGAGGAGTTAGTTACAGACAAAGTAATTTTAGCTACAGGACATTCTGCGCGTGATATTTTTCAATTATTACACGATAAAAATATTGCAATCGAAGCAAAATCTTTTGCAATGGGTGTCAGAGCAGAACATCCACAACATATTATAGACAGCATACAATACCACTGTGAAGGACCAAGACCAAAATTATTACCTGCAGCATCCTATAGTTTGGTGCAACAAGTTAATGGTCGTGGTGTTTACAGTTTTTGCATGTGTCCAGGCGGATTTATAGTACCTGCAGCAACAGCCAACGGAGAAGTTGTTGTTAACGGAATGTCACCTTCTAGACGAAATAATAAATTTGCAAATTCTGGAATAGTTGTAGAAATTAATGCAGAACGTGATCTTAAAAAATACGAACAATTTGGAGCTTTAAAAGCTTTAGAATTTCAAAAGGATTTAGAAAAACTAGCCTTTACTGCAGGAGGACGTAGCCAAGTTGCACCAGCACAACGCATGACCGATTTTGTAGAAGGAAAACTATCTAATACTTTAAATGAAACTTCTTATCAACCAGGTTTAAATAGTGCACCACTACATAGTTTATTTCCTAAATTAATTGGAGCGTCTTTAAGAAAAGGCTTTAAAGCTTTTGGTGATAAAATGAAAGGTTATTATACTGAAGAAGCTAATATAATTGGTGTAGAATCACGTACCTCATCTCCCGTTAGTATACCAAGAACTGAAAATTTAGCACATCCAGAAATCACAAATTTATTTCCATGTGGTGAAGGTGGTGGATATGCTGGCGGAATTATTAGTGCTGCTATGGATGGTGAGCGTTGTGCAGAAGCTGCAACAGGAAACCTTTAATTTAATTAGACTTTAATTATAGTCATTAATAGCGATACAACCTTAATTACTAAGGTTAAACCTTAAGTAAATCTTAATATCTGACATGCTACATATACAGATATTATTCTTATTTTCGCTACTTAAATAAGAAAGCAATGAAAGCATATATATTTCCAGGTCAAGGTGCCCAATTTACAGGAATGGGTCTTGATTTATACGAAAACTCACCAGAAGCACAACATTTATTTGAAGATGCTAATGCCATATTAGGTTTTAACATTACAGATGTTATGTTTGAAGGTACTGCAGACCAACTAAAAGAAACGAAGGTTACGCAACCTGCTATATTTTTACACTCAGTAATCTTAGCTAAAACTTTAGGTGATAGTTTTAAACCAGAAATGGTTGCAGGACATAGTCTAGGAGAATTCTCGGCATTAGTAGCTGCTGGAGCTTTAAGCTTTGAGGATGGTTTAAAATTAGTATCGCAACGTGCTCAAGCTATGCAAAAAGCATGCGAGTTACAACCAAGTACTATGGCTGCTGTTTTAGGTCTTGAGGATAAAGTTGTAGAAGATATTTGCGCGCAAATAGATGGTGTTGTTGTTGCAGCAAACTATAATTGTCCTGGGCAATTAGTAATCTCTGGAGAAGTTAGTGCTGTAGAACGTGCTTGCGAAGCGTTAAAAGAAGCTGGTGCAAGACGTGCTTTAATGCTACCTGTTGGTGGCGCATTCCACTCTCCAATGATGGAACCTGCAAGAGAAGAATTAGCTGCTGCTATTGAAAATACAACGTTTAGCAAACCAAATTGTCCTATTTACCAAAATGTAACTGCAACAGCAATTACAGATGAAAACGAAATAAAAGCAAATTTAATATCCCAATTAACTGCTCCAGTACGTTGGACACAATCAGTACAACAAATGATTAAAGATGGTGCTACTCTATTTACTGAAGTAGGTCCAGGAAAAGTACTTCAAGGATTAGTTAAAAAAATAGATAGAGAAGCGCAAACCGAATCTGCAACTTTAGAAACTAAAACGGATGAGTAGTAGAAACATACTAATACTTGGTTTAATTGTTTTTAATATTATTTTAGATCAAGTCTCTAAATTTATTGTTAGAGCTGATGTTATTGCTGGATCTGAAACTGAAATTTTTGGACAATATTTTACACTTCATAATGTAGAAAATAAAGGTGCCTTTTTAGGTATGGGAAGTGACTTTAGTCCTACCCTTAGAATTGCTTTATTGTTAATCTTACCAATTATTGTTTTAGCATTGGTGTTAAGACATATTATTAAAGATAAAACAATTAATACAATGACCTTAGTCGGATTTTGCTGTATTATTGGTGGTGGAATAGCTAATGTTTATGACCGAGTTGTTTATGGGTCTGTTACCGATTTTTTACATATCGATTTAGGAGGCGTATTTAGAACTGGTATATTTAATCTGGCAGATGTCTCTGTTATGGTTGGTATGGGTTGCTTAATTGTAGGCAGTTTTAAAAATAAAAAAGCATAAAAAAAGCCTCGATTTAAATCGAGGCTTTTTTATTTATCTTGCTAAATTACAATCTCTGCAATCTTTTACTTCTCCGTAATACGTTTCACGATATTTATGTAAAGTTTTTACTGGTATGCCTAGCACTTGTTTTTTAATATAAGTTACTTTGGCATTTAGTCGTCCCATTTTAGGAGCAAATCTGTTTTCTTGTCTTGTCTGACGTTTTACTGTAATCAATTTCATTATTTTGTCATTTGCATTAGCGTACAAAGTAAAACAGAATAATTACCAACAACGAATTTAAACAACTAAAATATTGTTAATCAGAATATTAATATGAAATCTCTAAAAATTAGACGCGAAAATTAAGAGATTATCAGTCAATATACTATCTAATTTAGGATTTGTTAATCCTTTTTTAAGGTCTTTTGCCAATTCCAAGCGGATAAAATAGCATCCTCTAAATCATATTCTGCCTGCCAACCTAAAATTTTATTTGCTTTAGATGTGTCTGCGTATGCAGTTACTACATCTCCTGGTCGTCTGTCTACTATATTATAATTTAGCTTTATATTAGATACTTTTTCAAAAGTTGTAATCACTTCTAAAACGGTACTCCCTTGTCCTGTACCAATATTAAACACTTCAAAATTGGATTGATTTTCATTATTTAATAATCTTTGTAAAGCAACAACGTGTGCTTTAGCTGTATCAACAACATGTATATAATCTCTAACACAGGTTCCGTCTTTTGTTGGATAGTCATTACCAAACACGGATAACTGATCACGTTTACCTATTGCTGTTTGTGTAATGTATGGTATTAAATTTTGAGGAACACCAATGGGTAACTCTCCTATTTTTGCAGACTTATGCGCTCCAATGGGATTAAAATATCGTAATGCTATACTTTGTAAATTAGGATATACTTGACAAGTATCCTTTATAATTTCTTCTCCAATTTGTTTAGTATTACCGTAAGGTGATTGGGCTTCTTTAATTGGTGCTGTTTCGGATATTGGCATACTATCTGCCTGACCATAAACGGTACATGACGAACTAAAAATAAAGTTAGACACTTTTAATTTTGTTAACTCTTGTAATACATAAACTAAAGTGTTTACGTTGTTCTCATAATACATTAATGGATTAACCACACTCTCTCCTACTGCTTTACTTGCAGCAAAATGAATAACGCCTTGTATGTCTTGATGCGTTTTAAAAAAGGTTTGTACTGCTACCTTACTTTTTAAATCAAGTTTTTCAAAAATTGGTGGTTGCCCTGTAATAGATACTATACCTTCTAACACCTCTAGTGAGGCATTAGAGAGATTATCTATAATTACGACTTGATATCCACTATTTTGAAGCTGAACAACTGTATGCGACCCTATAAAGCCTAAACCTCCTGTAACTAGTATCTTCATTTGCTTATGCGTGCGTTAGGTATAGAAACGGTATCCTTTTTTTGCTGCCATATATGGCAAAAAAAGATTTTAGTGGATAGCCCGACCCTTGTGGTAACGTCCTAATTGTTTGCTATAAAATCTTTAATAGTTTTTGTTATAAAATCTATTTGATCATCTTCCAACTCGGTATGCATTGGTAATGAAATCACTTCTTTTATTAATTGATTGGTAACTGTAAAATCGGCCTCGTTATACCTTGTATCGCGATAAGCTTTTTGCGCGTGCAACGGTATTGGGTAATATACACCACATGGGATTCCGTTATCGTTTAGATGCTTTACCAAAGCGTCTCTGTCCACATTTTTAACTTTTAATGTATATTGATGAAACACGTGACAGTTACAGGTATCACAAATACCTTCGCATCCATTTACGGTTTTTGGTGTAATTATGTTTTTTATGTCTTTAAATGCTGCGTTATATTTTCTAGCTGCATTACGTCTTGCATTATTGTAGCTATCTAATTTAGGTAATTTTGCATCTAAGACTGCTGCTTGTATTGAGTCTAAACGCGAGTTTACACCTACTACGTCGTGGTGATAACGCTCATACATTCCGTGATTTACAATCCCTCTTATGGTGTGTGCTAAATTATCATCGTTAGTAAATATTGCTCCTCCATCTCCATAACACCCTAAATTTTTAGATGGAAAAAACGAGGTTGATGCAACATGACCAATGGTTCCTGATTTTGCTTTAGTACCATCAGAATAGGTATAGTCTGCACCAATACCTTGTGCATTATCCTCTATTATATATAAATTATGCTGTTTTGCTAAATCCATTAATACTTCCATATTGGCACACTGACCAAATAAGTGGACAGGTACAATCGCTTTGGTTTTTGGCGTAATGGCTTTTTTAACAGCGTCTATATCTATATTAAAAGTTTCTGGATCTACATCTACTAAAACTGGAGTTAGCTTTAATAAAGCAATTACCTCAACGGTTGCTGCAAAGGTAAAGTCTGCTGTTATGACTTCATCACCTTGCTCTAAACCTAATCCCATCATTGCTATTTGTAAGGCATCTGTCCCGTTTGCACACGGAATGACATGTTTTACACCTAAGTAGTTTTCTAAGTTTTTTTGAAACTCGTGTACTTTAGGTCCATTAACAAAAGTTGTATTGTCAATTATTTCTTGAATTGAAGAATCTACAACATCCTTTATAGCTGCGTATTGACCTTTAAGATCAACCATTTGTATTTTTTTCATGTCTGTATATATGGTAAACTAGCTTAAGAAGCTTAGCTTTACTTTTAATTTATAATTATCGAATTTACAAAAATACCAAACGCTAAGCAATGAATTGTTTATTTTAGCAAAAATAGATACGTGAATTTACTTTATAATATAGCAATACAACTTACTTCTGTTGTTTTAAAACTTTTAAGTTTGTTTAATACTAAACTTAAATTAGGGGTTAATGGTCGTGCGACAACTTTTATTAAACTAAATCAATTATTACACAAGAAGTCAAAAACATTATGGTTTCATTGTGCGTCTTTAGGCGAATATGAGCAAGGCTTACCCATCTTTACAGAATTAAGAAAGGATTATCCAAATCATATAATTATACTCTCTTTTTTTTCACCATCAGGTTACGAAATAAGAAAAAGCGCTCCCTTTGCGGACCTTGTTGTTTACTTACCGTTAGACACAAAACAGAATGCCAAGCGTTTTATTAGTCTTGTTAATCCTGAATTAACCGTATTTGTTAAGTATGAAATATGGCCTAATTATTTAAATGAATTAAAAAATAAAAATCTTAAAGCCATATTAATTTCCGCTGTATTTAGAAAAAATCAATCTTTTTTTAAATGGTATGGCAGTCAAACGAGAGAGGCTTTATTTGCTTTTGAACACATATTTACTCAAAATGAAACCTCTAAGAAACTTTTAGAATCTATAAATTATAAAAATGTAACCATCTCTGGTGACACACGATTTGATCGTGTATCAAACCAATTAAACATAGATAATAATTTAGAGTTTATTAAAGCATTTAAAAACAATAAACTATGTATCGTTATTGGAAGCTCATGGCCAGAAGACGAGTCGTTAATAATTAAATTTATTAATAATTATAGTGGTACACCTGTTAAATTTATAATTGCTCCGCATAATATTAAGCCTAAACAAATAGAGAATATCCAGTCAGGCTTAATTAAGCCTACTATTTTATTTTCCAAAAAAGAAAAACAGGATTTAAAACAATATGACGTTTTTGTTTTAGACACCATTGGTTTACTAAGCAAAACATATAGTTATGCTGATATAGCTTATATAGGTGGTGCAATGGGCAACACTGGATTACATAATATACTAGAACCTGCTGTATTTGGAATCCCTATAATTATTGGAAAAAACTATCAAAAATTTCCAGAAGCGTTTGATATGATTAAAAATAAAGGTGTCAAATCAATTTCTAATTTTGAAGAATTAAGCATTGTATTAAATAGTTTAATAAGCGATACAGATTTAAGATTAACTACCGGTAAACAAAACGAAGATTTTATTAAAAAAAACAAAGGAGCTGTAATCCAAATCATGCAGTACTTACGTAAATAAAGCACTATGTACCAAACGCATAATTCTTTATTTACTAATTTAAGTATTATGTTTGATAACATATTAAACACTAAAAACAATAACTAATGAAAAAATTACTATTAAGTGCTGCTCTTGTATCAGCAATTACTTTTACATCTTGTAGAGAAGAGGATAAAAATAACGCAGAACAAGCAGGAGACGCTATTGAGAATGCTGCTGAAGAGACTGGTGAAGCTGTTGAAGATGGATTTGAAGCTACAGGAAAAGCAATAGATAATGCTGTAAATGAAACTAAGGAAGCAGGAGAATCTGTTAAAGATGCAGTCAATGAGGTATCTGATGACTTGAAAAAAGATTAATTCTTTTTTTTATACTTACTAAATTTAAAAAACCTTATCAATTGATAAGGTTTTTTTGTTTTAAACGGACTTGGTTTCAACTTTTATAAATGAAAAAACCTCTTGAAAATCATAAGATTAACAAGAGGTCTAGTACTCGGGACGGGACTTGAACCCGTACGTCCTAATGGACATTGGATTTTAAGTCCAACGTGTCTACCAATTCCACCACCCGAGCGAAGGAATATTTTAAGGAAAATTCTCAGAGCGAAAGACGGGATTTGAACCCGCGACCCCCACCTTGGCAAGGTGATGCTCTACCCCTGAGCTACTTTCGCAGTCTTTAAATGAACGTGCAATATCGTATTGCGGTTGCAAATTTAGTACTTTTATACAAAGTACAAAGCTTTTTTTGAAAAAAAATTAAAAAAATTTATACTTGCTTCTTTTTCACCAACATACGTTTGATCTCATTTAGCTTCATTAAAGCTTCAACAGGTGTTAAGGTGTCAATGTCGATATGTAAAATCTCTTCTTTTATATTTTCAAGCAATGGATCGTCCAAATTAAAGAAGCTTAATTGCATTTCATCTTGCATCGATTTTACTTTATCTGTCAATTCTTCGCTTGAATGACTTTTTTCCAGTTTTTTCAAGATCTGATTAGCGCGTCTTAGCACTTGTTGTGGCATTCCAGCCATTTTTGCTACATGTATACCAAAACTATGTTCGCTACCACCTTGAACAAGCTTACGCAGAAATAGCACATTGTCTTTTAACTCCTTTACAGAGACATTAAAGTTTTTAATACGCTCAAAGGTCTCTGTCATTTCATTTAACTCATGATAGTGGGTTGCAAATAACGTTTTAGGTTTTGCTGGATGCTCGTGTAAATACTCACTAATAGCCCAAGCAATAGAGATTCCGTCATAGGTACTTGTTCCTCTTCCAATTTCATCTAACAAGACTAAACTACGATCTGAGATATTATTTAAGATAGATGCTGTTTCATTCATCTCTACCATAAACGTGGATTCTCCCATTGATATGTTATCACTTGCACCTACACGTGTAAATATTTTATCAACAACACCTATTCTAGCCTCCTTTGCAGGCACAAAACTACCTATTTGAGCTAATAACACTATTAATGCTGTTTGACGTAAGATTGCTGATTTACCTGACATGTTTGGTCCTGTAATCATTATTATTTGTTGTGCATCTCTATCTAAAAACACATTATTAGCAATATAGGGCTGATCAATTGGCAGTTGTTTTTCAATAACTGGGTGACGACCATCAATAATATCTAAATCATGCGAGTCATCTAATGCTGGATATACATAGTTATTATCTGATGCTAATTGTGCAAAACCACATAAACAATCTATTTTGGCTATTAAATACGCATTTTGCTGTACTGGTTTTATATATTGATTCATCCATTGTACCAAATCTGCAAATAATTTTTGCTCGATTGCCATGATGCGTTCTTCTGCTCCTAGAATTTTAGATTCGTATTCTTTAAGTTCTTCAGTAATATAACGCTCTGCGTTTACCAACGTTTGTTTACGGATCCACTCTTCCGGAACTTTATCTTTATGTGTGTTTCTTACTTCTATATAATATCCAAAAACATTATTAGATGCTATTTTAAGAGATGTAATCCCTGTACGCTCACTTTCGCGTTGTAACATTTTATCTAAATAATCTTTTCCTGAAGTAGACAGTGCTCTAAGCTCATCTAATTCGGATGAAAATCCAGCAGCAATCGTGCTTCCTTTTAAGATATTAACTGGTGCTTCCTCGTTTAAAGTTTCTTTAATTTTTTCGCGAAGCACATTACAACTTTGCAAATTATCTCCTATAACTTTAAGGGACTCATTGTCGCAATTAGATGACAACTCCTTAATAGGGATTATAGCTTCTAAAGAGTTTTTAAGTTGAATAACCTCTCTAGGACTAACCTTTTGTGTTGCTATTTTAGATATTAATCGCTCTAAATCGCCTATTAACTTTATATGATGCTGAATCTTGTCCAATACAACACCATCTGTTTTTAAATAATACACCACTTCGTGACGTTGCTTGATTTGATCTATTTGCTTTAAAGGCAATGCTAGCCAACGTTTAAGCAATCGTCCTCCCATTGGAGAAATGGTTTTATCAATAATATTTAGTAAGGTAACTGCATTATTGTTTGTAGAGTTGTAAAGCTCGAGGTTTCGGATGGTAAAACGGTCCATCCATACATAGTCATCCTCTGCTATACGCGAAATTGAAGAGATATGCTCTAGTTTGTTGTGCTGTGTTTCGGCTAAATAATGAAGTATAGAACCTGAAGCTATAATACCTTCATTTAAATTTTCAACTCCAAATCCTTTTAAGGACTTAGTATCAAAATGTTTTAACAATGTCTCATTTGCATAATCTGATTGATAGACCCAATCTTCAAGATTAAACGTGTGAAAATCGGCTCCGAAATGATCTGTAAATGTATTACGCTTTGGTTTTGCAACTAAAACTTCACTTGGACTAAAATTTTGAAGTAGCTTATCTATATATTCTTGATTTCCTTGTGAGGTTAAAAACTCTCCTGTAGATATATCCAAAAACGAAATCCCAATATTAACCTTACCAAAGTAAACCGAACATAAAAAGTTATTTGTTTTGGATTGTAATACCTCATCATTTAGTGCAACTCCTGGCGTTACTAATTCTGTAACACCACGCTTAACGATATTTTTGGTTTGCTTAGGGTCCTCTAATTGGTCACAAATAGCAACACGCTCTCCTGATTTTACTAATTTAGGCAAATAGGTATTTATAGAGTGATGCGGAAAACCTGCCAGCTCTGTCTCGCTATCACTTCCTGCGCCTCGTTTAGTTAAAGTAATACCTAAAATACCTGCTGCCTTTATAGCATCTTCGCCAAAGGTTTCGTAAAAATCCCCAACTCTAAATAATAACATTGCATCAGGATACTTAGCCTTGATTGCATTGTATTGCTTCATTAACGGAGTGACTTTTTTGCTTTTTGTTGCCAAAGGATATACGTTTTTATTAAGTTTGCAATGTAACTAAATATTGATTTTTTAAGAAGTCTATTTAAGTTTAGTTATTGATAATTATTCACAATTATTTTGATGAGAAAACTAAAAAACAGCGAATTAGACCGATTGAGTGTAAACGACTTTAAATCTGCAGAAAAAACACCAATAATTATTGTTTTAGACAACATTAGAAGTTTAAATAATATAGGTAGTGTGTTTAGAACTAGTGATGCCTTTTTAGTTGAAAAAATATACTTATGCGGAATCACTGCAACACCACCACATAAGGACATCCACAAAACAGCTTTAGGCAGCACAGATACTGTAGCTTGGGAACATATTGAAAACACTTTAGATTTAGTTGAAAAACTTAAATCAGAAAATATCACTATTTGTGCTATTGAGCAAGCTGAAAATGCCACTATGTTAGACGACTTTAAAGTCGAAACTAATAAAAAATATGCTTTGGTTTTTGGTAACGAAGTCAAAGGTGTTGCTCAAGATGTAGTCAACGCAAGCGATGTTGTTATTGAAATCCCTCAGTTTGGGACCAAACACTCGCTTAATATTAGTGTAAGTTGTGGTGTTGTGACTTGGGATATTTTCTCTAAGATAAAAGCCTTATAAGTTTAAATAAAAATTATTCAACTAGCATATCGTTTAAAAACTTTATTTCGCTAATTAAATCACCATTATCGGAAAACCCTTGTATGGAAAGCAAATAATTTGTTTTTGTACCTTTGATTATTTTAAAAACCGATTGCCCTTTGCTATCGGTAACAACTATTGGCTTCCAATCCACCTCTTGTTCTAAATTATCTGAAGTATTAATATATTTGGGAGTATAATAAGTTTTTGCTTTGTCAAATCCTGATTCAAAAAAATGTTTTCTGAATAATTCCGTTATATTATTTTTATAATTTTCTGTAGTAAACACATGAAAAATGGTGATTTTTGATTCTCTTCTAAAAGCTATATCACTAATATCTTCCATCCTCATTTGCAAGGCACTAGGCAAGCTATAAGTATCCATCCCTTTACCATCCACTTTTAAAAATGCTTCTAAACCTCTGGCTACAAGATAGGTTTCCACACCTCTCCAATTAACCAAACTAGCAGCTTCTGTAGCTTTTAAATATTCAAATAAGGTTAGATTTTTGTTATAATAGTGTTCCGGAATCTCCATTGGGTCATAAAACATTATACTGTCTTCGTATTCTCTATATTTTTTCATAAAAGCCTTACTATCTAACCTCATCTTATGCGCTTTACTAGATTTAAGCTTCACTGTATCCAAGTAAGTTGAGTTAGTATATACATAATCCAAAACATTATTTTCGTGCTTTGTTTTATAAAAATCATCTACCACTAAAGGCGCTCCATTATTTTTATTGTAATAAAAACTATTTAAACTATTTGTTAGCTTTGGAATGCTATCAAAATACATGTTAAGAGGCTTGACTAATTGTTGACCATTGCGAATAAAACCTATTTTTATTGAATCCCCTTTGTACGCTATTAAATTTTTAAATTGAAAATTAAGTTTATTATTTAAATACGTTTTAGCCACAATTTGATTATCATCAGAGAGTAACACTAAATTATTTGACTTTAACGGACTTACTGTACCTGTTAGACTAAAACCAGATTCAAAATCATAACTATATTTAGGATTGTTATAATCCACAAAAGCTTTAGTCGTATACTGCGACCAACCTTGAGTTAAAAGTAACAAATCAATCTTTTTAGTTTTATCTTTAGTGTTTTGATTAAAATATGTCTCTGGATTTTCCACGTAGCCTTTAACATAAGGTGATAGCAAAAAAGCACTTTGTATTGTTGTATTTGGTTTATAATCTGTATCTGCTTTAAGCACTGAAATGCTTAAGTTACTTTTTACATTTAAACCGTTTAATTTAAGTTGATATATAATAGAATCTTGAAGAACATTTAACTTTTCAATTTCAATTGCTGAATATTTTTCAGGTTTGTCAATAAAAAACTGTCGTTCCAAAATTGGACTATTATTTTCAAAAACAGTAACGGTATTTACGCCACTAAATAAAGACTTTTTATTTAACTCTAAAACTACAGGTAGACTATCTTGAATTGTTAACTGAACAAAATCAAATATTTTATTTTTTTGATGAAACAATAACGTGTACTTAGGATTAATAGTTTTTAATGTTGCACGATTAGACTCAAGTTTTACACTAACAATATCTTTATTTGAAGAATTAACCTTTATTGAAACTCCTTTTTTATTTGCCTCAGGAATCATAACTTTTATAATAGTGTCTTTTATAAAAAACTCGGCTACATAAGACTCTGAAGGTTTATAATTAAACCTTACAAGACCCATCCCTAAATGATCCTCATTAAATGTGGTAATTTCTTTTTGATTTGAATCTAAAACGCGTCCACTAAATGCACTGCTTTTACCATTAACCAATACCTTTAACCCTAATGTATTGTTAACATCCTCTAAAAGATAACCGCCTTCCGGAAACACCTGAGCGTCATATACTGTATGCTTTAATGTGTTTGTTTTAGGTTTTGGGATATTTCCTTTTATAAAAACCTTAGAAACAAAGGTATTAGTCTCTCCAAAGTTTTTCATGTAATTAGTGTTAGCTTGGATGAAGTAAAACCCTTCTGGTAAATCTTGATAAAACTGAAATTGTCCAACACCAACACCATTTGTGATTAAGATATTTTTAGTGTCTATAAGAATACCATTATCCGAAAATAAACTTACATGTAATACAGATGTTTGTACAGAAGGCTTATTATAAGCGTCGGAAACATAGGCTTTAAACCAAATAACATCTTCAGCAGAATAGCTTGTTTTATTAGTATGCACATACACTTTTTCAAAAAGTAATTGGTCTTTTTGTAAGGCGTTAATAACAGAATCGAAAGTATTACTTTGCGCGAATGCAAGTTGCGTAATAAAAATAAAAACAAACCTTAGATTATATTTCATTTTAATTGATTGATTGATTGATTGATTGATTGCCAATCAAATTACACAAAATCAGCGAAATAAATACTAAAGCGTAGAAAATAAAAATGCAACTAAACGGAAGAAGCGTTACTTTAACCAAGTAAGGATTAAATAATAGGAACCCAGATTTGCTCTTCAACTTCAGGATTTGAAGGATGATAATCTTTTGGAAGTTTTTCAAAATGCGGTCTATCGTCTAAGCCGTAACCAGACTCAGGCAACCAAGTCGTATGTATATATTGCCACGCTTTAAAAAAACCATCTGGTTTACCCTTATAATTAAACACAGCATACAGTCCTTTTTTTATTATTAACGTTGCCATATTTTGAGGCACAGTATCAAAATTAGACACCTCTACTCCAACCCATTTTTCAAAAGTTGTATTTGGAGTCATTTTAGCATAATCAAAATCGTGATAAATCTGAATAGATAATTTTTGAGTACTAACACGATTTTTGATTTGATTAAGTCTTGGCATAAACTGACGTGCTAAATCACCAGTTCCTTGTGCATTGGTTATAAAGGTCAAGTTATCTTTTAAACCAATTACCAAAATTGCATTGGATGTTATAATTTTAGGCGTCATCATTACATATTTGTTTTAATAACCATAAATAATCTGACCTATGTTTAACAAAATCTTTATCTGAGATGTCAATAATTTTGACATTAAATTCGGTTTGACTTTTCAAAAACTCCAAATAACCTGCATTAATTTTTTCCAGGTAATCATCTTCAATTTCGCTTTCATACTTACGACCACGTTTTTTTATATTAGCCTGAAGACGCTCTGTATTTTGGTATAAATAGACAAACAAATCTGGTTTTGCAATGTCTTTGTACATCAAGTAAAATAGTTTACGATACAGCTTAAACTCGTCTGGTTGCAGTGTGATTTTAGAAAAAATTAAAGATTTAAAAACATCATAATCGCTTACAATAAAATCTTTAAACAAATCTAATTGCCCTAAGTCGTCTGTTATTTGCTGGTAACGATCTGCAAGAAAAGACATTTCTAAAGTAAAGGCGTAACGTTGCGGTTCTTTATAAAATTTTGGTAAGAAAGGGTTATCTGCAAAACGCTCTAACACTAACTTAGCATTAAAATCGGAAGCTATTTGTGTGGACAAACTGGTTTTACCTGCTCCAATATTACCTTCAATAGCAATATAATTATGTTTAGAAAAGTCAAATTGTTTATTTGGGTTTTTCAACCAAATTTTAATTTGTTCTAATTCATTAGTATCCTCACAAATAGCTAACAAATCATCAACAGATTGTTTTAGTTTTGGATGGATAAAACTGCCTGCAATTAGCTGTAAAGGCTCCAATACAAAACGACGTTTATGAGCTTCGGGATGCGGAATTATTAAATTTTTATCTTCAATAATTTCATCTTCAAAAAATATAATATCTAAATCTATTATTCTGGACTCATACCCTTCTGTTTGCTTTGGAGTACGTCCTAATTTTTTTTCAATTTGCATCAACACACTTAAAACCTTTTTAGGTTTAAGCGTTGTTTTTACAGCAATACATGTATTTAAAAAATCATCACCTTCAAACCCAAAGGCTTTACTTTGATACACTTTTGCTATACTTATAATAGTCCCAACTTCTGCAAACACAGCGTCTACAGCGTTTTGTAAGTTTTTAAACTTATCGCCTTTATTACTTCCTAATGCTATGTATACTGTTTTAATCTCCTGCATAATTTCTTCAGCAAAATAACTAAAAGAAATTCACTTAGTGCTTATCTTTATCAAATCTGTTAATAAGTTTTTATGACCTTAAAAGACAAATTGCTTGCTCAAAAAATCTATCTACTTCTAGGTGCGCTTTTTATAACCTCCTTAGTGGTATCTAATCTTATTTTTCAAAAATTTTTTTATTGGTATCCTTTTGATATTGAAATTTTTGGTTCAAAATTATTTGAAGTTTCCGTAGGCATTTTACCTTATCCAGTCACCTTTTTAATCACGGATTTAATAAGTGAGATTTACGGTAAAAAACGTGCTAATCAAGTAGTTATTGGCGGAATATTTGCTTCGTTTTTTTCATTATTAATAGTCTTTACCGCTAATGCTGTTTCTGCAACAAGCTGGTCGCCTGTTAATGATAGCCTATTTACTACTGTATTTGGTAATACCATGATTGCTGTTTTTGCTAGCATGATGGCTTATTTATTAGCACAATTAGTAGACATCCAGATTTATCATTTTTGGAAACGCATTACTAAAGGCAAGCATTTATGGCTACGTAATAACTTTTCGACTTTTTTATCGCAGTTTGTTGACACCTTTTCTGTACTGTTTTTATTATGTGCTTTTGGCGAGATTAGTTGGGACCGATTTGCAGGTTTACTAATTAGCGGTTTTATATTTAAAGTTATAATTGCAGTGTTTGATACACCTTTTTTATACTTGGGTGTTTACTTATTTAAAAAACGCTTTAAACTTAAGCAAAACGAAGAATTACAACTACTTTAACAAATGCTAAACTTTTATTAAATACTTTTGTTTAAACAACTATTTACTTAATCTATACGTAGATAGAAAAAAGATTAAACAACACCATTTAATGAAAAAGAAGCTAAAAATCGCAGGTATATCATTACTAATTCTTGTAGCCTTATTAATTGCAAGTCCTTTTATTTTCCAGAGTCAAATAAAGGATATGGTTAGAAATTATATTAATGAAAGCGTAAATGCCAAAGTCACTTTTGATGATGTAGACTTAAGTTTTATACGAAGCTTTCCGCAGGCTAACGTTACTCTAGACAATTTAACAATATCCAATGTGGCTCCTTTTGAAAACGATACTTTAGCTAAAGTCCAAATCTTATCGTTAGACATGTCTATTAAAGAGCTTTTTAAAAATGCTAGCGAAGAGCCTATAATTATCAACTCAATAGCAATTGATAATGCATTTGTAAATTTAAAGACTAATAAAGATGGTGCTGTAAATTGGGATATTGCAAAAGCATCTAACACACCAACAACAGATAACAATTCAAGTAGTGATGGGTTTGTTTTTGATATAGAAAACTACAGCATATCCAACAGTGCGTTTAATTATTTAGATGAAACTAACAATACTATATTTAAAATTACCAATTTAAATCATTCCGGAAACGGAACCTTCTCTGGTGATGTATCTGAATTAGACACTAAAACAGAAGCCAACGTAACCTTTAGTATGGATGGCACGGAATTTTTAAGCAACAACAGTTTAAAACTAGACGCCTTAATAGATTTAGATTTAACAAACAGTAAATATACTTTTAAAGAAAACAAAGCTTTAATTAATGATTTACCATTAGAGTTTAAAGGCTATGTACAGTTAATAGAAGCTGGTCAGGATATTGATATTTCATTTGAAAATCCAGGATCTACGTTTAAAGATTTTTTAGCTGTTATACCAAAAACTTATGCTAAAAACTTAGACAATGTTGATACTAGTGGTAACTTTAAAATAAATGGAATAATTAAAGGTCAGTCTACTGAGACTACCATTCCGACATTAGATATTAATATACTATCAGACAATGCCTCTTTTAAATTTGCCGAACTACCTAAACGTGTAGAAAACATTAATATAAACGTAGAAATTAAAAATGATAACGGAATCGTAGATGATACTTATGTTAACATTAATACATTAAATTTTAAAATAGACCAAGATCAATTTAAGAGTTCGGCCACTATTAAAAATTTAACCAAAAACATGTTAGTTAATGCTAATTTAGATGGTGTTTTAAACTTAGCAAACTTAACAAAAGCGTACCCAATTGAGTTAGAAAATGAATTAAAAGGAATTTTAAAAGCAAAACTAAATACTAGTTTTGATATGAATGCTATTGAAACTAATGCCTATGAACGCATTAAAAACAACGGAAGCGTTAGTCTATCGGATTTTGTGTTTTCATCTGCAGATATTGTAAATCCAATTAACATCTCTAAAGCTTCCATAAATTTTAATCCAGGCACTATCACTTTAGATAATTTTATAGCTACAACAGGTCAATCAGACCTAAATGCAACTGGAAGTATTAATAATTTACTTGGCTTTTTATTAAGTGATAAAAAACTAGAAGGAAACTTTAATGTTAAGTCTAATATCTTTAAAATTAGCGATTTTATGGTTGAAGGAGGCAGCAAAGCACCTATCAATCAAAGCACAGAACCTGCTACTGCTTTAAAAATTCCAGCATTTTTAAATTGTACCATTATGGCAGATGCAAAAACTGTGTATTATGATAACTTAATATTAAAAGATGTTAAAGGAAGTCTTAAAATCGCAGATGAGACTGCACAATTAAACAATGTAACCTCTAGTATATTTAATGGTAATTTAAGTCTAGAAGGATTAATAGACACCAAAACAGCAAAACCTACTTTTAATATGAATGTTGGTGCAAAAAACTTTGACATCGCACAATCATTTAATGACTTAAATTTATTACAAGCACTAGCTCCAATAACTAAAGCTTTACAAGGAAAACTAAATAGCTCAATTAACCTATCTGGTACATTAGGCGAAGACTTCACACCACTTTTAAACTCGATATCAGGAAACGCGTTAGCAGAGTTGTTAACAACCAAAATAGAACCTAAAAACAAACAATTGTTTTCGTTATTAGAAAGTAAATTAAACTTTTTAGATTTCAGTAAATTAGATTTAAAAGATTTAAAAACAAAACTCTCCTTTAATGATGGTCAGGTTAGCGTTAATCCTTTTGATATAAAATATAAAGATATTAAAATGACTGTTGGTGGATCACACACGTTTAGTAACACAATGAATTATCAAGTTGTATTAGATGTACCAGCAAAATATCTAGGTACAGAAGTCAACAACTTAATAAACAAAATAAATGATGCAGCTGTAAATGATATTAAAATACCTGTGACCGCAACCATTTCTGGAAACACTTTAAAACCACAAGTAACTACAGACTTAACAAGTGGTGTAAAAAACCTAACCTCGCAATTAATTGAAATAGAAAAACAAAAACTTATTAATAAAGGTAAAGACAAACTTACCGATGTTGTTGGTAACATATTAGGCGGAAACAAACCTAAAGACAGTACATCAACACAAAGTAATGGTGGTGTTAAGGATGTTTTAGGAAACATAC
The DNA here is from genome assembly GCF_007827365.1 of Olleya sp. Hel_I_94. Lineage (NCBI taxonomy): Bacteria > Pseudomonadati > Bacteroidota > Flavobacteriia > Flavobacteriales > Flavobacteriaceae > Olleya > Olleya sp. Hel_I_94. Next base: position 1,666,261 of record NZ_VISI01000002.1, read on the forward strand.
TAAATGGAAATAACACGCCAAAAGACACAACCAAAACTACAAATGACAAGCCTAAAGACCAAGTAAAAGATGCTATAAAAGGCTTGTTTGGCAAAAAGGATAAGTAGTAGTATTTTAAAACTTTAACATTTAATAGTCGTTTTTATATGTTTTTTTAATGAATTTTAGTCGTTTGGGCTATTTCCTAAAAAGATATTGTTAATAATTAGGAAATGTCAAAAATAATGTTAGATTGTACGTATAACTTTAAAACAATTTGGACTGAATGAGGCAATTAAAAATTACCAAGCAAGTTACCAACCGCGAATCTAAATCACTAGACAAATACTTACAAGACATTAGCAAACTTCCCATGATTACAGCAGAGGAAGAGGTCGAGTTAGCTCAAAAAATTAGAGAAGGCTGTCAAAAATCTTTAGATTTACTTACCACTGCTAACTTACGTTTTGTAGTTTCTGTTGCAAAACAATATCAAAACCAAGGATTAACATTACCTGATTTAATTAATGAAGGTAATGCTGGACTTGTAAAAGCTGCCAAGCGTTTTGATGAAACTAGAGGATTTAAATTTATATCTTATGCTGTTTGGTGGATCAGACAAGCAATTCTTTCTGCTTTAGCAGAACAATCTAGAATTGTAAGATTACCATTAAATAAAATTGGATCTATAAATAAAATTAGAAAAGTAACCTCTCACCTAGAGCAAGTTAATCAAAGACCTCCTAGCGCTTCAGAAATCGCAAAAGAGCTTGACCTAACTATAAGTGATGTAAAGCAATCCATGAAGATTTCTAGTAGACATGTCTCTATGGATGCACCTTTAAAAGAAGGTGAAGATTATAGCTTATATGACTTAGTTAGCTCTAACGACTCTCCAAATCCAGATACGCAGTTAATGCGTGAGTCATTAAATACTGAGATTGACAGAGCTTTAGAAACTTTAACACCTAGAGAAAGTGATGTTATTAGACTTAACTTTGGTTTAAGTGATCAACCAGCAATGACACTAGACGAAATAGGTCGTACATTTGACTTAACACGTGAGCGTGTAAGACAAATTAGAGAAAAAGGAATCAGACGTTTACGTCAAACTTCTAAGAGTAAGATATTAAAAACCTATTTAGGATAAACTAAATAGACTTTTTTAGATATTAAATAGTAAAAAAATGCAATATTAATTTGAATTATATTTTAATTTAATAGATATTTGCACCAGATTTAAAATTTAGATATGTTAAGAATTGAAATAAAAGAAGGCGAAAATATAGAACGTGCTCTAAAACGTTACAAACGTAAGCACAGAAACGTAAAAGTTATGCAAAACTTAAGAGAGAAGCAATACTTTACTAAGCCATCTGTAAAAAACAGAAGACAGATACAAAAAGCTAGTTATATTCAAGGTCTTAGAGACGCAGAGAATATATAATTAAAGCTTTAATTTATATAAATAAACCACGCATTTTTAAATGTCGTGGTTTTTTTGTTGACTTTTATTTAGTAATAATCTTATATTATTAGAGAAGTGTAGTGCTTATTATAACGTGTTTATATCAACCCAACTAGTAGTTTTATTTATAAATTTTAAACACAACCTTAAAAACACTTTAAACCCTTACTATCGTTAATCTGAGATCGGACTCATACCTGTAAGCGTCTAAGCTATTTGTTATAATTATTTATAGTCGCGGATTACAAATCCACGTAAACAAGTAAAACGACCTTGATTATTCCTATTAAGGTTAGGTCTCGACAGATTAGATATTTTAACATCCAGGACAACTTATACTTTGTTCATCATTTAGAGGCTTTTTGGGAATGTCATTTAATTTCCAACCATTTTTTTTAGTCCAATATTTTTTTCTTTTTTCAATATTTTTAATTCTTCGTTCTGATTCATGTTTCCAAAATGAATTAGGATGATTTTTAATTAATTTTTCATATTCATTAATTATGGAATCAGGATTATTTTTGCTTTCATCAAGAACGATGTTTTCGTATTGCTTAAATGGATTTATATATAATTTTTTAAGAGAATCTAACTCTGCGTTTAGCTTCTTATTTGAATTTTTAAGTTCATTTAATTCTTTACTTAAAAAATCATCTTCCTTTTCGCAATTAGTAAAGACACAAAAGAGACTTAAAAAAAGTAAAATTGACAACTGGTTTTTTGATTTTTTCATATTGATTTGTATTAGGTTGCTCAAATCAAAAAAAAACTTCTAAACTAATTTATTTTTCAAAAAACAATGCATTTCTTCGAAAAAGCCATTTTTTTCAAAATGTTGCTGTGGTTAAAACCACACTTGGGACTTTTTTGGGTCAAAAGCTTAAAAATTCAACTTCAAAATCACCATCTAACAAACCTTTCATAATAATAGGATTACCGTTAGAATAAAATTTTAAAGCAGGTTTACTAACTACTTGATTTAGTATACCGTGTTGTTCCAACACCGTTTTGGTTTGTCTAGCAACTGCAGCACCAGAATCTATAATCTTAACATGACTTGGTAGAAGTTTTAAAAGCTGAGGAACTAAATATGGGTAATGTGTACACCCTAAAACTAGATAATCAATATTTGCTTGTATCATAGGTTTAAGATACGTTTTAAGCAAATCTGTCATTTGACTAGATACGATATTACCGCTTTCTATTAATTGTACAATACCTTCGCCTTCTTGCTCAATAATAGTAATACCATCACTATACAACAAAGAGGTGTTGTGAAACAACTCACTACTTAAGGTACCTCTAGTAGCCAAAATACCTATGGATTTAGTTTTTGTATTTAAAGCAGCTGGTTTTATAGCAGGTTCTATACCAATAATAGGTGTCTTATATTTTTGTCTAAGGTGTTTAATAGCATTAGTCGTGGCTGTATTACAAGCCACTACAATTAACTTACTGTTTTGATTAAGCAGATACTCTGTATTTTTCTCAGAAAGCGCTATAATAGCCTCTCTTCCTTTTGGACCATATGGTGCATTAATACTATCTGCAAGATAAATTGTATTCTCGTTAGGAAGTAATCCATGAATAGCTTTCCAGATGGATGTTCCACCTACTCCAGAATCAAAAATACCAATGGGTTGTTTACTCATAATTATAAATAAAAAAAGCTGTCTAAAGTTAGACAGCTTTTTTTAATTTGAAAGGGATTTTAATTAAAATCCTAATTCTTTTTGAACGTCTTTTAAAAGGTCTTTACCTGCAGCCATAATTACTCCAGATCCTTGAGAAGAATCTAATACGTAATTAAAACCTTGTGCTTTACCAACTTTTAAGATAGCTGCTTTAGCTTTTTCTGTAATTGGCTTTAATAAATCTAATTCCTTTTTTTCTATTTGTCGTTGAGAGTCTGCTTGAAACTGACGGATACTTTGTTGCATTTGTGCTAACTCTTCACCACGTTGTTGGTTTACTTCGTTAGTTTTTGTAGGTGCTTCAGCTTCATATTGCTTAGCTTTAGTTTGGTATTCTTGTACCATTTCTTGGATATCTGCTTCATATGTTTTACCCATTTTTTCCATTTCAGCTCTAGCTGAAGTCATTTCTGGCATAGACTCTACAAGGACTCCTGTATCAATATGAGCTACTTTGGTTTGAGCATTTGTAAAACTTGTTGCACCAATAAATAATGCTGCTGCAAATAAAAGTGTTTTAATTTGTTTCATTTTTTAAAAAGTATTTGTGTGTTATAATTATTAATAGTTGTCTTAGTTATCCTCGTTGTCTTCGCTCTGCTTTTCGTCTTTAGCTTTATTACGGTCTTCTAAGATTTTCTTCTTTTTAGCTTCTAGCTCTAATTTTCTTGCTGCTCTATCTGCAAGTTTTTGTTGTCTTCTTTCTTCTAAAATCTCTTCTCTTGTTTTAGGAGTTTGATCTTGCTTAGCGCTTTCGTCTTCATTTACATTTTCAGGAGCGTCATTGGTATCACTTTCGGTATTACCATTTCTTTCATTAAGCTTATCCTCTCTTGCTTTTGCACGATCTTCTAATATTTTAGCTCTTCTGTCTGCTGCTTCTTGCTTTTTAGCTTCTCTAGCTTCTAATATTTCTTTTTTTCTTGCTTCTGTCGCAGCTTCTCTTGCTGCTTTTTTATCATCTAATATCTTTTGACGTTCTTCTTGGGCATCATTTATTTCTACTATAACATCTTCGTCTTTAGCTTCTTTTCTTTCTGCCTTATTTTTTGCTTGTGTACGCTTTGATGCTCTAGAAATAGTTCTGATAATTTGCTCACTCATATCAAATCGCTCAGCAGAATATAACATGACTACGTCTGCTGATTTATCAAAAACAAAATCATACTTTTTAGCTTTAGCAATATCTTGCACTGCTTGAAAAATTTGATCTTGAACAGGCTGCATTAATTGTCTTTTCTGGATAATTAAATCTCCATTTGGACCAAAACGTTTTTGTTGATAATCTAAAATCTCTTTTTCTTCAAACAATAGATCTTCTTCACGCTCGTCAATCAGCTCTTTAGTTAGTAAGGCTTTTTCGTTATTAAGCGCTTCACGCTTTTGTTTAACATCATTAAGCTTACCTTCTATTTCTGTTTTCCATTTTTGGACTTTGCTTTCTAATTGACTTGTAGCTTCAGTATATTCTGGAATGTTTTCTAAAATATATTCTGTATCAATGTAACCAATCCTAACGCCACGCTGTGCACTAGCAGAAAAACCTGCAGCTAGCATTACCAATACAATAAGAACTTTTATTTTCATTTTGGAATTTGTTTTATTATTTCTTGATTATAAACTCAAAATAACTTGATTCATTGTTAAGTGAATAGTTTTTTTGAGTAAGTATTTTCAAAATAACGAATTTTAATTTTAAAAATTTTAATTCTTTTATCAAATCCTTGTTAGGTTATTAGAAAATATCGTGCCAAAAATATAAAAAACAAAAAAACTATGATTGTTATTTACTGATTTAATTAGGATTATAAGCTATTAATTAAAATTGTTGACCAATTATAAAGTGAGTTTCCCATCCATGTTTAACGGATCCACCAGGTAAAGGATCAAATCCATGACCTAAGTCTATACCTAATAATCCAAACGCTGGCATAAAGATTCGGACTCCAAATCCTGCAGATCTTTTAAGTGTAAACGGATTGTAGTCTTTAAAATTATCATAAGATGAACCTGCTTCTAAAAACCCTAAGGCATATATTTTAGCAGATTGCTTTAATGTAATTGGGTATCTTAATTCTAATGAGAATTTGTTATAAATTGTACCACCATCTTGAGAAGATAATGCTTGGTTAGGATATCCACGTAATGCAACTGCTTCCCTACCATCTAAACTATAACTACCTAGTCCATCTCCTCCAACAAAGAAACGCTCAAAAGGAATCACACCTCTGTCTTGATTATAAGCTCCTAAAAATCCAAATTCAACACTTGGTCTAAGGACTAGTTTATCAACTAATCTAGTATACCAATCTCCTTTAAATTTAATTTTATAAAACTCCAACCATTTAAAACGTTCTTGGTCAATTTCGCTAATTCTAGCTGCAGCTTCATTTCTAAGAATAACGTTTGCATTTCCATCATTAACAATTGCTTGGTTCTCTGCTCTTTCTACACTTAAAGCAGTATAATCCACACTACTAAACATAGAGTAAGGTATAGATAGTTTTGCTGTTGCAGTAAAACTTGATCCTCCCATTGGGAAAATAGGATCATTAAATGTATTATTTCTGCTTAGTCCTAATGTATAAGATAAGTTATTAGAGTAACCGTCTCCAAACGTAAATAATCCAGTATTATAGTTTTTTAAATTGTAATGTTGAAAACTTACAGCTTGTGATAATGTGAAAAAATCATCTGGTGTTGATAAACGTTTTGCTAATCCAAAAGTTATACCTGTAATATTAAAACGTTTGTCTTTATCTGCATTTCCAGTAGTTGCATCATATAAAAATTGCTTTGTGTGCGATAATGATGTTGAAAACTGTACAGGTTTTTTACCTCCTAACCAAGGCTCAGAGAATGAAAAACTATAGGTTTGGAAAAATCTACTAGCTTGTAGTCTTAATGCTAATTTTTGACCGTCTCCCATTGGGATTGGTTTATAAGCATCTTTTTTGAAAAGGTCTTTAATAGAAAAGTTATTAAAAGATAATCCTAAAGTCCCTATAAAACCTCCTCCACCGTAACCTCCTTGAAGTTCGATTTGACTAGAACCTGATTCTACTAAAGAATATTCCATATCAATCGATCCTTCTTCTGGGTTTGGATTTTTAAAGTTAGGCGTTAACTGTTCTGCATCAAAAAATCCTAATTGACTTAGCTCTCTAATAGTACGTACTACGTTTTCTTTACTATATAATTCGCCTGGTCTTGTTCTAATCTCTCTATAAATAACGTGATCGTTAGTCTTTTTGTTACCAACTACAGATACCTTATCAAAATATACAGGTTTACCCTCTGATATTCTAATTTCCATATCAATTACATTACCATCTGCATTAACCTCAACTGGATTAATTGTTGAAAACAAATACCCATTGTTTTGATATAAATTTGTTAAATCATCACCATCAGGCTTTGTATTATCTGCAATTCGTTTTTGAAGTTGTACACCATTATATGTATCTCCTTTTTCAATACGTAGCTTTCTTTTTAAAACCTCATCAGAGTATACTGTATTACCAATAAATGTTACCTCTCCAAAAGTGTACTTTTCTCCTTCTTCTAATTTAATATTTAATGATACAGTTTTATTATCATTAATAATTAACGAGTCAGAAATTATCCTAGCATCTCTGTATCCAACCTCTTTATATCTATCGATTAAGCTAGATAAGTCTTCTTTATAGTCTGCTTCAATAAATTTAGAACGTTTTAAAATTCTAATAGGATTAATTTTTTTGGTGTTTTTCATAGCTTTTCTAAGCTTCTTATCGCTTAAAACACTATTACCTTCAAAATCAATACTTTTTACTTTAACTTTTTGACCTCTATCAATAGCAACCACCATGTTTACAAGAGACTTGGCAATTGAGTCGTTTTTAATTTCGGTAGTTTTTACTTGCACATTGGCATTTAAAAAACCGTCTTTTTTATATTTATTCTCTAAATAATTTTTTGTAGTAGTTACTAAGTTTTCAGTGACTTTAGTACCTTTTTGAAGCTTATTTTCTTTAAGAATTGTTTCGTGTTTACCTTTTTTAACACCAGTAATTTTAACTTCATTAAGTTCTGGAAGGTCTGTTAATCTAATTTCGACAAAAGCACTATCGCCTTCTACTTTAAGCAAGTAAACTTCGATATCATTAAATAGGTTAGATTTCCATAGTTTTTTGATCGCGTCACTAATTTCTTCTCCAGGAATCATTACCTCACTACCTTTTCTTAATCCGGAATAGGTTATAATGGTTTGTTCACTAAAACTAGTGTTCCCTTTTACGGTAATTTCGGCTAGAATTAATTTTTTACCGTCTTCGTAGCTTAAATCTTGTGCTTTAACAGATAAAGCACTAATAAGCGTCAGTGCCAACAAGGTGTAATTTAAAATTGTTTTCAATGGTAATTGTTTAGCTAATTTGTTCACTGGTTTTCCCAAATCGTCGTTCTCTTTTTTGATATTCTATAATAGCTTCACATAAGTGTTGCTTTGTAAAGTCTGGCCAAAGTACTGGTGTAAAGTACAATTCTGCATAAGCTATTTGCCATAACAAAAAGTTACTAATGCGTTGCTCTCCACTTGTTCTAATAAGTAAATCTACATCTGGTAACGTCTGCGTGTAAAGATGTGCATTAAATACCGATTCGTCAATATTTTCTGTAGAAATTATATTATTTTTAACTTTAGTACTTATTTCTTTAACAGCATTTAGCAGCTCTTCTCTAGAGCCATAGCTTAATGCTAAAGTTAAATCCATGTGTGTATTGTCCTTAGTTAAATCCATAACTTCGTGCAACTCCTTATATACTTTTTTTGGTAAAGATTTTAAATTACCAATAGCTTTTAGTTTAATATTATTATCTAAAAGTGTTTTAATTTCTTTTTTTAATGAAGATACTAAAAGCTTCATTAATGTATCAACTTCTAACTTTGGACGATTCCAATTCTCTGTAGAGAAAGCGTACAATGTTAAATGTTTTATACCTAATTCTGCACAAGACTCTACAGTTTGACGTACAGATTTTGTTCCATTTTCATGACCAAAAGCACGCAACATACCTTTTTGTTTTGCCCAACGACCATTACCATCCATAATTATGGCAATGTGCTTTGGTAACTGTTTTTTATTTATTTGGTCTTGCATATTCACTTTAAAATCCGCAGTAACATGGGTTTTTTCCAAAGGTGTAAGTTAACGTTACGCCTGTAAAAGTATACCAATCATTATTATTTAAATTCCCAAAACTTCTGCTTGACAGTTCTCCTGCGTCTGGAACGCTTCCATCTAACTCGTCTGAGAAGGTGTAACGTGCTCCAACTTCAAAAGCTAAGACAAACTCTGGTGTCACAGCTGCTTTAAAACCAATTACCATTGGTATTCCCCAAGCATAGCTTTGTGTGTCCTCAGACTGTGTTTCTCCTAAATTATTGTAATAAAAGTTATCGTGTTGTACTACACTAAACCCTGTATATAAATATGGTGTTGCTACAAAATTACCTTGATGTAAATCAAAATCAAAAAAAGTAAATTCTAAACCAGCAGATAATTCTATAATCTGATTATTAAATTCAAATCCTCTAATTTGTCTGCTTGGATCGTCAGAGTCGTTATCTATTCCCTCTAATTCTGTAAAGGTCAAAGATATCCTATAAGAGTGTCTAGGACTTCTATTCCATTTATAAATAGCACCAATTGCTAATTGGCTAGGTGCAATATAGTCTGTAGCACCAACATCTCCAATAAAATTAGAACCACCCAAATACAACCCAAACTCGTTGATTTGTGCACTACTTAATTGTATACATAAAAATGTTAAAACTACTACTGTTAACTGCTTCATAAATCTTCAAAGTTTGCAAATATAATAAATAAGATTAGCCTATAACAATTTGATTGAAATAGTTACACTTTTAAACAGATTTAACAACAAATTATTGTTTAGTTTCTATTATCCTCACCCCAAAGTAGCTTTTTACGGAGTGTATCTAGAAAAGTTTCGTTATTTAAAACTATCATTTTAATAGTAAATGGTGCTTTTTTGATTGTGATAGTTGTTTTATTGGACAATGTTGCTATTCTAGAATCTAAGGATACTAAATGTTTTTTTTCGCGTCCATTAACTTTTAAAGTTATAACTGTAGTGTCGTCTATAACTAATGGTCTTGCACTTAAATTATGAGGTGCAATTGGTGTTAACACTAAACTTGCAGCATTAGGTGTAATTACTGGACCACCACAACTTAATGAGTAGCCTGTAGATCCTGTTGGTGTAGAAATTATTAAGCCATCACTCCAATATGACGTAAGATATTCTCCATTTAATTCGGTTTCAACCGTAATCATAGAGGTGGTATTTTTTCTGCTTACAGCAATTTCATTTAAAGCAAAATTGCAAGAATTAATTTCGGCGTTATCCTCAGAACTTTCAATAGTTAACAAACTACGCTCTGAAATAGCATATTTTTTATTCAAAATAGCGTGTATAGCGTCTTCAATCTGGTCATATTGGATAGTTGCTAAAAATCCTAATCTTCCTGTATTAACACCCACTATTGGTATATTTAAATCTCGCACTAATGTTATGGCTCTTAATATGGTACCATCTCCACCAATGCTTACTAAAAAGTCATAGCTAGAGTCTAGTGCAGTAAAAGTTTGATAAGCGGTATTTAATTTTGACGATACACCTTTATAAAAGGCATCCTCAATATTAACTTCAATATTTTTATTATTTAAAACATCTAACAATACCTCTAGAGATGCTAGTGGCTTTTTTTTCTGAAATTGGCTAAATATGGCAACTTTCATTATTACATGTTTAGGTATTTATTAAGATAATCAGAGCGCTCTTTTAAGCCATCCAAGTAACTATCTTCCTCGTGACCAGATACAATATTATAACTGTAACGTCTAAAAGTTTGCATGATCTCACTTAATCCTACATTACCAATTTTTAGAGTTATTTGTGCAATATCATTTTCTATTTTAGAAATAAACGCACCATATAATTTACCATCATTACTTTCTACAATCTGACTAATTTCGCTAAACGAATAATCTGGCAATCCTTTTTCTATGATTAAAACCGCTCCATTTTCTGAGAAAAAAGGGGTTTCATTAAATAATCCAATAATATCATTAAGCTCATAATACCCTAAATATTTATTACTGTTATTTAAAACAGGCATTATATTGGAAGAGTTTTGTGCAAAAGCCTCCAAAACATCCAACCAATTAGTATCCTCTCTAACAAAAAAACCTTCGGTAGCATAAGCACAATCCGAAATAACCTCAACTTTTTGAAAACAATGTGCATCATTCTCTGATATACATCCCATATACACACCTTCGTCATTTTTTATAGGAATATGAGAATAAGTCAACTGATTAAAAAGCAATTGCAAATCGCTTACTAACCCAGAATTAAGTAATGGTTTTATATCGTTTATTATGTAATCTGAAAGGTTCATTTTATTAAAACTTTAGTTTTGCAAATTAATTAAAAATTAGCACAAAAAGCCTCTTATACTTTGTATTTTTGTGTTTTAAATTATAGAATAGTATGACAAAATTAAGCGTAAATATCAACAAGATTGCTACTTTAAGAAATTCTCGTGGTGGCGACACACCAAATGTGGTTCAATTTGCTAAAGATGTACAACGTTTTGGTGCCGAAGGCGTCACTATACATCCAAGACCAGACGAACGTCATATAAGATACCAAGATGCTTACGATTTAAAATCTGTAGTTTATACCGAGTATAATATTGAAGGTAATCCAATCCCAAAATTTATGGATATGGTTTTAGAGTTACAACCAACACAAGTAACCTTAGTACCTGATAGTATTGACACATTAACAAGTAATGCAGGTTGGGACACCATTAAAAACAAAGCTTTTTTAGTTGAAGTAATAACTGAATTTAAGAAAAAAGGCATCAGAACATCTATTTTTGTCGATCCTGATTTAGCACAAATAGAAGGTGCCAAAGCAACAGGAACAGATAGAATTGAGTTATATACCGAAGCTTTTGCACATCAATACAGTTTAGGTAACAAAGAAGCCATATTACCTTATACAAAATGTGCCGAACTAGCCAATAAATTAGGACTTGGTGTTAATGCAGGACATGATTTATCCTTAGATAACATACAATACTTTAAACAAAATATGCCTGGATTACTAGAAGTATCCATAGGTCATGCTTTAGTTTCTGAAAGTTTATATTTAGGAATAGAAAACGTGGTTAACATGTATAAAAATAAACTAAAATAAATCCATATGCTCTTACACTCAAATATTATTGGAGAAGGAAAACCATTTGTAATACTACATGGCTTTTTAGGCATGAGTGATAATTGGAAAACTTTAGGTAATCAATTTGCTGAGCATTTTCAAGTCCATCTTGTAGACCAACGTAATCATGGTAGAAGTTTTCATGACGACAATTTTTATTATGAAGCTTTAGCTGAAGATTTAAAACATTATTTTGACGCTAATAATATAAAGGATGCCATATTATTAGGACATTCCATGGGCGGAAAAACAGCTATGCTTTTTGCAACGCAATATCCAAAACTTGTAAGCAAACTTATAATAGCAGACATATCACCACGTTTTTACCCAATACATCATGACGCTATACTAGAAGGTTTGAATAGCCTAGACTTAAATGTCATAAAAAGCAGAGGTCAAGCCGACAAACAACTAGCAAACTATGTGTCAGATTCTGGGACAAGACAGTTTTTATTAAAAAATCTATATTGGATTGAAAAAGGAAAATTAGCACTAAGGATGAATTTAGATGTTTTAACCGAAAACGTATCCGAAGTTGGAGAGGCATTACCAATACACGCTAAATTTGAAGGAGACACACTGTTTTTAAGAGGTGATAAAAGCGAATATATAGGCAATCAAGACCAAGCAATTATTAAAAATCACTTTCCAGAAGCCAATATTATTACCATCAGTAATGCTGGACATTGGTTACATGCAGAAAACCCAGAAGATTTTTATAATGCTGTAACAAATTTTGTAAATTAAGGTCTAATAACTAAAACATAAATTATGAATTTAATTTTAAGATTACTACTTAACGCTATAGCTGTATTTGTTTTAGCACATATATTAAACGGAGTTGTGGTAGAAAGCTATCTAACTGCAGTAATTGTTGCCATAGTATTATCTATTTTAAACCTATTAATCAAACCTATACTTGTAATACTAACCTTTCCTATAACCATCTTAACCTTAGGGTTATTTTTATTTGTTATTAATGGTTTAATAATACTATTAGCAGACAAATTTATTGATGGCTTTGCTGTATCAAGTATTTGGACAGCCATATTATTTAGTATTCTACTATCAATTTTACAATCCCTATTACAATCCTTTTTAAAATCAGATACTAAAACTAAGTAAAACTTAAAAATAGTCTGTAACACAACATGTTAAAAACTTTGCAATACTATAAAAAAGTAGTACTTTTGCACACCTTTTTAATTAAAAAAAACTAGTGTTAAATGCCCTTTTAGGGCTTTATATCATTTATAAATGAATATTACAAGAGAAAACATTGATGCATTAAATGCTGTAGTAAAAGTAGAAATCGTTAAAGAAGATTATAACGATAAGGTTGAAAAAATCTTAGTAGACTACAGAAAAACAGCTAACATCCCAGGATTTAGAAAAGGTCAAGTACCAATGGGAATGGTAAAAAAACAATACGGTAAAGCAGTATTAGTTGATGAAGTAAACAAATTACTTCAAGATGCATTAAACAAATATTTAACTGAAGAAAAATTAGATGTATTAGGGCAACCATTACCTAAGCAGCAAGAAGAAATAAACTGGGAATCTGATTCTTTTTCATTTGAATTTGAATTAGGTCTAGCTCCAGAATTTAATGTTGATTTAAAAAGCAAAACAGCCATTACACATTACAACATCGTTGCAGATGACAAAATGATTGATGAGCAAGTTGAACGTATCCAAAAACAATACGGTAAAATCACACCTGAAACGGAAGTTACAAAGGATAGCGAAATCACTGGTACTTTTAAAAACGAAGAAAAAGAAATAGATAACACAGTTACTATTACTTTAGATAAGTTTAAAGGAAAAGCAACAGAAAAGAAATTTATTGGTGCTAAAGTTGGTGATGTAATTACATTAAAAACTAAAGGATTATACGAAGACGATCATGAATTAATGAACGCTTTAAAAATCCAACACGATGATGCTCACGGATTAGATATAGAAGTTACTTTTACTATAACAGAAATAAACAGACGTGAATTAGCAGATTTAGACCAAGATTTATTTGATAAACTTTTTGGAAAAGACGCAGTTAAATCAGCATCAGAACTTAAAGCTAAAATCAAAGAAGATGCAGAAAAGCAATTTGTACAACAATCTGATCAAAAGTTATTAAACGACGTAACAGAATACTTAGTTGACAACACTAAATTTGATTTACCAGCAGCATTCCTAACAAAATGGATGCAATCTGCAGGTGAAAAAGAAATGGATGAAGCAACAGCTAAAGAAGAATACGAAAAGTCAGAAAAAAGCTTACGTTACCAACTTATCGAAGGTAAATTAATGTCGGACAACGACCTTAAAGTAGACTTTGAAGACGTTAAAACAAATGCCAAAAACATGATTAAAATGCAAATGGCACAGTTTGGACAATTAAATCCTTCTGAAAAAGAATTAGATGACATCGCAGCACGTGTATTAGGAAACCAAGACGAAGTAAGACGTATTTCTGAGCAAGTAGTAAGTCAAAAATTACTGGACCTTTACAAAGAAAAAGCAAACATCAAGACTAAAGAAATGTCTTATGATGCTTTTGTTAAAGAAGTGTATGGTGATAAATAATAAATCTTCCCAAATATTTTTATCAATTTGATAAGAATGTATTAGGAACGGTTTAACAAAATAATCATTATCTTTAGGCGTTGTTTAGCAAGACTAAACAGCGCCTAATTTTTTCAATTAAAATAACATTTAAGCAGACTATGGATTACGGAAAAGAATTCGAAAAATTCGCTATAAAAGATCAAGGTATAAGTAGTACGTATTACAACAAAATTATAAGTAGTATGTATCCTACTAACTTAACGCCTAATATTATTGAAGAGCGTCAAATGAACATTGCTATATTTGATGTGTTTTCGCGTTTAATGATGGATAGAATTATATTTTTAGGAACAGGTATCAATGATCAAGTTGCTAATATTATTCAAGCGCAATTATTATTTTTAGAAAGTACAGATGCTAACAAAGACATCCAAATATACATTAACTCTCCAGGAGGAAGTGTTTATGCAGGATTAGGTATCTACGACACCATGCAATTTATTAAACCAGATGTTGCTACAATTTGTACAGGTATGGCAGCCTCAATGGGAGCAGTATTATTATGTGCAGGAGAAAAAGGTAAACGTAGTGGTTTAACGCACTCTCGCGTAATGATCCACCAACCTTTAGGTGGTGCACAAGGTCAAGCTAGTGATATAGAAATTACTGCGCGTGAAATTTTAATCCTAAAAGAAGAGCTTTATAAGATTATTAGTAAGCATTCTGGACAAGATTATGATAAAGTGTACGAAGACAGTGATAGAGATTACTGGATGAAAGCTGATAAAGCTAAGGAATACGGAATGATTGACGAGATTTTAGCTCGTAACTAAATATTTAAATTAAAGGGTCATGTTAATTATAAGTTTTAAATCAATTTATAACTTATAATTAACCTTTGGCTTTTAAACAAAAAAAATGGCAAAGGAAGAATTAGAATGTTCGTTTTGTGGTAGGAAAAAGCCAGAAACCAATTTATTAATTGCTGGTTTAGATGCACACATCTGTGATAGATGTATTGAGCAAGCACATGGTATTGTTGTTGAAGAATCTAAAGAAGAAGACACTAAAGATCTTTCAGCAGAATTAATGCTGAAGAAACCGCAAAAAATAAACAGCTTTTTAGATCAGTATATTATAGGGCAAGAATATACCAAAAAAGTAATGTCTGTAGCAGTTTACAACCACTACAAACGTTTATTACAACCGCCAACTAATGATGATATTGAAATTCAAAAATCAAACATTATAATGGTTGGGCAAACAGGTACAGGTAAAACATTAATGGCTAAAACCATTGCAAAAATGTTAAACGTACCTTTAGCTATCGTAGATGCAACTGTATTAACAGAAGCTGGTTACGTTGGTGAAGATGTAGAAAGTATTTTAACACGATTATTACAAGCTGCAGATTACAATTTAGATAAAGCACAAAAAGGAATTGTGTTTATAGACGAAATTGATAAAATAGCACGTAAAAGCGATAATCCATCAATTACAAGAGATGTCTCAGGAGAAGGTGTACAACAAGCTTTACTAAAACTTTTAGAAGGTACTGTAGTTAACGTTCCGCCAAAAGGTGGTCGTAAACATCCTGACCAAAAGTTTATTGAAGTCGATACCGAAAATATTTTATTTATTGCTGGTGGTGCTTTTGATGGTATTGAGCGTGTCATATCTAAACGATTAAATATGCAAGCTGTAGGATATAGCGCTTCTATAAAAGAAGATGTTGTAGACCATAATAATTTATTACAATACATTATCCCAAAAGACTTAAAAGACTTTGGTTTAATACCAGAAATTATTGGACGTCTACCTGTTTTAACTTACATGGATCCTCTTGACGGCAAAACGTTAAGAGCTATTTTAACAGAGCCTAAAAACGCCATAATCAAACAATATAAAAAGCTGTTTGAAATGGACGAAATAGAGCTGAGTATGACTGATGGTGCATTAGACTTTATTGTTGACAAAGCTATAGAGTATAAACTTGGTGCTCGTGGATTAAGAAGCTTATGCGAAGAAATCCTTACGGACGCTATGTTTGAACTTCCTGGTAGCGATACTAAAAAACTAAACGTAACAAAAGCTTACGCTGAACAAAAATTAAGCAAGACTACTATTAAAAAATTAAAAGCAGTCTCATAAATTATAGTTTACGCAATTAAAAAAAGCCACTTTAGACAGTTGTTTAAAGTGGATTTTTCTTATAAATTTAATATTTAATTATAGGGTCTCAGTTTTAGTGCAATTACTATTTGATATTTTACACTCTGTACAATAACCGTCTCCACTACTATCGCGTTTTGGATTACAACCTCGTCGACATCCTGCACATACTACACTAGATATAGGATCTTCTAC
The DNA here is from genome assembly GCF_007827365.1 of Olleya sp. Hel_I_94. Classification (NCBI taxonomy): domain Bacteria; kingdom Pseudomonadati; phylum Bacteroidota; class Flavobacteriia; order Flavobacteriales; family Flavobacteriaceae; genus Olleya; species Olleya sp. Hel_I_94. Next base: position 1,682,632 of record NZ_VISI01000002.1, read on the forward strand.
TCTATAACTATAACCCTTTTCAAGTTTTAAAAGATCAAGTCCAACGCTTAAGACCTCTTTTGATTGATTACAATAGCCTTTAACTATTAACATTGGATAACCATTATTATCGTTAGCTTTTAGTAAATCAAATTCAGAAATCACAATATCATAACCTGTGAGTAGTCCCACACGTTTAGTTTGAAGAGAAATTAGTTCTTTAATGTTTTCATCTTTAAAAACAAAACCATTATTGTCTTGACCTATTATTAAGTCATTACTTAATTCTAATTTTTTTTCGTTCTTAAAATTTTTAATTTTAATATCTAAATCTTTAAGAGCTTCTCTAAATAAAAATTTAGATTGTATTTCATTACTATCAATGATATCGGTTGGTGCTGTCTTTGTTTCGTGTTCTGAGGAACAAGCAAAAAACAACATTGCTAATAATAGATAAGTAACTTTTCTTAGCAGAGTCATAATGTTTTGATTTTTAATTAATTACTCTAAATTAAAATTATACAAATTTTTTATACATTTATTTTAATAATCTAACTTTGTAATAAATAAAAACCACTTTAGACAAATCGTTTAAAGTGGTTTTTCTTGATTAAATTCAATATGACTTCCCTTAAAGCCAGATTAATAGCAATACTAATATATGTTTTATTTGTTTGATAACCAAATAAATAGACTGATTTATTTAAACTATGATAATTACAAAATAGACATTAGCTAAAAAGAACAGCACATAACGCCAACTATTACCTATGTATTTAAAAGTATTAGCTCGTCCATATATTGACGCGTATTAGATAGTCTTGGGACTTTGTGTTGGCCTCCAAGCTTATTATTTTGCTTTAACCAATCATAAAACAACTGCTCTCTAGCTATGTGTATTTTTGGTTTATTTAATGTCATATTATTATAACGTTTAGCTTCATAGTCTGAGTTTAGACTTTTAAGTGCATTATCAAACAGCTCATTAAAATAATTAATATCCTTAGGAGGCGTTTTAAACTCGATTAACCACTCATGCGCACCTTTTTCTTTACCATCCATAAATATTGGAGCTGCTGTGTAATCTACAATTTCTGACTTAGTCTTTTTACATACTTTTTTTAAAGCATCTTCAGCGTTTTCAATAATCAACTCTTCGCCAAAAACATTAATATGGTGTTTTGTGCGTCCTGACACTTTTATACGATATGGACTGATAGACACAAACCTTACGGTATCACCTATCATATAACGCCAAAGCCCAGCATTAGTTGTAATTACAACTGCATAGTTTTTATTAAGTTGTACCTCACTTAATGGTATTACTTTTTGGTCTTTAGTCCCAAATGTATCCATTGGGATAAACTCGTAAAAAATACCATAGTCTAACATTAACAATAAATCTCCAGAGTAATTTTGATCTTGGATTGCAAAAAACCCTTCCGATGCATTATAAATTTCGTAATATTTAAAATCTTTTTTTGGTAGTATATTTCGATATTGCTCGATATACGGATTAAAGCTTACACCTCCATGAAAATACACTTCTAGGTTAGGCCAAACGTCAAATAAACTTGTTTTATCAGTTTTATCCAATACGTTATTAAGTAAAACTAACATCCAACTTGGTACACCTGCAAGACTGGTAACATTCTCGTTTATAGTCTCATTAACTATAGCAGCCATTTTGGTTTCCCAATCACTCATTAAACTAACCTTACTACTTGGTGTACTACTAAACTCTGCCCAGAAAGGCATATTATCTATTAAAATAGCGCTTAAATCTCCAAATGCTGTTCCGTTTTCTTTGTACAGTTCTTTACTACCTCCCAACCTTAAGCTTTTACCCGTAAATAATTGCGAATCTTCATTATTATTAAGGTACATACATAATAGGTCTTTACTTGCTGCATAATGACAATCCTCTAGACTGTCAAAACTAACAGGAATAAACTTACTTTTAGCACTAGTTGTTCCGCTAGATTTTGCAAACCACTTGATTGGTTTTGGCCAAAAAATATTATTTACACCTTGTCTTGAGCGTTCAATACTATCCTGTAAATCCTCGTAAGTAGATATAGGTACACGATCCGCAAAGGTTGCATAGTTTTTTATTGAAGCAAATTCGTGCTTTTTACCAACCTCAGTGTCTTTAGCAATATCTAGTAAACTAAATAATAGCTCTTGCTGCACCTCATTTGGATACTTTAAAAACAACTCTATTTGATGAAAACGCTTCTTCAAAAACCATGAAGCAATAGAATTAACAAGAGGAATTGGCATAGTTATTTGTATCTTTAAGTTTTAAAAATAATACTTTTTTTTATGACCTACCAAGGTGTGTTGACAAAAATGCAAACCGAGTTTTCTAAACCTATAAATTACTATATGGTTTTTAAAAATGACTTTATTAATATTAACCAATTATTAGACAAAACCTTAACGTTTAGTTTTGTAAAATACGAGTGTCTAAATTGCCATTTAGATAAGCCTATTTACCGTCAAGGTTTTTGCAAAAGTTGCTTTTTTGAGATTCCGCAAGCAGCAGATTGGATCATGAAACCCGAGTTAAGTCAAGCCCATTTGGATATTGAAGAGCGCGATTTAGCCTATGAAAAGCAAGTACAACTACAACCACACATTGTCTATTTGGCCAATTCTAGCAGTGTAAAAGTTGGTGTTACCAGAAAAGGTCAAGTCCCAACGCGTTGGATTGATCAAGGTGCACATGAAGCTATTGAGATTGTTGAAGTCCCTAACAGGTATCTAGCTGGAATTACAGAGGTTGCTTTGAAGGATTATGTTGGTGATAAAACTAATTGGCGTACCATGCTTAAAAATGATATTAAGGATGAAAATTTAATTGAATGGCGTGATAAGCTAAAACAGTATATTCCTGATGAAGCAAAACAATATTTTATTGAAGACAATCAGGAAACTAATATTGAATTTCCGGTATTACAATATCCAACAAAACCAAAGTCTTTAAATTTTACAAAGACACCACATTACACAGGTGTTTTAAAAGGTATCAAAGGACAATATTTAATTTTTGAAGATAATACCGTTTGTAATATTAGAAGTAATGAAGGTTTGGTTGTAAACATTAGTATTACTTAATTTTATAAATAAATTAACGAGTCGCATAAAACATATCTCTCTAGTTTTTAGTAAATTGTAAATAAAAAATTATGAAAACGCCTGCAATGTTTTGGGTGGCTATTACCACCTTGTTGTTAATTACTGTTACCATTATGGTAGCAATGAATATGTCTTTTAGTTGGGTCTTTTACCTAACTGTTATTGGTCAAGTATTTGTTGCTATTATGGTTTACAAGGTATTAAAAGACCATTACTTTACGGATAAAACATTTGAACATTTTTACGAAGACAAACCTTTTAATTACAGAAAGTAATTATTTTAATTGTTTTACGACTTAGTGTATATGACTACACTAGTATTTGTTTATAATGCCAAATCAGGTTTTAAAAACCTAGCACTAGATATTGCGCATAAATTATTTAGCCCTAAAACTTACGCTTGTAATTTATGCGCTTTAACGTTTAATACCTTTACAGAAAACACAATTTGGAAAGATTTTAGAAACAGAACTCCTTTAGATATTGAATTTTTACATAGTGATGCGTTTGAAGCAAAATTTAAAGCTAAAAATTTTAGTTATCCAATTATATTATCCAAAACCAATAACACGTTACAACCCTTTTTGTCAAGCAAAGCTATTGCGTCCTTAACATCTGTGGAAGAACTAATTCTTACCATTGAGTCTAAGTCTTGCGATAGGTTGCGTTAGCGGTAGTAATGACATCCTTTTTTTGCTGCCATATATGGCAAAAAAAGATATAATGGATGACGCGACCCTTGTGGTAACGCCCAAAAATTACTCTTTAAACCAGCCTGAGTATTTAACGTAATTATCGGCAATACGATTTATTTCGCCATGTATTAACTCTTCGCTAATGTCTTTCACTTTTTTTGCTGGCACACCTGCATAAATGCTTCCTGATTGGACTATTGTATTTTGGGTTACGACAGCTCCTGCTGCTACAATGCTGTTACTTTCTACTACGCAATTATCCATTACGATGCTTCCCATACCAATTAACACGTTGTCGTGAATTGTGCATCCATGGACTATAGCATTGTGACCAATGGATACATTATTACCTATTATGGTTGGGTATTTTTGATAGGTACAATGTACGACTGCTCCATCTTGGACATTGACTTTGTCTCCTAATTTTATATAATTTACGTCACCACGTAGCACTGCATTAAACCAAATGCTGCATTGTTTGCCTATTTGAACATCTCCTACTATGGTAGCGTTTTCTGCTATGTAACAGTCTGCTGTAATTTGTGGTGCTTTACCATTTACTGGTTTTATTATTGGCATGTGTTGTTTATTTTTAAATTTTTTGCTAGTTTCTCTAAAACTTCCGAATAGAGGTATTGGGTTATTTAAAGTAAGATAATAAATCTGATTTTTTTGAAGCAGACACCATAATTTCTTGTCCGTTACTAAGTATAACACTTCCTCCTTTTCCTTTAACGTATTTAACGACTTCGCTTACATTAATTAGGTAGCTTTTGTGTACACGAGCAAATCCTGATGGTGTTAAAGCGTCTTCAAAATATTTTAGTGTCTTACTGACTACTTTCTTTTTATTGTTGTTTAAATAGATCTCAGTATAATTATCATCTGCTTTACAATACAAAATATCTTTAGTATTTAACACCTCAAAACCGTCTTGCTGTGGTATGGTTATTTTACCTGCTACATTATTGGTTTTAGGTATTAATACTTGGTCTTGTAATGCGTCTTCTTTTAACTTAATTTCGGATACATAGTCAACTGCTTTAATGAGCTCGTCAATATCTATTGGTTTCATTAAATAATAAGATGCGTGTGCATTTAGGGCATCCATTGCGTAATTGTTATATGCGGTTACAAAAATGGTTTCGAAATCACGATCACCAACTTTGTCTAATAAATCAAATGCGTTACCATATGGCATCTCTACATCTAAAAACACTAGGTCTAAATCTAAGGTGCGTATTAACTCTAAGGCTTCGTTTATGTTTTCTGCCTCGCCAATTATATTAACTTTTGGACAGTATTTAGTTAAGTAGTTTTTTAATATGGCTCTACTTTGTGCTTCGTCTTCTACTAATATTGCGTTTAGTTTCATATACTATTATATTTTTAGTCTTCCTTTAAAGTTAATCGACTTTTTTTTAATTTCCATTGACCACAAATGGTAGAATAAATAATTAATACTCTTTTACGCTTTCCATTTATCTCTGGAGCGTTTGGATCTTTTACAGATTGTGCACTTACTATTTTATTTTTACTATTATTAAATATTAATTTTTCCACAAGGTCCTGACTTGCTACTTTCCCATCTAACACAATTATACTTATTTCGCGTTTATCGTTTTCAGCAGTAACTAACTCTGTGAAAGAATTAATATTTAGAGGTGATTTATTAATTATATTTTTACATGGCTCTTCAATTTTAGAAGATTTACAACTTAAAATCAATACTAAAAATACTAAGCTAGCCAAAATGGATTTCATTTTTAATCTTTTTTGATTGTCAATACTACTTTTGTCCCTACATCTCCTTCTGTTCCATTATCGTCTATAAACACATCAACTTTGTCTTTATACATTTGGTTTAAAATAGAGACTCGCTTTTTAATATTTCCTAATCCTTTAGAGTTATGTTTTTGTTGATTTTGGGTCTTTAAACTTTTAGATTTAGTACGTCCAATACCATTATCTGCAATTGTTATTGCTATCACTCCTTTTTGTTTTTTGGTTATTGAAATTTCTAACAATCCCATATCATTTTTATAACGTAGTCCATGCCATACTGCATTTTCTATGTAGGGTTGTAGTAACATAGGCGGAATCTGATAGGCTTCGATATCTATAGTTTTGTCTATATTAATGGTGTATTCAAACTTATCCTTAAACCTGAAATGCTCCAACTTTGTGTATAATTCTATAAGTTCAATTTCTTTTTGAAGCGGAATAAAATCTTCTTCAGAATTCTCTAAAACTGCACGCATTAATTTAGAAAAATCGGATAGGTATTTGTTTGCAGTCCTCTCGTCATTAGTCGCAATAAAACTGTTTACCGAGTTTAGTGCATTGAAAATAAAATGTGGATTCATTTGACTACGTAAAGACTTTAATGCCAATAAATTGTTTGCCAATTTTTGTTGTTTTATATATTTAAACATTAAATAAGCTGCTACTGCCAACAGGAATAAACCACCTATTAATGAGTATATTATTAGCTGTTGACTTTTATTTTTTTCTTCAGATAATTCAACTTGACTTAGCGTTAACTTTCGGTCTGTTTCTAGAGTTGTGATTCGGTTTTGCTTTTCGGCTATACTTTTATTAAATCGTGCTGCTTGCGATATTTCTTGCTCTTTTTTAATGTATAGTTGATCAACGGTTTTCACATACTCGTCAAACATTAATTTAGCTTCGCTAAAATTACCAGACTCGACATACACATCTGTTAGTTTTTTAGTCGCATCTTTTTTTACTATTAAATCTTCTTTTTTATCTGCTTCTTCAATACTTTTTTCTAGGTATGGAATGGCTTCTTTATATTCCTTTTGAAGGAAATACGCATTACCAATTTTATAGTTTTGTTTTTGCTTAGTTATGTTACTCTCGTTAGCTATTATGGAGTCTTTTTCAATAACAGCTATATCTTTAATGATCTCTTTTCTGGTTTTAATTTCTTGATCGTAAGATTGATTGACATTTTGAAAATCTGCAAACTTAATTTTTTGTTCTACCTCTCTTGTTTTATTTTCTTGAGCAGCAAGCGCTACAGAGTTTTCTAGTAAAACTTCGGCTTTAGCCTTTTTACCTTCTGAATTGTAAACCTCTCCTAGTTTAGAATTTAAGTCTGTAACTTTAGGCAAAATTTGATTAGTAGTTGCTTCTTTTAATCCTTCTGTATAAGCTTGCGTTGCTTTACTGTTTTGATTGATTTGAGCATACACATCACCTAATCCTTCGTAACGTATTACGTTTTGCCAATTAGACAAATCGCTATTTTTTAAACTATTATAAATGGCTAAACTCTCCTGGTGGTTTTTGTTTTTAAAATAGGCTTTAGCTAATTTTAAATTAACGTCTGTTGAGTTTACATTATTTAAACTTATACGATAGTTTGTTACCGCTAAATCGTATTGTTTCCAATACATATAGATGTCTGCTAAGACCTCAAAAGCTTCGGCATTTTGCTTAACAGATGTACTTTTTGGAATACTTTCAGTTATAAACTGTATACTTTTTTCTGCTGAAATTTTCTTGTAAAAAACAGCTGAATCAATGGTACTTTTAAAAGTATTAGATTTGGTTTTTATCTTTTTAACATAGGCATCCTCGATTAAGGCATGGACTTCTACGGTTATATCGTCATCGGATTTTACGGTGTAATAAATAGTCTCAAAATCCTTGTGACTAATCATAATCTCATCTCCTATTTTTACATTAATTCTAAATTCGCCACTTAAACTGGTACTAGTGTAAGATCCTCCATTAACTTGGATGTTAACATCAACTATTGGATTATAAGTATCCACCTCTCTAACTAACCCTTTTACAGTAAAAGTAGCCTCTTCAGATTTATTTAACTGATGTTGCGCTTGCATGATTTGCTGTGCTGTTAGACACAACAAAATAGTTAGTAGTATGCGTAGGTTTTTCATTTATTAAATTATAGAATATAAACTTACGCACTTTAGCCCATTAAATAAAATGTACTTTTTTCAATTTGATAAGTAAAATAACCAAAATTATAGTCTTAACTCATTTATATACCAAACTGACTCATTTATGTTGTTAGTTTACTCAATCTAGCTTTTGTTTTAAATATGTTGCCTATAGGTTTACCAAAATTAAAACTTAAAGCAATTATGAAATATTCAAAATTATTTGCCCTATTCACTTTACTATCTATTAACATCCAAGCACAACACATGGGAAATCTTAATCAAGGCATTTCCAGACAAAATATAACTAGCGGAAATGCTATTGCTTATGGTAACTCACTTAGACAAGTTACACCTAATTTAAATCCTAACAGTACTATTATAATTGACGTTAGAGCGTTGCAAAATGTAAAAGCAACTACCTACACTGCTATTTTTAATGTTACTCAAATTGGAGAAACTGCTGAAATCACTAATACCCTTTTAAATGATCGTATTGCAAATATCAAAACAGAGTTAACGTCAATTGGAATTTTAGAAAAGGATATTGCTATTGACGTGATATCGTTTGTTCCTGTTTATGAGGTAGAGGTCACTAAAAAGCTATTTAGCAAAACGTATACTGAAGTCCCTAAAGGATTTGAGCTGCAACAAAACATACACATCCAATTTACTAAGACACAACAATTTGAAAAAATTCTTACTGCTTGTGCTAAAAATGAAATTTATAACTTGGTAAAAGTGGATTATTATATTGAAAACATTGCTGATGTGTATAAGAATCTACAAACTAAACTTTTAAATTTAATTACCGAAAAAAAAGAATATTACAATCTACTAGGTTTTAAATTAGAAAACTATAATGCTGTCATGGCTGATCAAAAATATTGTTACTTCCCAAAAGATTTTTATCAAAATTATCAGGCATTTAACAGCATATCTTTCCAAGCTTTAAAACAGGATAAAGGTGTTACTGAAGTAAAAAAACAAACCTCATATTACTACCAACCTTTGTCTTACGAGAACTATGATATTGTAATTAATCCTTCAATATTAGAGCCTGTTGTACAAATTGGTATGGAAATAAAACTACATTTTAAACCAAAACCAGCTGAGCAAAAACAAGACCCTATTGTTAAAACAGAAATCAAACATAAATACTTTGTTATATCACCTGACGGAACCATTGACGTTAAAGAGTTAAATACTAACCACTAATTAAAGCCATAAAAAAAAGCCTCATTATAATGAGGCTTTTTTAATAAATTATATATTGACAATTAGTTAATTGCAGGACAATTACAACTGTATCTTTCTTTACCACAGTTAAAGTTAAACCCTAATGTTAATTGGTGGAATCCACCATTATTAAATACTACAGAGTTTGCTTGGTAGCTATAGTTGTAAGCAAACACAAAGTTGTTTACTTCCACACCTAATATTGGTGTAATATATTGTAGTTTTTGGCTACTTACTCCAGATCCATCTCTAAATTCTGCACCATCTAAAGATCGTCTGTAAGATAATCCTCCCCAAACCTTACCAAAGTCCACGGATTTGTATGCTTTTATGTTAAGGTCAAAGGATGCTTCCTCTGTAGCATCTCTATACATAAACATAGCAGAAGGCTCAAAACTCCATTCGCTACCATAGCTTCCAAAGGTATTTCCTACAGATACTAAGTAAGTTCTTAAATTGTCATAGCTTATACCTTGCTCATTAAAATTAATACCATCATTTTTCAGTAAGTTTTTTACTGTTGCGTGTGCATAAAAATCATATAAGAAGTAAGAAAAACCAAAGTCTACATTAAAATTAGTAGCAGACTGCTCTATTCCAGCAATAATAGGATCAAATCCATCAGCTAAAAAGCTAGTTTCATCTAACTTATATTGTATCGCTCCAACACTTAAACCAAAAGATAATTGGTTTAGGTCAGTAGTACTTCTTGAAAACATTAAATGGTGTGCGTAAGTAAAATAAGCACCAGTTTGAGAGTGGTATCCATTTTTATCACTATACACAATAGCTCCAATACCAGATTGCGAGTCTCCAATTCTACCATTTACACTAGCAGTAATTAACTTTGGAGCATCATCATCTCCAAACCACTGCTGTCTTCCTGTAACCCTAAGTTTAGCGCAATTTGCTGCACCAGCCATAGATGGGTGAATCAAGTAGTAGTTATCAGTTAAATAATCTGAGTAGATTGGTAATCCCTCTTGGGCTTTTGAAAATTGAGTGCCAAATAAAGCAACAATTGCTATTAAAAATATGTTTTTTAATCTCATAATCTCTTATTTCGAGGTAGACAGGTCTATAAAATAGCTACGCTATTGGGTTTATAACTAACTTTTAACTTAAAATTAAAAGTGAGTCTCAAATATATAAATTTACAACGTATAATTTCAATCGTAAAAGTTAAAGGTTCAAGATAAAAATGTTTTATCAAATAAACCTCAAAAATCGTTAAATTTTATAAAAATCAAATATAATAGATATCTATACTTTTCTTTAGTATTTTTGCAAAAAAAAAGTAACAATGAGTGATTTTAAAGTTTCAATACAAGAAACCTCTAACCCTACCATAATTAAATTCGAATTAAACCAATTTATAACCAAGCACCAAAGCTTTGAATTTAACAACATTGACGAGGCTAAAGACTCACCTTTAGCACAACAATTATTTTATCTTCCTTTTGTAAAAAAAGTTTACATATCTAGCAATTTTATAGCTATTGAAAGATATAATATTGTAGAATGGAACGATGTTAAGACTGAAGTAGCAGAACAGATTGAATCCTACCTAAACGATGGTGGAATAGCTGTGTCAGAAACTGCTGTAACAAAAAAGGTTGCTGTAACCGTTTACACGGAAAGCACGCCAAACCCATCAGTACTAAAATTTGTTTCAAACAAAAAATTAGTTACCTCTTCTTATGAGTTTACCTCAATCGAAACAGCTAAGCCATCACCTATGGCTACAGCATTATTTCATTTTCCATTTGTTAAAAGCGTCTTTTTTGACGAAAACTATGTGTCAATCACAAAATATGATATCGCAGAATGGAATGACATTTCTTTTGAATTAAGAGAGTTTATAAAAAATTACATAGAGGATGCTAAAGAAATAGTATCACCTAATGCACCAGAAGTTGTTGAAAAATCTGTAGAAAAAGTAGAAGCACACTTTGAAACATTAGATGACACCTCTAAGCAAATTGTAAACATTCTAGAAGAATATATTAAGCCTGCTGTTGCAAGTGATGGAGGGAACATCCAATTTGAATCCTATGATGAAACTACTAAAACCGTAAAAGTAATTTTACAAGGTGCATGTAGTGGTTGTCCATCTTCAACATTTACATTAAAAAACGGAATTGAAAATATGCTTAAAGAGATGTTAGCAGGAAAAGTAGAATCTGTTGTAGCTCTAAATGGTTAATTTCAACCTATAAAACACACTGTTTAACCCGACTACTATATTGTTAGAAGATTTAAATCATCAATTATTGTATTAAAAGTTGTAATTTTAAGAAACAAACAATAATTAAAATTTAAATATTATGGCAGTATTAAAAGTAATCGAAGTATTATCAAACTCTGATAAAAGTTGGGAAGATGCAACTAAAAAAGCTGTAAAGCATGCGTCTAAAAGCGTTAAAAACATTAGATCTGTTTATGTACAAGATCAAAGTGCTAGCGTTAAAGATGGTGAAGTTGTAGACTTTAGAGTTAATCTTAAAATTACATTTGAGGTTAATTAACACCTTTTTAAAATATAGTATTATAAAAAAAGCCTGAACATTTGTTCAGGCTTTTTTATTGGTGTTATTTAATCTTGCTTAATTACCTTTTTAAAGTAAAGTGGGCTTTAAATTGTTTTCTTGTATTTGAGGTATCGTTTAGCTCTCTATACTCAACCGTAAACCAGTAGTCACTAGTTGGCATTGGATTACCATTATACGTTCCATCCCATCCTAGTCCACTTGGGCTTAATTGTTTTAATAATTTACCGTAACGATCAAAGATGTATATCTCGGCATCTAATTGGTCTTCTATTCCGTAAATGTTCCAAGTGTCGTTAAACCCATCGTCATTTGGTGTAAAGAAATGTGGATAGTCCATTACCATTACTGGTATACTTGCTTCTCCACAGCCATTAATGTCTCTTACTGTTATTATATGCTCTCCTGCTCCTACGTCTGTAAACATATACATGCCATCATTTGGTGTATTTGTTTCCCATGGTCCATCGTCTATACTAAACTCGAAGATTGAAACGCCACTTCCTGTTGCTGTTACTGATATGTTATGTACTTCTGCAAAGGCTGCTGTGGTTACTTCTGCGGTGATTACTGGTGGCTCACTTTCTTCTACCGTTGCAGAGTCGTCATTAGTACATCCTGTAACTGCATCTGTTACTATTACTGTATACAAACCACCTTGTGTTGGTGTTAAGCTGCTTCCTGTTTCTCCTGGAAGGGTTACGCTTTCTAATTGCCACTCAAAAGTGTAGTCTGTCGCACTTAATCCTGTATCTAATACTGGTGTGTTTACCACTTCGGTTCCGTTTGTATTAACACATAATAAATAAGTGTCATCTAAATCAAACTCTGGTAATGGGTTAACTTGTAATGTGATTTCGGCAGTGTCATAACATACTGAGCTGTCTGCTTGATTATCTAACACACCATCGCCATCAATATCTACTGCATCTGCAATACCATCGCCATCAATGTCTATTTCATCAATTAAACCATCTGCATCTGTATCTGTTCCGTCTGATAGTCCATCGCCATCAACATCTATTAGGTCAAAAACGCCATCTAAATCGGTATCAATTGTATCAATCGTTCCGTCGCCATTAAAGTCTATTCCTGTTGTCCCTAATCCTGCTAGGTCGATAGCCAATGGTAATACAGTCATGGTATTGTTATCTACACGTACATAAATGACTTGTGGATTAACACTGTTTTCATATAAAAATGGTAACGCATCTGTTGCTGCATCGGCATCTGCTTGTGTGGCATAATAGCTTACAATGTAATTCGCTGGATCTTGTCCATCTAATACTTCTGGATTTAATGTTAATAAATCAAATTGTGCGCTATCATCAGTTGTGTCTCCATCGGTTTCCATATTGTCATCACATATCTGGTATACGATTGGTACTAAGTCTGGATTGGCTTGTGCTGCTTCCTGAACTTCGATATTAAATGTAGTGGTCGTATCACATCCTGTTAGGGTATTGGTAATGTTAACGTATATGGTTTGTGGGTTACTTGTATTGGTATATGGACTACTTAATGCATTCATTGCCATATCTGCTTCACCTTGTGTTTCATGATACGTTACAGTAAAGATTGTTCCGTCTTGTCCGTTTAGGATTTCTGGTGTTTTACTTTCTAAATCAAAGCCATATTGACCATCATTAAATAATTCGCAATAGATATAATCTTCTATTGGGCTAACCTCTGGTAATGGATTTACTGTAATGTCAAAACTTACTATAGTATAACATCCTGTTCCTCCTGTTCCTGAGGCATCTGTTCCGTTTGTTACACGCATGTAAATCGTCTGCGGATTGATTGCTACGCCTGGATTATCTGGATCTTCATTACTATGTGCTGTTGGATCTACTATTTGATTAGTTCCCATTAAGGCATCATCTAAATCCGTATAGTAACTTGCGCTTACGCCTAATTCTCCGTTTATTGTGGTTACTTCATTTGTGGTTAGGTCAAAGATTTCTATTAAATCATTTGGTCCTACAATATTCACATCATCACATAATTCTAAATCTGTAGGGTTTTGTAATGGTGTTGGGTTTGGTAACACACGGATGGTTAATGTTGTAAATGAGAAACATCCTGTATCTGCATCTGTGACTCTAACATAAACTGTTTGTGGGTTAGCTGGATTTGTTCCTACCATCATATTAGTATACATGGTTGGGTCTACTATTGGACTAACATCGGCTTGTGCATTGGCTTGTGTTTCGTAATAGGTTACAATCCAACTAGGATTACCTGCGGTAATTTCGTCGTTTTTAACCGTTAGGTCAAACGTTGCCATATCGTCATTGTTTTCGTAATAATCTGCATCTAACTCATCGCATATTGCTAATGGTGTTGGTTGCACAATTACTGGTGGAAACTCAACTCGGATTATAAATGAGCCTGTTGTAACACATCCATTTACGTTACCTTCTAATCTAACATAAATTGTCTGTGGGTTAGTAACATTAGTATAGTTACCTGTGTTAACTATTGGGCTAGTTCCGTTGTCTGCTGCTATTTGTGTGGTGTGGTACGTTAATGTAAAATCTGCTGGATCTTGTGTCCCTAAGATTTGTGGTGCCATTACTGTATCAAAATCAAATTGGCTAAACCCATCATCGTTATCATCACATACAATATAATCATCGATTACTACTGGTACTACTGGTGATGGTTGTACTTGTAATGGTAATACGACTATTGTAAAACATCCTGTGATATCATTTTCTGCACGCACATATATCATTTGCGTGTTTGCAACGATATTTGTGTATGGACTAACTAAGGCATTTAAATCGTTTGTCGCATCGGCTTGTGTTTCGTGATAACTGATGCTTACGTCTGGCTCTCCATTTAAGATCGTTGTTGTTTGACTGTCTAAATTAAAGGTTGTAAATCCGTCGTTATCGTCATCACATTCTATTAAAGCTACTGGACTTGCTTGTGGTGATGGGATAGGATTAACTCTTAAGTCTAATGTAATTGTGCTGACACAGCCTGTTACATTATCCACTGCTCTTACATAAACCGTTTGTGGGTTTACAATATTAGTGTATGGACTAAATATTTGGTCCGCTGCTGTAGCATTGTCTGCTCCGGATTGACTAATATAGTAGGTTAAGGTGATTCCGGTTTGTCCTGCTAGAATTTGTGCATTGGCATCTTCTAAATTAAAGGCTTCTACTTCGTCTCCTGGATTGTTATAATCACATAAGGCTATTGGATCAGGTTGTACTAATACTGGTAATGGGTTTACAATTAAATCCATTGGTGTTACTGTAGAACAGCCATTAGCGTTATCATCCACGCGTACCCAAATAATTTGTATATCTGCGGTTGTGTTTGTGTAAGCATTTGGTGTTGCTATTGCATTTGTTGGCACATTAGCGTTGGCTTCTGTTTCGTAAAATGTTATCGTATAATCTGCTGCTGCTAAATCGTTTGTTGTATCTGAATCTAACTGATTTAATATCTCTGGATTGTTTAATTCTAAATCAAAAATTGCAAAACCGTCTGCATCATTATCACAAACTTCTAAAGCACTTGGGTCTGTTATTTGTGGTGTTGGGTTTACTATTAAAACCAAGTCTACAAACGTTGCACAGTCTGTTGAGATTGTTGCACTTTCTACGCGTACATAAATAACCTGTGTATTTGCTACAATGTTATTATATGGACTAACTAATGGGTTTACGTTATTTGTCGCATCACTTGAGGTTTCGTGATAAGTAACCGTTAATCCTGGTGCGCCTCCTGTGATTTCTGCTGTAGCATCACTTAATGTGAAGACTCCAAAGCCATCACTGTCTGGATCACAATACTCTAAAGCGGTTGGTGTAAATGCTACTGGTGCTTGTACAACATCTAATTGTAATGTCGTTGTTGTAAAACAGCCTGTAGTCACATCTTCTACTCTTACATAAACTATTTGTGGGTTAGAAATGTTTGTATATGGTATGGCTAATGGACTAGTTTCTGTTTCTGCATCTAATTGCGTTAGGTAATAACTTACCGCATAGTCTGGGTTACCTCCACTAATCTCATTGTTTTTAATACTTAAATCTATACTTGTAAATCCGTCTGGTATACCATCATCACAAACTTCTAATGGTGTTGGTGTGATTGATGTTGGTAATGCATTTACTATAAGATTAAAAGTTGTAGACCCATAACATGTTGGATTAATATTATCGTTAACTCTAACATATACAATTTGTTCTGGCGAATCTATATTTTGATAAGTAGTTGAATTTAAAATAGGATTAGTTTCTGCATCTAAATCTGTTAAGTTTTCATAAAAAGTAACTGTATAGTTTGCTGGATCTTGACCTCCAAGAATTGTAGTTTCTTGAGTTGTTAAATCAAAAATCTCAAATCCATCTTCAGAAACATCATCACATACTACCATGTTAGAAGGTTGTACAGCTATAGCATTTGGATTAACAATTAAGGTAAATCCTCCGTTTGGTAAGGTAGTAGCTGTATAACAGTCTGAATCAATTAAGCTTTCGATACGAACAAAAATATATTCACCATTGCTACCATTATATGGACTAACTAATGGGTTATCACCTGAATCAGCATCTGCAAATGAGTTATGATAGGTTACTGTATATTCTGAAGCTAGTTGCGTACCTAAAACTGTTGCAGTCTGTAATTCTAAATTAAACATTTCAACTCCATCATTAGACACATCATCACAAACCTCCATGTCTGGTGCTTGGTTAAGAACCGAAGTTATCACATCTAGATTAAAAGTATCAACATCTGAACAAGTTCCTGATGCCACATCTTCAATTCTGATATGAATAATTTCTGGATAGGTTTCATTTCCAATATAGTTGGCTGGATCCGCAATAGGATTAAGTCCCAATTGTGCATCTGACAAACTATTATGATAACTAATAGTTACGTCTGCAGCGATTTGACTTCCTATCGCTTCGGTATCATTAACCGTTAAATCAAAAATTTCATTTCCGGAAGGATTATTACATGTAATAATATCAATGGTATTTTCCACCATTGGTCCTGGAATAAATTCTATTAAAACAGAATCTGTCGCTTGACATGTAGCAGAAAAAACAACATCAACACTATAAACACCATTTTCCGTTGCGTTTAAAGTAGATCCCGTTTCTCCTGGTATAACAACTCCGTCTAAATACCAAGTATGAGTTGCTGTAGGTAAGTTTGTATCTAAAGGTACAGAACCTCCTGAACATATTGCTGTACCAGCATCTATGGTAACATCATCTCCTAAATCTCCTCCTAAATTAAATGTTCCTGCTCCTAAAAACACTGCTGCATTATAGGCTGTATCACCATCATCCGCAATAACTAGTTTAATGTTATAAGTGTTACCAGGCGTTACATTAGAAAAAGCAGTCATAGAAGTTGTATAACCTCTAAAATCGATTGGAGAATTTCCTGGAGGCAATCCTCCTGCTCCATAATAAGAGTCGAAAAAAGTTGGATTAACCGATGGACAACTTGCATTATACGCATTGTCTCTAACCGTAAACACAGAAACAACATCTGTTGTTCCTGGCACGATTGCCAAATTAGTAACTGCAGTCGTTGATAAATCCGTTAATAAAAATGCAAAAGCATCTGTAAATCCACATTGGAAACCTCCATACTCTTCTGATGCGAATAAGAAATCAAAACTTATACTATTAGCAATTGGCACAAAATTAAACTCGATAAAAGAAGCATCATTAGAATCTCCTGGGTTTAATGCTGGTATTGCATTTTCTAAATCTGCATCTCCTGGCCATCCACCACTACTTTGTGTTCCTGTTTCAGGTCCTTCAGCTTCCATTGCATCACCAGAATTTAAAACAATACCTGCTTCAAATGGAAATGCACCTGGAAGTGCTGTAAAATATCCAATCCCATTTTCTTGCCCAAAATTGCTTCCTGTACTCCAATTAAAATTAGAAACTGTAGCACATGGGCTATCAATTAATACATCCTCTATTAATTCTGGAACTGTATAAGTTGTTTGATTTACAGTAATATATGGACTTAAAACTTCTACTTCAATAGTTGTCGAAGCAGAACATCCTGTTGGATTGCTATCTGTTGCTGTAAATGTTACAGTAAACGTCCCTAAATTGTTAAATACATGACTTGATGATAGTCCTGTTGCTGAAGATCCATCTCCAAAATTCCAGTTATAAGTTGCTCCTGTTCCGTCATCTTCAAAAATTGCACTACCATCAAAACTAACAGTACCACCTAAAGGAATTTGAATAACACCTAAACCATCAGCTACTGGGTTTGTAGCATCTATAGTAGGTGTAATTGTTTGACAGGATTGTAAACATGAAATATTAGCAGCCCAACCTGAAGTATTTGCTGCTGCACTACTTACAAACTCTATTGTAATACAACCTGTTGCACTAGTTGTTGATGCAGAAATTGTACCTGGATTATTTGCTGCTCCACCACCAGAATATGTACCAATTACCGCAGCACTTGTATCATCACCATCATAGATAGTCATTACGTCGGAACCTAGTTGTGTACTAAATGTTGTAAATTGTATTTGAATAAATTGATCTGGTCCATCTGGACATAGCGTTAAAACAAAATTCTCGTTATCAGCATAATTAGCCGATGCTCCTCCTGAATCATAAAGCACACCTGAACATTGGGAAAACGTTCCGTTTTGCATCAAAACATCTTGAGATTGAGCAGTGAATAAAGCACCTAGAAAAGTAACAATAAGTAGAAATTTTTTCATTTCTTATTTAGTAAAAGGGTTGAATAATTGGTTAATTTACAATTATACTAAAATACTGCCTAATAATTTGATAAAATTCATCTTAAAAAATGATAAGAATTGCTCATACATAGATCAATTGATACGCATTTTTATAATAAAAACAGACAAAGTTGAATAGTATATATATTAAACAGTTACAATTCAAAAACTCCTACCCAACACTAGAGTTTGCAAATTATATCTATATTTGTTTTAACTTATAAAATCATACAATGGAATTACAAAAATGGATAGACAAAGGGTCTGAAATTATTATTGAATACACGCCTAAAATGTTAGCTGCAATAGCTATCTGGATTATTGGTGCTTTTGTTATCAAACAAGCTCTAAGAGCTTTGAAAAAATTAATGCTAGTTAGAAATTATGATGAAAGCTTACAAAAATTTTTAATAAACCTATTACGTTGGGTTTTAAAAATTGTACTAATTATAATCGTACTAGGGACGTTAGGCATTGAAACTACATCCTTTGCTGCGATATTGGCTGCAGCAGGTTTAGCAATTGGATTAGCTTTACAAGGGTCTTTAGCTAATTTTGCTGGAGGTGTATTAATTATGTTATTTAAACCTTTCAAAATTGGCGACTTGATAGAAGCACAAGGTCAAGTTGGAGTTGTAAAAGAGATCCAAATTTTTACGACTAAACTTACAGGATTATCAAACAGAGAAATTATTATCCCTAATGGCTCTTTGTCCAATGGAAATATTATTAATTTTTCTACTGAAGGTACGCGACGTGTAGATTTGGTTTTTGGCGTTGGGTATGAATCTGACATTAAAAAAACAAAAGAAGTTTTAATGTCTGTATTAACCGCTAACCCTAAAGTGTTAGAAACACCTGCACCTACGGTAAATGTGATTGAATTAGCAGATAGCTCTATTAATTTTGCTGTAAGACCTTGGTGTAAAGCTGAAGATTATTGGGCTGTTTATTTTGAGACAACCGAACAAACTAAAGAAGCACTAGATGCTGCTGGTATTGACATACCTTATCCACATAGTGTTGAAATACAAAAACAGGCTTAATTATTTTTTAGATTTTATTGCTACAAAATCTTTTAAGTAATACGGTTCAAAATAAGCGACATCTTCGGTGTCGCTTTTTTTGTATTTATTAAAACTTAAAGCGCTCATTTGATCTGCAGAAGGTAATTTGTTTTCAATAAACACTGCATTGTTATTATCTAATAACGCTTTAGTTTTAGCCACACCATCACCAATAAAGTAGACTTTATTTTCTGACAAATAAGATTGAAATGACGTCTCATCAAGGACTTGCGCTTCAATTGCTCTAATGCTATTAAACTGAGTATCAAAAATAGCAGAATACACCTCTAAACGTCTAGCGTCTAACATTGGTATAATTAATCCAGAATCTGCTTTTACTTGATGCGCTAAGGCTTCTAAAGTAGATACTGATATTAATGGTATGTTTAAAGCAAATGCTAAACCCTTAGCTGCAGACACACCTATACGTAATCCTGTATATGATCCTGGTCCTTTACTTACTGCTATGGCATCTAATTGTAATGTTGAAATCTTTGCTTCTTTTAACACCTCATCAACGTAAACGTGGAGTTTTTCTGCATGAGAATAACCATTTCCGTAATCTTCTTTTAGCACCAAAGTCTCTCCTTTATGAGAAAGAGAGACTGAGCAGTTAGTTGTAGACGTTTCAATATTTAAAATATATGCCACTTTTATTCTGTTATTGGTTTATCAAGATAAAAATCTAACACTTTAGTTTTAAAAACGTAATTGTATTTTGCGTTTAAAAAAGACGATTGTGCATTTATTAGTCGGTTACGAACTTGTTCTAATTGAAACGATGTACTGACACCTAAATCGTATTTATCTTGTTCGTTTTGAAAAGCTAACTCTTGGGACTCTAAAGATATTTTAGATGCTTCATATTGAATTAATGAAGCCTTAGCATCAGCAAAAGCTTGCTCTACATTGGAAGTTAGCGTTTGTTTTTCTTGCTCTAAAGCTAAAACGATTCGATCTTTACTAATCTCTGCTCTTTTAACACTTGCGTCTGTTCTAAATCCATTAAAAATTGGCACGTTTAAACTAAAACCAACATTGTATCCAAGGTTATTTTCAATTTGCTCTGCAAATCCATTTTTTTGTAATTCAATAATAGCTTCTCCAGACGTTGCATCAAATCCTGTAACTATAGGTAAAACATCATCTTGTCCTTGTAAATGTTGGTAAGACGTACTTGCACCAACACCAAAACTTAAAGAAGGTAAATAGGCACTTCTAGCAATTTGATAGTTTAATTCAGCATTATCAATATTAAGTTGTGCACCTTTAATTTCTGGACGATTATCTAACGCGTAGGATAAAATTTCGTTTGAATTGTTGTAAGCTAAGACTGCTTCCGTTAAATCAATATCTACATTTTGAATGTCAAACCCTTGCGATGGTATTTGTAATAACTGTGATAAATTTAATAGTGACAATACCACATTGTTTTCTGCATTAACTAAGCGCTCATTATCTGAAGCTAATTGCGATTTAGAGACTAACAAATCTGCACTTGCTCTAGCTCCTGCATCAACAAGTTCTTGCACTTGCTCTAAACTTTTTTGGCTAATTGCCACTTGCTCCTCTGCTTGCTTTACAGCTTCGCGATTAAACAATATATTTAAATACGCATTTACTACATTTAACGAGATATTATTTTTTAAAATATCTAATTGAATCTTACTACTTTCAATACCTAGTTCTGCTTGCTTTTGAAGATTTGTGTTTCTAAAGCCATTAAATAAGGTAACACCTGCATTTAAACCAAATCCATTACCTCTAGAATCTCTTGAAATCCTACTTCCGTTTTGATCTATAAACGAACCAAAATTCCAATTTTGAGAGGCACTTGCATTTACTGTAGGTAAAAAGTTTCCTTTTGCAGATTTTAAATCTTGTTCTGCAATTTGTTGATCTAGCAGTGACTGTCTAACGGTTATGTTGTTTTGCAATGCGTAATCAACACTTTCTTTTAATGACCACTTTTTTTCTTGAGCAAAAGCTGTGAAGCCTACTAAGAATACTAATGTGAATTGTATTATATTTCTAGTTTTCATCTTCGTTATCTTCTTTTGATGCTTTGTTCCACACTTTAATTTTTTCTCCTTCTTTAACACCTTCTGTGATTTCGACATTAATACCATCAGACAATCCTATTTCCACATCTCTTTTTTCAAAAGTACCTGGAGCTGTTTCAATGTCAACAAATGGTTTTTCAGTAATTCTGTTAAACTGTAATAATGATTCTTTAATTACTAAAATACTGTCCTTACTTTCCATTTCAATTTCAGCGTTAGCACTGTAACCAGCTCTAATTTTAGTTGAAGGTTCTACCGTTACATCTGCTTTAATAGTAAATTGCACTGCTCCATTCTCTTCCATACCTTTTGGTGCAACAAATGTAAGTTTAGCAGGAAACACTTTTTCGTTAATCGCACCTAAAATTACTTTAATATCTTTTCCTTCTTCTAATTTACCAACTTCAGCTTCATCCACTTTACCTTCAAAAATCATTTTGCTCATGTCTGCAATAGTCGCGATTGTAGTACCAGCATTAAAGTTATTACTTTCAATAACCTGATCACCTTCTCTTACTGGAATCTCTAGAATTGTCCCAGGAATTAAAGCGATAATATTTGTATTTGCAGATCCACCACCAGACAATGATCCTCTTTTAATAATTTGGTAATTATTTTGAGCTTGATTTAAGGTTTCTTGTGCTTGGTTTAAAGACAATTGACTGTTTTCAAAATCTTGTCTAGATATAACCCCTTTTTCAAATAAAGCTTTATTACGATCGTATAATGTTTTAGCATTATTAAACGATAGTTTTGCTGTAGATATTTGTCCACTTGCACCAACCAAACTTTGCTCGTTTGGTACGACTCTAATTTTAGCAATCACATCTCCTTTTTTAACGATGTCACCTTCCTCGACTAAGATTTTATCGATAATACCTGAAATTTGAGGTTTTAACTCTACTTCTTCCTCTGGATTTAATTTACCTGTAGCTACCGTTTTAGTATTTATTGAGGTATAAAAAGGCTCAGCTGTTTTAAACTCTTCCACTGATTTAGAACTTGAGTCTTTAAAGTATTTTAACACCATTAAAAGCGCTATTACCAAAGCAACAATTACAATTATTTTTATTACTTTTTTCATTTTTATATAGTTTACTCGGTTGATTTTAAAAGTTTTTTAGACTTTATTTTAATTATATTTAATTGATAAAATTATTCTTCTCTTAATGCCTCGATAGGCTTAATACTTGTTGCTTTAAAAGCTGGTATTAGTCCAATTAAAGTCCCTAATACTACTAAAATTATTAAGGCAATAAACACTACTGCTATAGATACTGAAGCGTTAACAATAATAGCTTCTGCACCTTGACCAAACTTACTATCCAAGGCTATAAGTATCCAGCCACCACTAATTATTCCTAATAGTCCTGCCACTAAGGTTATAGATACAGCTTCCACAACAATTTGTCTTTTAATCTCATAAGGTGTGGCACCTAAAGCACGTCTTACACCAATCTCTTTTGTTCTTTCTTTGACCGTTATAAGCAATATATTACCAATTGCAAATACACCTGCAATTAAGGTTGCTATTCCAACAAACCAAGTTAAAAATTGCATTCCTGTTAAAAATCCAGTGATTTTTGCAAACTCTTTACCTAAATTAAAACTACCAAATGCACGAGTGTCATCTGGATGCACTTTATTTAAGTTTCTTAAAATTAGTTTGGAGTCTGCTTCAATTTGCGAAATATCGTATTCTGGTTTACCAGTAATCATCATCCAACCAATATTTTCACCCATATTATATATTTGTTGAAAAGTGGTGAAAGGAATATGAATATCACTAGAAGGTCCCATATTAGCATTACCAGTTTCAAACATACCAATAACTTTAAAATTCATTCCGTTTAACAGAATGTATTCGCCTATCATTTCTTCGTCCTTTTCAAAAATTTGTTTGTAGATTTCTTCTGAAATAACGACGACTTTCCTATTTTCATCAATATCAGTTTGATTGATAAAACGTCCACGAATCATTTTCTTTTTTTGAACTTGATCTAATAAAGGGTAATCACCATTTACACCAAAATTACCAGACAGAAAATTACGTACTACCAAAGCAGAACTTTGATTTCTTGGTACCACAAACTCAATACCTTCTACATTTTCTTCAATTTTTTTAGCGTCACTTATTTTAAGTTGTACTTGTCTACCTTCCTGAAACCCTTTAAAAGGTTTGCTGGTACTTTGTGCCCAAACAAACACACTATTTGTAGCAAAATCACCAAATAATCTATTAAAAGAATTTTCTAACCCTTTTGCTGAACCAAGTAATCCGATAAGTAGTAAAATTCCCCACCAAACACCAACCATAGTTAATGCCGAACGTAGTTTGTTTTTACTTAAACTATCGTAAACTTCTTGCCATGTATCTCTTTCGAATAAAAACATTATAATTTAATCATTTCTAAGTGCGACAATTGGTTTAATCTTGGAAGCCTTTTTAGCTGGTAAATAGCCTGCAATACCACCAGCTACAATAAGAGTTATAGTTGCTGCAACAACAACGCTTAAACTTACTGTTGGGTCTTTTATAAAATATTTTTCTAGCATTGGTCCTGCAAACTCTACGACTGTCATCCCAATGAGCAAGCCTACAAATCCAGCAATAACTGTAACTAAAATAGACTCTAATAATATGATAGACACTATTGATTTTGGTGAAGCTCCAAGTGCTTTTCTTATCCCAATCTCTTTAGTACGCTCTTTAACAATAAAAATCATCATGTTACTTATACCAACAATTCCTGCTATTAATGTCCCAAATCCAATAACTAATACCATGACACCTAAACCTCCTGTCATTTGGTTAATGGCTTTAGACTCATTAGCCAAGTTTCTAACCCTTATAGCACGTTGGTCATTTTGAGAAACTGAAAAACGATCTTTAAGTTTTCTGGTTAACGCAGTGCTAAACCCAATAGCTTCGTCAAAATTCATGCTTGGGTTATAGGTTAAATTGATTTGATCGATATAGTCATTGTTACCATAAATTTGTTGTGCTGTAGACACTGGCATATACATGTAACGCTCTTCATTATCTCCACCATCATCACTAAACACACCAACCACTTTATATTGGATCCCATTTAAATTAATGTATTTACCAATAGCAGTTGTTTTTAAAAACAAATCCTCTTCTACTAGTCGTCCAATAACAACTACTTTAGTTTTATTGTCAACGTCTAATTGATTGATATAACGACCGTATTCTACTTTAGTATTTTCAAGATACTGATGGTCTGGGTGAACAGCTCTAACACTGTAGCTGTTTTTTTCGTTTCTAAACGAAGCATTTACATTTCTATATATTCTTGCGGTTATGAATTGTACTTTGTCACCAAACTCGTCTTTAATATACTCATAATCCTCATTAGTAAACTGTATTTGTCTACCAGCTTGTAATCCTTTATGTGCTTTTGAGGTTTGTCCAGAATTTATAAAAATAGAATTAGCAGCATCATCCACAAAAGCGGTATCAAATGTATTGACTAATCCATTGACTACTCCAAAAAGAATCGCGAATAACGATATGGCAAAAGCTACGGTAAAACCAGATAATACACTTCTGGTTCTATTCATGTTTATACTCTGAAATATTTCGCGCCAAAGGTCTCTATCAAACATGTGCAGAAGCTCTTTCTTGATTAATAAACACATCTTCCATAATAACACCATCTTTTAATCGCACAATACGCTTACACATATTGGCAATATCCTCTTCGTGTGTTACCATTAAAATGGTTTTACCCTCATCGTTTAAAGATTGGATAAAGTCCATAATCTCGTAGGATGTTTTGGTATCCAATGCTCCTGTAGGCTCATCGGCTAATAATAATTTTGGATTTGCAGCTAAAGCACGTGCAATTGCTACACGCTGTTTTTGTCCACCTGACAACTCGTTTGGTAAGTGAGTAGCCCAATTAGCTAAGCCAACTTTTTTAAGGTGAAACATTGCTTTTTCAATACGCTCTTTACGTTTTAAGCCTTGATAATACAATGGTAATGCAACATTTTCTACTGCATTTTTGTAATTTATTAAGTTAAACGATTGGAAGATAAATCCTAAAAATTTGTTTCGGTATATCGCTGCTTTCTTTTCGGTAAGATTTTTAATAGGGACACCATCAAGTATATACTCGCCTTCATCAGCTTCATCTAACATTCCAATAATATTAAGTAACGTCGATTTTCCAGAACCTGAAGAACCCATAATAGCAACCATTTCGCCTTCTTCAACAGATAAATCAATACCTTTTAAAACATGAAGACTAGAATCGCCAATTGGATAAGACTTATGTAACTTATTTATTTTGAGCATAATTGATGGTTTTTTTGATTGATGATTAACTCAATAACAGTTAGACTACAAAGGATACAATTTGTTACAACATTTATTGAAAAATTTTGTTAAATATTGATTTTAAAGGTTTTTAATAAGATGCTTTTTTTCATTCTTTATTCATTTGTAAATAAAACATCTGCGCCAATCATAACATTACCTGTCCTATTATCGTTTTTGTAATCAAACTTAACAATGCCTTTTTTCCATTCTTTACCTCTATATTTAGACCAAGTTAGATTTTCTTCTGTAGCATAGGTAAATCTATACATAGGACCTATAACATCATATTTTTTGGACTCGTTATTAGGATCAATAAATTCAATTCCAATACACATACCTTCTTCTGGCATGAATATATCCATATCTTTTAGATTAATATTCAAAGTGTATTTTTTGTTCTTTGGTTTTACTACTAAGTTTTTGGTGTAAAGTTCATATCCAGGTTTTTTATTTTTGGTATCATAACTATAAAATTTAATATTTAAAGATGCTGTAAAAACAGCATTATTTCTTTTTTTAAATTTTATATAAAAATTTTTTAACTTTCCTTTTTTTTCCAATGGATTATTTAATAACACGCATGTTTCGTAACCTATTAGAGAACTCACTCCAGCATTACCTACTTTATCTTCACCAATGGTATGTTTTTTATTGTATTTTTTCTTTTTAAAATCAATAACAACTTCATCTAACTCTGTAATTTTTTCAGAAAGCTTAATATCTAACTTTACATTTATCTGGTTTTTATATTGACTTAAAACAATATATTTAGAATTATACCCAATTGAAGACACCTTTAAAGTATCATATAAATGATTTGAAATTTCAAAGCTGTAAGACCCATTATTATTTGAATAAACACCTTTATTTTTAGTCATTAAAGTAATATTTACAAGCTCTAAAGGTTGTTGACTTATAGAGTCTAAAACTTTACCTTTTATGGTTTGAGAATAAGAATGGTTAATAATTAGTAGTAAAACTATATTAATAATGTATTTCATACGATAAAATTAAAAAACTCCAAGCAATGTAACATTATTTGGAGTTTTTATTAATTCTATCAATATATAGTTTAGCTTTTTTTTACTTTAAAATATTTCCAATAGATAAAGAAGCCTAAACTAAAAACTATGATGTATGGAATGGACATTAGATAGACAATACCATCGTTAATACCTTTTGCTGCAGCTTGACCTTCTTCGTTTTCTAGAACAGCTCTACACATAGCGCATTGTGCATTAGTCTGTAAAAATGAAACGATTAAAAATAGAAATAAAAAAACTTTAGTTTTCATAATTGTAAGGTGCTTAATAAAGCTTTAAATAGCTGTTACACGTAATAAGGCGAAATCATTAAATACACAATCACACCAGTAACTGCAACGTACAACCATAATGGAAACGTAATTCTAGCTATTTTTTTATGACGTTGTATATTGTTTGTAATTGCCCTAACATAAGTTATTAATACAAAAGGAATGACTACTACCGATAATGCAATGTGTGTTATTAAAATGAAAAAATAAATAGACCTAATTGCGCCTTCTCCTCCAAATTCAGCAGAATCACTTGTCATGTGATAAGCGACATACATTACTAAAAATAATACTGATAAAGAGATTGCAAACTTCATTAAATTTTCATGAAGTTGACGTTTATTATTTTTAATTGCCCAAACGGCTACCAATAATACAAATGCTGTAATACCATTTATTGTCGCATAAATAGGTGGTAAAAATGTTAAAGGCTCTACATTAAAACCTAGGTCCTTTAATTTAACTGTAAACAAAGCTGCAACAGCTAAAGGGATAATAATAGATAGGATAACAATCCACTTATTATACTTTTGTTCGGCGTTTAGTTTTCTTGTACTCATAATTGTAATAAATAGGTCTGGCTAGATTAGGATG
This sequence comes from Olleya sp. Hel_I_94, assembly GCF_007827365.1. NCBI lineage: Bacteria > Pseudomonadati > Bacteroidota > Flavobacteriia > Flavobacteriales > Flavobacteriaceae > Olleya > Olleya sp. Hel_I_94. The sequence continues at coordinate 1,710,317 of NZ_VISI01000002.1, forward strand.
CGTTAAATTTACTCTTGTAATAGTTTTGCAATGTCTTCTTTTAAGATTGTAATTTCTTGTTCATTACCATCTTCATCCATTTTTTCTTGCTCGCTAATTACACCTTTATAAAATATTTTAGGATTACCAAAAGCATCTGTTCTAGATCTTAAGTATCCTTCTTTATCTACTAAAGCAAAATCTCCTGAATGTTCAAAGTTTTCAATATTAACAAAGATATTAAAACCCATATTTGATAATTGGTAAATAGCCTCTTTATCTCCTGTCATTAAATGCCAATTTGGGCTAGTAACACCATAATCTGCAGCATAAGCCTTTAGGATTTCTGGAGTGTCGTTATCTGGCATGATACTAAATGATGCAATACCAAACTCTGGATTATCTTTAAATGTGTTTTGTATAGATGCTAAGTTAGAGCTCATTCTTGGGCAAATGGTAGGACACGTTGTAAAAAAGAAATCCACCACATACACTTGACCTAAATAGTCCTTGTTAGTTATTGTTTTACCATCTTGATTAGTAAAACTAAACTCTGGTACTTTTTTACGCTCTTCATTAATCACTAAATAGCCTACATCTGATTTATTTGGCGCATCGCTTTTTGGATTAACAATAACACCTTTGCTTCTACTCTCGTCCGTACGGTTAATATCTTTATTACTTACTCTATCAATAATTTTAGGAATAAAAATAATACCGAATAATAATATAATGAATGAAATACCTACGTAAGAATAATTTGCTTTTTTACTCATGGTAATGCTATTAGTTTGTGTCTCCTTTTAAATCGTCTGCACGTCTAGAGGTCGAGTTAAACTCGCCTTTACGTTTTTGTCTATACTCAGTAAACAAAACACGTAAATCATCTGCTCCCATAACATTTTTAAGCTGTGCAACTTCTGATGCATTATAAGCAGTAAGCGGATAGGCTTGTTTACCTTGTTCTATTTCTTTTTTGGTTCTGTTATCTAAACGTCCACGCTGATTTAATTCCTTATCAACAATATATACTTTGTTAGTTGCTAAATTAAAGTCTAAGACTTCACTTGATCTTAAGCTATTAAACATTTTTTTAGTATCAGAGTCATCCAACTCAACAAAATGCCAATATTTAAGCTCTCCGTATTTAGTTAATTCTTTTTTAAGTCTATCTGTAGCGTCTGTTGTAGATTTGGACACCAACATAATAACTTGAAACTTTTTAAAACCTTGAAACTTATCGTAGATTAATTCTTTAAGATTAGAGGTTTCAACAACTTTTGATTCTGGATCTTTACCTAAAAAACCTAAAACTGTGATATGATTTTCTAGTTGTAAGTCTGTTGTTGCTGAAGACAAGTTTTGAAAATCAAGGACGTTATTTTTAACAACTTCTAAAGGATTGTAGTTATTAGTAGAAGGATATAAAAACAACAAAAAGATTACTGGTAAAAAAAATAAAGCACCTAAGGTAATTCCTTTTTTCAATTTCTTTTTATCCATAATCTCAATGCTTTTTTTTAATTATACAAAAATAAAAAAGGTGGCTTTAATAAACCACCTTTTAACTATATTTTATATCGATTTCTTTACTTAGAAATCTCTTTTGATAAATCCTTTGTCGTATACATCAAAAACGTAACCTCCTTCTTGTAATAATATAAATACTAAGTAACAAATAAGGAATATTCCTGTCCAAACAACAGCACGTCTTAATCCAGGTAATTCATCACGCATGTGCATGAAATCCCAAGTAATATAATATGCTTTAACAATTGTTAAGATGATAAAAATCCAGTTTAAAAGTTTCATCCCTAACACAACGTTGGTTCCCCAAGATGGTTTGTAGATACCTAAAACAACCTCTACAGCTGTAATGATAGATAACAAGATTAAAACTCCCCAAATTTTTTGAGTATTAGATTTAAACTTAATTAATCCTCTAAATATTTCTAATTTATGTGCGTCTGCCATGATATTTCTTTTCTATAAAATTATTAAACTAGGTAGAAGAATGTAAATACAAATACCCAAACTAAATCTACAAAGTGCCAGTAAAGACCAACTTTTTCAACCATTTCGTAGTTTTTACGTCTGTCATATGTACCGATAACAACATTAAAGAAAATAATGATGTTAAGCACAACTCCTGAAAATACGTGAAATCCGTGAAATCCTGTAATAAAGAAAAAGAAGTCTGCAAATAATGGCGAACCATATTCGTTTACATGTAAGTTAGCACCTTGAACTACTAATTTACCATTTTCTTTAATTTGTTTTAAAGATTGCTCTCTTGTTAAGATTGTTTTTTCACCTTCTTCGTTAATGATTTGCGTTCTAACTAATACATTAGGATTAGCTTCCATACCTTTAACGATATCGCTTACTTGATAAGCTGGTAAAGTACCTTCTCCAACAAACCAAAGTCCATTTTTACGCTCATGCTCTACTCTGTCTGTAGGTGCAGCAGTAGCAAAATCTGCTATAGATAAACGTTTAAAAGTTTGTTCACCATCCACAGTTACATTTTCTCCAAACTGAAGGATGTTACCACCTTTTGTTTGTACAGCACCAAAGTCTCCTTTAATAAAAGTATTCCACTCCCAAGCTTGAGACCCAACAAATATTAAACCACCAATAATGGTTAAAAACATGTACCAAGTCACTTTTTTCTTGTTTAAATGGTGACCAGCATCCACTGCTAATACCATTGTCACTGAAGACATGATTAATACAAACGTCATAAACGCAACATAAATCATTGGATAATTACCATGGAAAAATGGTACGTGAGTAAAAACCTCGTCTGCAATTGGCCAAGCATCAATAAATTTGAATCTTGAAAAACCATAGGCTGCTAAAAACCCAGAGAATGTTAATGCATCTGATACGATAAAAAACCACATCATCATCTTACCATAACTTGCTTTTAATGGTTGGTTACCACCTCCCCAAGTCTTTCCTTCTGTATCAGTAGTTGCAACTGTAGTATTCATAGTGTTAAATTAGTTGTTAAAATGTGGCACAAAAATAATCATTTTATTCAGTTAAAAAAATACCAAACTCTAATTTTATAGTATCTAAATAAGGTTTTGGTCTTATTAGATCAATATTTTTTTAGTTTAGAAAAAAGTATAAGAAAAAAAACAGGTAGATCCATAGCAAGTCAACAAAGTGCCAAAAGGTTTCTGCTAATTCAAATCCAACCATATTATCTTGAGAATATTTACCTCTTAAGTGATTGATTAACACCACTAATACCGGAATTAAACCCACTAGCACGTGTACTATATGCACTACTGCAATTAGGTAAATATAAGTTACTGTAATATTACTTGTTGGTCCTGTAAAGTTAAATCCTAAGTCTATAATTTGATTAAAACCTACAAATTGATTGTAAACAAAAAATAACCCTAACACAAATGTTAAAGTTAACATTGCAGTAGTTAATCCATTTTTACCTTGCTTTAATGCTCTTTTAGCGATTATAAAAGTAATACTACTTATTACCATTATTATAATACTAATCCAAAATGGCTGAGGCATTTCAAAATCATTAAGCCAATCTGGTCTAGAACTACTTACAATAAATGCACTAGTCCATCCTGCAAAAGACATAATTAAAGACGCTATACCAAAGTACAACATCATTTTTTTTGCGCGTCCTGTTTTTTCTTCTAAAGTCCCTTGAGTTAAATCCATTTTATCTTATAAATTTATCAATAACGTATACAATCTGTATTAGTGTAATATATAGTACGCTTGACAACATTAATTGTTTTGCTGCTTTTTCAGTCATTTTTTTATACAATTGAATAGCATAATACAGCATGACTAATCCTAAACTTAAAACTATTATTGCTGCAACGATAGATAATTTTAATTGTCCAGTTACACCAAATACTGGAACAATAGACACTAAAATAGTCCAAACCGTGTATAAAATGGTTTGCACTGCTGTACCTTTATCTTGTTTACCTGTAGGCAACATAAAAAAGCCTCCACGTTTATAATCTTCAAATAAAAACCATCCAATTGCCCAAAAATGAGGGAATTGCCAAAAAAATTGTAAAGCAAATAAAGTTCCTGGTTCAATACCAAAATTATCTGTTGCTGCAACCCAACCTAACATAAAAGGAATAGCACCTGGAATAGCACCAACAAATACAGATAATGGTGTTTTTGTTTTTAAAGGCGTGTAAACGCTTGTATATAAAAATATTGAAATGGCTCCAAACATTGCTGTTTGTGCGTTTATTGAATATAAAATACCAATACCTAAAATAGTAAAAACACAAGCTATTAAAAAGGCTGTATTAACCGTCATACGACCAGAAGCAACAGGTCTGTTTTTGGTACGATGCATTAAGGCATCTAAATCTTTTTCAATAATTTGATTAAAAGCGTTACTGGCTCCAACCATAAAATAACCTCCTAAAGCTAGAAATAAAACAATTTTTAGGCTGATAGTATCTGCTCCTAAAAAATAACCAGCAACTGATGAAAACACGACGCTTAAAGACAAGCGCATTTTAGTGATTTCTTTAAAATCTGATAATGCTGTATGTTTAATTGTAGGGGTTACAGTTGTACTCAAACCAACGCTATTTTTTTTGCTGATGCAAAGATACTGCTAAAAAGGAATTTGGCATAAAAAAACCACAAGGTTTTTGGGCTTGTGGTTTTTTATGATTTAATAACATCAGTTAAAATAATAATTACTATCAACTTCTTTAAATACTGTTTCCCATTTTGATTCTGTTTTTTTTAATAAATAAATTTTACTGATAACAAATTGACCCTCATGAATTGTTTCATATACTATTGCCTTATCCTTTTTTAAATTATAAACAGGAACAGAAATGTCTAACTTTTTGTTTGTATCATAATTAGTAAAAACTATTTTATGGTTTGCTTCTAAAGCCCATTTTTTTGTGACTTCCTTTGTGTAATTAAATGAATCTTTTAAAAATGTTTCTGCCAATTTATTTACACTTTTACCCATTTTAACATAGTAGTCTCTAATAATTGGTTTTTCATATGAAATAACTGAATCAATTTTATAGTAAACTGAGTCGCTTAGATTAGTTTCTTTACCCTCTTTATAGGCATACTTAAACACTGTGTTTTTTGTATTTCTATATCTAAAAAATTCTTTTATTCTTTTATTGTTAGTTTCTAAATTAAAAAATAAAGAATCAGATTCAGAAAAGTTGCTTTCTGATAAAATTGAACTTAGAATTTTTTCATCTTCGCTCTTTTTCTTACAAGAAAAGATAGTAAAAACTGAAATAATTACTAAAAATAATTTAGCAGTCATCTCCTTATGCATTAAGCGTGTTATCTTGTTCTTCTGTGTATTTATTGTTAAGCTCTTCAGCTGTATTATATCCAGTATCTATTAATAACATAGAAGGTGTGTTATAAAAAGTGAATTAAAAAAAAGTAAAATTGAAACTGATTTTCAGTTTAAAAAGACTAAAAATCAACTTTTACAAATCAAAATACCAATTAAATAAGTCTGTTCTAATCCCAAAATTAATCCAAACTGTACTGTTGTTATAAACCGAAGCTGTTTGTGCTTCTGGATTAAAATTACGATAACTTAAATTTACAAATGCTTTTAAATTAGAGGCTGGATTAACTAAATAGCCTAATTGTGTACTTGCGTTTACAGATGTTGTTTTTATACCTTGACTTATTGTTACTCCTGTATCAAATGGTCTATCGTTATAATCTTGATAGACATCGCCACCATAACTAAAATTATCCATACCATCGTTTACATCAAACCCTCTAATACCTGTTACTAATTTTGCCTCTCCAAACCAACGGTCTTTTTGATAGCGTCCAATTAACACCAACTCTCTAAAATTTGCTCCCCAAAGGTGAGCCATAGGCTGATTGTTGTGCGCATAGTTTAATACTATGGTATTATGAGAATAGGTATATGGTCTTACTTGATTGTATTCTGCTTGAAGCATTAAGTTTTTAACTTTAAAGGCATTGTAATATTTTGCACCTAATTGGAAACCAAATTTGTTTTTCCAGCTTTTGTTTCCTCCTGTGACATCGTTTAATGAAAATTCGTCTAAAATAAATTGACCATATACATTTGCATTATCACTAAGTTTATATTTACCTGATGCTCCTAATATTGCATTACCTGCACCTTGACCGGTTTCAAACTCTATAGCTCTAAAAAATATTAATGGGTTTAGGTAATTGATATCAAAACCTCTGTCATTAGTATTTTCCCAGATTACAGACTCAAACAAACCTAGATTAAAACGTTTGGATACATTCCAACTTAAATAATGGTTTGCAATATATTTTGTTCTGAATGCTTTATCCACCACTGCTGCATCACGCACATCTTTTAACCAAGTCCACGTGTTGGTATATTTAATTTTCCAGAAGGTCGTGTTTAATTTTAAAAAAGGGTAAGGACTTGCCACATCACTTTGCAATAAACTTCTATAACCATCACCTATAAATTGTTTGCCATGTCCAAACTGGACGTTTAAAAATTTAGCAGGTGTATACGATAAATAGGCTTCTGCTGCAGGATAGTCATAAGCATCCTCTTTAAAGCGTTTGGCAATACCACGACCTGGTATAATTGCAGGATCTGGTCCAAATGCTTTTAAACTTTCGGCATATTGATTATAATATTGTGCAAAACGTCCTTGACTTTCAAAAACTGAAGCAGAAAAACTAAGTTTACTTCCTAAACCTCCTTGTATGTACAAGCCTCTAGTATTATTATACGTTGTACCAAAATCTGCATCCGTATCTTTTCCTAATTGTAAATCAAGAATAGGGTCTACTGTAAACCAATAATCTTCGCCTTGTATTTGTGCCAAATGCTCATTCCAAAGCTTACGACCTAACCATGACTCAGCATCTTTTTGAAGCTTTAAATTTTCAGCAGAAAAATCGTAATAATTTGACACATCTTCATAACGATAAGGTTTTGATGCTGTATGACTATTAGTTCCTATCCTATTAATATCCTGATCAAATCTAAAGTAGTTTTCATGAGAAAAAGGAATATTGATTTGACTTGTATAAGCTTTATTGGTATACTTAGTTGTTGCTTTTTGCACACTATCAAACTCTTGCTTTGCTTTTTGTTGCAAATCCGTTAATTGCGCAATTTGATTTAAGTCACTATTATTATCTGTTTTAACATCAGTAATACTAGGCAACACTTGAGGTGTGTTTTTCTGATTTAATGGAAAATATAAATTAAAACTGTATTGCTTAAACGTTGGATTACCATTGTAAGTGGCTGGTTGGATAGTAGGAAAAGCTTCAAAAACACGTTTAGCTTCTTCTTTTAAATCTTTACTGTGTGCATCAATATAAATAGTTTTAAAGTTACCGTCTTTGGCGACTTCAAAAATTATTGCCATTTGACCAATGTAGTTTTTATCAATACTATCCGGAAGTTTAAATTCTGAATATATTAGTTTATATACTTCTTGATTAAAGCAATAGTCTAATTGTTTTACCTCAGCATCTTGACAATTCTCAAAACGAGGTGGGATTTGATAATCAGTTGCATCTTGAGCGTACATTGCAGCTGAAGCACATAAAAATAGTCCTAAAATGAACGTCTTCATATTTAGATTGAGGTTTTAATTTAGCCGAAAGATACTGCTTTTTATTAACGCTTTAAAATAGAAAAGTCGCTACCATTAACTAGTAGCGACTTAAAAACTATTATTTATATACTAATACTTAACCTGAAAAGCAATTGGCAAAGTATATAATACTGAAACCGGTTTACCACCTTGTAATCCAGGGGTCATTTGTGGCACTTTACTAACCACTTTTTCTGCTTCTTTTTCTAATCTTTGGTGTGGTGCTCTTGTTTGCACTAACTCAGCTTCTCCAAACTTATTAATTCTAAATTGGATATAAATTTTTTGAACACCTTCCTTTAAACCCAATTCTGCTCCTAATCCAGCATCAAATCTACGTTTTACAATTTTTGTAAGGTTATCAGACATACATTTACGTCTTTCGTCATTTGTCGTTGCACTTTCACAACCTGGAAAAATAGGCATAACTTCGACCTTCTCAAATGGTAATTCCATATCTGGATCTACTTTTGGAGGATCCAAAGCGCCTAAATCCACTGTAACATTACCTTTTGGTTTTGTTGGCTTTACTATTTCTGTAATCAAATTATCTGTCTCCTTTTTATCAGGCGTATCGTTATCAATAATTTCGGGTTTGATAATATGAACTGGTTTGGTTTTTACAGGCTCAGACGTTTCTATAGCATCAGGCTCTACTAAAACTGAAGGCGCAAACATAGCATCATTTTCAGAATCTACGTATGCTGTTAGTGGTATAATGTAATCATTAGACTGAAAACGCATTTCTAATGCTCCATAGGCAGCCAATAGACACATAATTAACCCAATCTGGAAGTACAACGATGAGTTTTTTTGTAAATTTACATCATGCTTTTGTGATTTTTGCACGTTTTTCTCATTTTGGCGAGTGAGATCACGAGATTCTTTCGAATTTTTCATAATATATATAGTTTAAATGTTAATGTTATGACAAAATCACAATAAGCATACCAAAAACAAAAATCCCGTTACTTAATTGCAACGGGATTTTTAATATATATGGAATATGTATTACTCTACTTTGAAAGTAATTGGTAATCCGTAAGGTACATTTACTGCTTTACCTCTTTGTCTACCTGCTTTCATTTTAGGCAACTTACCAATAACTCTTTTAGCTTCAGCTTCTAATTTAGGGTGTGGTGCTCTTGCTTGAATGTTTACAATGTTACCAGTTTTATCAATTTTAAAACCAACATTTATTCTTTTAATACCACTATCTAAACCTAACTCTTGTGCTAAGTCATTGTTAAAATTCTTTCTTACAAACTTTCCGATTTTCTCAGACATGCATTTTTTCTTTGCATTGTTGTTAGGCTCTCCTTCACAACCTGGATATACTGGTACATTTTCAATAATTGAAAATGGTACATCTACATCTTCTTCTACTGCTTCAACCTCAACATCTGCAATTTCGATCTCAACTACTTCTTCTTGAGTAGTTTCAGTAGATTCTATAATTGTTTCTTCCACATCCTCTTCATCTTCAACAACCTCAATTACTTCTGGAGCTGCAGGTGGTGGTGGTGGTGGTGGTGGTGTGTTAAGCATTTCTGTAATTGGAACATCATCATCATCTTCGTTATCAAAAACTAATTGTCCTATATCAATATCTGACTTATCAGTTGTTGTATAATTGATTGCTGAGTAAGATAAAAATAGCATTAATGCTAGTCCTACTGCTACGTAAAGAGAACTATTACGTCCTACATCTGCTTTTGTATTTTTCTTAGATTCCATATCTGTAAATTTAAACTGAATGCTAAAATAACTATTTATTTGTCAAAAAAACAAGGTATTAGTTGTTTTTAACTTTCAAGTTTGTAATTAAATTAATTAATAACACTGCTAATAGTGTTCCTATAACATTTGCTATAACGTCTTTGTAGTCTGCTTGTCTAGTTTGTGTTGTCACCTCTTGTAATATCTCAATAATTATGCCAAATGCTATGGAAAAAATTACTGTTATCTTAATGGCTTGAGGTTTACTTTTTTTAAAGGTTGTAAAAAAAGTATAAAACCATAAGCAAGTAAAAACAAAATAAGCAGCTGCATGAATTACTTTATCATTATTGTTTGGCATTTCTATAACACCCTTTACCGTTATCAAACATGATACTAGTAAAGCAATGCTATAACCAATACTAATGACAGGAAGTAATTTACGCACCAATTAAAGCCTTATAGTCGTCTGCTGATAATAACTTGTCTAATTGAGAGGCATCAGATACTTTTACTTTAACCATCCAACCGTCACCATAAGGATCTGTGTTTACTTTTTCTGGCTCATCTTCCAACGTATCGTTAAAAGCTACAATTTCTCCAGATACAGGTAAAAATAAATCTGAAACTGTTTTTACAGCTTCAACTGTACCAAATACTTCATCAGCCTCAAGAGTTTCATCTAACGTTTCTACTTCAACGTAAACGATATCTCCTAATTCGCTTTGTGCAAAATCTGTAATTCCAACGGTAATTTGGTCTCCTTCAATTTTAACCCACTCGTGGTCTTTAGTGTATTTTAATTCTGCTGGTATGTTCATTATATATTTATTAAGTGAATTGCAAATGTATCTAAATGACTATTAATTTCAAACAATGCTTTCTTAATTTCCAAAATTATATCGTAACGTTAATCCTGATCTAATAGTTGTTTGAGGAAACGCTGTTGAAATTGCATATTCAGAGAAAGAATAATCAAAATAAAACACACCTGTTAGGTTTTTACTAAAGGCATATTCTGCATTGTATTTAAGACCCCAAATAGTTTGACCGTTTGTAATTTGATTATTTTCTAGGTCTAAATAACGTATGATGGTTTTATTATCTCTTACAGATAAATCTGCAGACATAATTAAATCTGAAACGATCGCTTTTTTAGGACCTGCTAAATTAGATTTAATACGTAAATCTTTAATACGATATCCTAAACCAACAACGTACTCGTTACCTGCTATTTCTGTCATTAAATTATTATCAAAACTTAATGATAGCATTCTATCTTTTCTCATTTCTAATAATATTCTAACCGAATTTTTCATTTCCATGTCAAAACGGAATAACGGACTAAACATCTCTGTAAGGGTTACGCTACTATATAAGTTTTCACTTTTAAAATTTCCTGCTTGATCTAAATCTTCGCTAGGTTGTAAGTCATAATCTAGTCCATAGTCTATACCATCAAAATCTAAATTTGTTCTAAATTGTCCTATACTATAACTTGATCTATAACCATGTGTTAAAGAAAAACGTTTGAAACGCTTTTTAAACCATTTCATTTTCATGAAACCAGAATACTTTACGTCCCAGTTTGGTATTGGCACATTTCTTAATGCTCCAAGTTTAGTTTTGCTTGTATTTTGACCTGTATAGGCACTTACAAAAGCAGGTAATAAGACTTGTTGACTTGTTTTTCCAAATCCTTTAGGATAACCGTCAGCATCAACATCGTTTGGATCTGACCCATTTTGTACTGCTAGTCGTCTAGCTATGTCTAACCTATTGCTTCTAAAGTCATCAAAAGCTTGAGAACTAGTCTCGTCACTCTTACCAAAGGCAGTTGGCAATGTAAAAGATGAAATACTAAAATTACCAAATGTATTAGGCGTTAATGATACGTATTGTCCGTTTTCTACTCTGTAATTTTCTGTATAATTTTCTGCGTAAGTCCTAAATCCGACTAAATCTATTTTAAGATCACTAAATGGCTCAAGGTTAGCTGAAAGATCTAATTGCTTAGTTTGGTTAGTAGTATACTGTTGGTTAAAATCAGGAAAAGCAGTTAACCAACCATTTCTGGCAGCTAAATCTCTAACATCACTTTGACTTCCAAAAGTATAACCTATAGTAGGTTTTGCTGTTCCTAAAAACCCTGGAGTTTGTAAATAACCTGGTAAAAAAGTACCATTTGTCTCGCTATATACTGCTTGAATACGTTTTATTGAGGTTAATAATCCGATACCAAAATTACCTAATTTAGATCCTATCCCATCACCTGCTTTTTTAGCCTTCTCTTTTTCTTTATTTGCAATACCTGGAGGTCCAGCAGTTCTAGATGTTCTAGAAACTTTATTTCCTCTAGATTTAGCTTTAGCAGAAATTCCTAAATATTTATACAACTTATTCATGTCTAAAGTTGAATTAATATTATGTGTGTTTCCGTTTGATATTGTGTTTCCTAAATTATAAGTCAAACCATCGTTACCAACTAAATTACCAAATAAGTCAGACCCTTTTTGCCACTGGAACAATCCTGAGTATGAATAGGTTGCTTTTAAAAAGCTTAAAGTTGGTATTTTACTAAGTGGAATCTCATAATTAATTCCAATTTGTTGTTGTTGTCTATTTGGGTCTCCAAAATCAAAGAAACCATCCCATACATCTAATAATGGATCTGGCTCTCCGTTTATAATATTATCCTTAAAGTAATTTCTAACAATATTATTATTTGACGAAGAATAATTTACCTGAAGCGATTTTGTCAAATTCCAATTAAGATTGTATTGGTAGTCAAAATTATAATTACGTCTGTACAACTCTTCTAAACCAATATTGTTTCCTGTTAAATCTAAATCTCTAAATTTTTGACGATTAAATTGTCTATTTAAATCTGTATTTATAGTAAAACTAGCAGGTAATACATTAAAGTTTAATTCTTTTAAAAATTTCCAATACTTACCAGTAAATAACGAATCGTTTTTCTTGAAAGGTTCAATTAACTTAGGTTCAAAATTATAAGCGTAATTTACACCTGCTCTAACCTGTTTGTCAACAGATCTTTCAATCTCAAAGTCACGATGCTCCATTTTGTTATAAGAATAATTTAGAGTTAAGTTTTCTACATCATAAAAACTTGGTTTAGCCTCTCCTGTTCTATTCTTTTTAACACCAATAAAGTTTATACTTTTACGCTTTGTGTATGTTTCCGATTGTTCTAAAATCAAATCTCTTTCTGCATCATCAACAGCAGCATCCAAACGTGTGTCTAACTCAATATCTTCGTATTGTTGATCATACTTTGGTGTAATAACTTCCACTCCTTGACCGTAATTAAACGGAATTTGAATTCCCCATTTTTTAGGCAGTAATTGACCAACATTTACATTAGTTACTACATCATATTGTTTACTATCTTCAAGACTACGCTCATTTGGTCCTTGGTTTACATTTCCAAATCCAGCAGTACTCATTCTACCAGTTGCACTTACACTGGCAAAATCTGCTAATTGCGTATCAACCGTAACAATTGCTGCCCAACCACCTTCGTTTTCTAGTTCTGACAAACGCAATTCGTTAAACCAAATCTCTCCACATTGTAAGTTATTTGTACCATTTTTGACACCAACCATTAATGTTCTAACATCTCCAAAATTAGGATTTCCTTTTATAGCAACACGTTGTTGTCCTAAAACATAACCTCCATATTGATCTATAACTGGGACTAAATCTCCACCAACTACATCATAAAAATTTGCAGTACCATCCGTTAATGTTTGGTTGCTTATCCCTAAAGACTTTATACGTTGTAAAATTTCTAATTCTATATTAATTTCATTCTCTTCTGGCCAATACGCTTCGGCAGATCCACCTCCATTATACACTTTTAATGGTACTTCTATTTGATAGTAATTTTCTGTAAGGTCATTACCCATTCTAATAAAACCTACTAAATCAGAATCTGTAAGTCCAGGTGTTTCTCCATCTCTAGCATGCATAAACATTCTCAGTTTTTTGTACTGACGCATATCTACACTAATATTTTTAAATACTGCTCTGGAGTCTTTAGCTTTAAGATCACAAACATCTACGACAAGTGCTTGTTCATTTTGTCTAACAATAGTGTTGTTATTGTTAAGCTGCTCTGGCACTACACTTGGTGGCGAAACATAACTTCCGTCATTTTCTTGCGTACTTACAGCACCAACAGTAAAGGCTGTATCATCAAAATCTAAAGGTGTTGCACCACCATCTAATGACAATTGAAAACGTCTCCAATCACTACGAACCAGCTCTAATGTTCCAAATCTTAATGTTGTTTGTTGCTGAAAATCGTTAAGGTACATTCTAGAAAATCTTATAGAACGTAAATCCGTAATACCATTTACAACAAACTCGTCATCTGTACGAATAGGAATTCTAAACTGATACCATCTAGGATATTCAGTCTCTCCATTAGGTAATACTCTTGGATTGTTAGTATCTGTTACGTTTTTTGTATCAACAATATACTCGTTATTAATATTTAAAGATGCTGGAGTTATATCAATTTGATACTCAAAATAACTATCAATAGTATTCATGGTATTATCCCTATTGACATCTTCTACATCTGGTTGCGTTGTTGACCCTCTATTGGTATCACTAAATGCATCTGGAGAGTTACCATCTACACCATTATATAATTTGTATCTGTTAAATACATCACCTTCTGCATTTAAATAATAGTCATAATTATCTTTTGCAGGATCTGCTAGTCCAGAAAAACCTGAGGGAAACTTAGCAGCTTCCTCAACATCATCATATCCATCAAATCCAACATCTTGATTGGTTCTTTCTTGACCTGTTGTATCAAACGCATAAATTAAGGCTTGATTTTGTGGCACTACAGATTGAAACACCGTTTCTGGTAGCAAACTAATATTTCCATCTTGAGGTAAACCGTTTTCATATTGTTTACGTCCATCCTTAAGCACATCTTCTGATATATTACCTAAGTTGATAAATAATTTTCCACCTGGATTTCCTGGGTTTTCCTGAAATGGATCCTGTAACCAAAACTCGATATATTCAACATTTGCTTGTTCAAAATCCGTAGATGTAATCTGTCTTGTTATTCCAGCCCAACTACTTTCCGGGTTTGGTATTACACCACTTTCTGTACCTGGCTCAAAGTTATATGGACCTCGTTCTTGAGGATAATATGTTAAATCTAAAGTATTTAAAACTGATGTTTGACCTTGAGCAATATCCTGTTGTGGAAACAACTCGTTAACAAAAACACGACTAGTATATAATCCTGACATATCATCATCTGATATTCCTGATGGTCTTTGGCTACCATAAAATATAGGATCAATAGTATACCAGTTAAGCATGGCTCTACCATAACCGTTTTCTATTCCGTTATTATCTAACGCTGTAGAATTATTTACATTAAGTGGTCTACTTGATAAGCTCCAAGATTGTGCAGATTTAAGGTCTATTCCGTTTTGTGTACCTTCAAAATCATCGATATAAGCAGTCGCTTCTCCATTAAAATCTGTTCCTTTTGGCGCACCTGGCAATAAGTATGCAAAATCACCTCTAACTGAAATATTAGATGGTGCATCGGTATCAATATTAGGTAATTTATTAACTAACCTAGATAAAAACGGTACTTCCGAAGAATAATTAGCATTAAAACCAAAAATGGTATTATTTATAGGCTCATTAGCATAATTAGCTTTTTGAGTAATTGGACGCTCATTTAAATTAATATATGTACCTCCAATTACAAAATTGTCATTAAACTTATGTTCTACATTTAATCCTGTATAACGTTTAGTTTGCTGTCCAAAAATCGAATTATTTTCGGTTGATACTTCAATTGGGATGTTGGATGCTTTTAAACCTTCATCAATAATATAAACACGTCCTAATTGGTAATTAACTGTATAATCTTGTCCTTCTACTAAAACACGTCCTCCAGCTGATACACGAACGGATCCTCTTGGTACATTAAATCCTCCAATTGGGATTCCGTCTCCACCTGAAGATTTATAACGTCCTTTAATTTGGAATTTATTTTTTTGACTCTCGTCTAATGCTGCTGTTTTGGTTGCTTTATAAAGTAAATCATAGACATACTTTTCTTGATTGGCATTGGTATATATATCTGCTTCATAATCCGACGCGTTATTACCTGTATTACCGTCGTTATCTAAAACATCAAATAAATAACGTCCAAAAGGTTCTACTTTAGTAAATACAATTTTACCATTTTGCGGAATTACAGTAATGCCTGAAACAAAGTCAAAAAAACCGTCTCCATTAGTTTGTGGATCGTTATTGTAATTTAATCTATCAAAATTAAATAAGCGTAATAATGTGGTTTGATCTATAGGTTCGCCTTCAAAATCAGTTCCGAAAGGCGTACCTTCTACAGCAGTAATATAGTTTACAGGAGCAGATTCGTTATAAAAAATATTTAATTTAAAATCTTCTTGGGTTAATTGAAAAGCGTCTGTATCGTAAACGTTTTTCATCATTAAGTCCCAAATAGGTTGACTTGTACTTGTAATTGCACTTTTAAGAAGCTTAAGAATTAAACCTTGAGGGATTCCATTTAAAAGAACTACATTGTCATCAATTCCATCTGCATTTATATCTTCTCCTCCTGTTTGATCTACATCAGCATTGTTAGTAATACCGTCACTATCTGTATCATCACCATTATCAAACGTACCATCACCATCTACATCTACATCAGCAATATTTGGTATCCCATCATTATCATAATCTAAGGTCGTTCCTGTTGAGTTAACACCATCATTAGCAAACTCTCCTACTTGGTATACTTGACCACCAACTGTATATTGATAGGCTACTGCTAAAACCTCGTCATTATTTAAACGCTGATTTAAGGATATGTAACCTAATTGAGTATTAAGTGTGTATTCTTGACCTTCTAATAGTTTTCTACCATTCTCTTGCTTTACAAAATCAAAACCTTCATTAAACCCTGAAATTGAAATACCAGATTGAGCTGTAGCATTATCTCTGACTTGCTCTGCTAATTGCGAACCAGCATTACCAATATTTGTTGGGTCTAATCCATTGTTTCCGTTATCCGGAAATGCATTAGGTCCTCCTGTAACTGAAACGCCTGGATTACCAATGATACTAGTTTCTCCTAAATCTTGGAAAGCGACAAAGTTTCTAACATTTTCAGTACGATTACTTCTGTTAGTTATCCAAACCTCTATTCTTGTTATTTGAATATTATTATTAATAAAAGGGTAATTAGATAGTGCTTGATCGTAGTTATTACGGAAGTATTGTCCTAAGAAAAAGTGACGATTCTCATCATAATCTCTAATAAAAAACTCAAACTCGTCTAATGTTCCACCACCTTGAGCAGTTACTGACCTAGCGTCAGAACGCTGATCAGAGAATACTCCTGTAATTGTTGTTTTACCAAATTTTAATTGTGTTTTTACACCAAATAGACTTTGTGCTCCAGAAATTAAAGAGCTATTAATTGGCATACTAACGTTACCAACTTCAATTTTTTGAATGATATCATCTTCGGTTGGTGTGTATTCTAACTTAATTAAATTTTGAAAATCAAAAGTAGATTGTGTATCGTAATTAGTTGTTACTTGTAATCTTGATCCTACTTTACCAATCATACTTAGACTGATACGTTGGTCAAAATCGAATGAAAAATTACGTCTGTTTCTAGGAGAAAACGATGGATTATCCTGTTTAGTAAATAGGACACCTAAATCCATTTCAACAGTACCTTGTGGTATTATGGATATTGGTCCTTCACCAAAAATACTTTCAAAAAAACTAGAGTTGACATAAAACTCTGGTATTAAGTTTTTCTGAGCTTCTTTTACATCTCCTTTTTTACCGTCGTAAGCATCAATCTTATCCTTATAATACGATTTTAAATTCTGGCTTGATACTAATTCTAAATACTCATCTGGTGTTAAAATTACTGGATAATTAATATTAAACTCTCCAACTGTCTCAGTATATATGTATCTATCCGTTACAGGATCATAGGTGTATTTAGATTGTATACTTGATGGATTTTGCATTTGGATATTCCCTAAACTAAAACCTGTTTTGGTACTATCTTGTTCTACTTCATTTTCTTCTTGAGCAAAAGAAAATACCGAGACTAACAATGCAAAAGCAGTTAGTAAAAAATGTTTAAGGGATTTATAAAAGCTAAGTTGACTTGTATTCAAAATAAATTATAAATTTTTTAGGGCTAGTTTGATAATTGTTTCTACGTTAGCTTCTGGTTGGTCTTTGACAATTTTATCCAGTACTTTTTCTGCTTGTTTTTTAGCAAAACCTAATACTTCTAAAGCAGATAACGCTTCATCTTTGTTAGTATTGCTTTGACTTACAGAAACTTCGTCTATATCGTAAATTTTTAAGATTTTATCTTTTAAATCTATTATTACTCTTTGTGCTGTTTTTATCCCTATTCCTTTAATAGACTGAATTAAAGCAACATCATCCACAGCAATACCTTCTCTAATTTGTTTTGGCGTTAAAGATGATAACATGGTTCTTGCTGTATTTGCTCCAATACCACTTACAGAAATTAAAAGTCTAAATAATTCTCTTTCTGATGTTGAAGCAAAACCATATAAAGTATGCGCATCTTCCCTTATTTGAAGATGCGTATACAACTTTAAATTTTCTTGATTAGGAATTTGAGAATAGGTATGCAATGATATATTTAGCATATAACCCACTCCGTTGCAATCGATGACTACATCTGTTGGATTTTTCTCTACTAACTTTCCTTGTATGTGTGTAATCATAAATTTTTGTTAACTCTCCAAATGTAAGAAAATTATCTTTACATTAATTTAGTTCTTGTTTTCTAAGTTTTTTTCCCACTTTTCTTTTTGTTGCGCATCTATTACTGCTATTGCTGTCATGTTTACAATTTCGTCAACACTTGCGTGTAGTTGTAAGATATGGACAGGTTTACGCATTCCCATCATAATTGGTCCAACGGACTCTGCATTATTAAGTTCTTTTAATAACTTATAAGTAATGTTTGCTGACTCTAAATTAGGGAAGATTAAAGTGTTTACTTTTTTACCTGCTAGTTTAGAAAACGGGAAACTATCTGTTAACATTTGACTATTTAAAGCAAAATCTGTTTGTAACTCTCCATCTACTAATAAGTCAGGATGTCTTTTATGTAAATAGGATACTGCCTCTCTAACTTTAGTTGCTGTTTGGTCTTTTGATGATCCAAAGTTAGAATAAGAAGTCATTGCCATAATTGGTTCCATTCCAAACATTTTAACCACTTTAGCAGTCATTTGCGCAATTTTAGTTAAATCTTGAGCTGATGGGTTTATATTTATTGAAGTATCACTTAAAAACATAGGACCACGTTGGGTCATCATAACATTTGTTGTCGCAATTCTTGTAGATCCTGGTGCTAATCCTATTAGCTCCAACATTGGTTTTACAACCGAAGGATAACTACGAGAGTACCCAGAAATTAATGCATCTGCATCACCTTCATTAACCATCATTGCTGCATAGTAGTTACGTTCTCTCATTAACTTTTCAGCTAATAACAACGTTACTCCTTTTCTTCTGCGTTGTTCCCAATATATTTTTGCGTACTTATTTTTTTGTTCAAGTTGCTCGTCAGATTTAGGATCAATAATTAGTACATCTGCATCAAACTCTAGCTCTTCTTTTAAACGTTCAATTTCTTCTTTTCTACCTAATAAAATTGGTATAGCAACACCTTCTTCGTAAACTATTTGGGCTGCTTTTAATACATCTAAAGAATCTGCTTCTGTAAAAACAACACGCTTTGGATCTAGCTTAGATCTGTTTAATAATAATCTTACAATCTTATTATCGTTACCTAATCTATCTAATAATTGCTCTTCATATTTTTTCCAATCTTCAATTGGCTCTTTAGCCACACCACTTTCCATTGCAGCTTTTGCTACAGCTGGTGGTACCGTTGCTATTAATCTTGGATCAAATGGCTTAGGTATAATATACTCTTTACTAAACGTCAGGCGAGTTTCGCCATAAGCAATATTTACTTGTTCTGGTACAGACTCTTTAGCTAAGTCAGCTAATGCTTTTACAGCTGCCATTTTCATGGCTTCGTTAATTTTAGTGGCTCTAACGTCTAAAGCTCCTCTAAAAATAAACGGAAATCCTAGTACATTATTAACCTGATTAGGATGGTCACTTCGTCCTGTAGCCATAATAATATCCTTACGCGTTGCAATTGCCAAATCATAACCAATTTCTGGGTCTGGATTAGCCATAGCAAATACTATAGGGTTTTTAGCCATAACTAATAACATGGCAGGCGTTACAATATCCGAAGTTGATAAACCAACAAATACGTCAGCGTCAATCATTGCTTCATCCAATGTATCAATTTTACGGTGTGTTGCAAATTCGGCTTTTTGTGATGTTAAATTATCTCTGTCATCTCTAATTACACCTTTACTGTCTAACATGACCACGTTTTCACGTTTAGCACCAAATGCTAAATATAAACGCGTACAAGAAATTGCTGCCGCACCTGCACCACTTACTACTATTTTAACGTCCTCTATTTTTTTATCAGAAAGCTCTAAGGCGTTTAATAATGCTGCTGCAGAAATAATTGCAGTACCATGTTGGTCATCATGCATCACAGGAATATCAAGCTCTTCCTTTAAGCGTCTTTCTATTTCAAAAGCTTCAGGCGCTTTAATATCTTCTAGATTAATACCTCCAAAAGTTGGAGCTATCATTTTTACTGTTTGAATAAATTCTTCAACATTTTCAGTATCCACTTCAATATCAAAAACATCAATATCTGCGAAGATTTTAAATAATAAGCCTTTACCTTCCATTACAGGCTTAGAGGCTTCTGGACCAATATTACCCAATCCTAAAACTGCGGTACCATTAGTTATTACTGCTACAAGATTACCTTTAGCTGTATATTTATAAACGTTATTAACGTCTTTTTCTATTTCTAAACAAGGTTCTGCAACACCTGGAGAATAAGCTAAGGCTAAATCCCTTTGGGTTGCATATTTTTTTGTTGGAACTACTTTTATTTTACCTGGAGTTGGCTTTGCATGATATACTAAAGCTTCACGACGTCTACTTTGTTTGCTCATAATTTCACTTTAAGTTTTAGTGAATTACAAATGTAAGTTTTTAAGACGTTTGAACATAAAAAAAATGAGAGAGACTTTGAATAATCTTTGAATAATTTTAAACTAATAATAACACGATTTTGTATTATTATCTTTTATTAGAAGTATTGAAAACAAAGGTTATATAGCGTTACAAAAGCTTAATATTTTATTTTACAAACTCAATATTACGTTTTAAACCCTCAAACTTTGTGCGTTTTACAGCACTTTTTTGAAACACTTTTTTAAACACCTCTTCAGTAATGTCTTCCCAATCTTGTTTTGTCATAGCTAACATATCAGGATGTGGATTAAAAAGTGGCTCGTTATGAGGTTTTGAAAACTTATTCCATGGACAAACATCTTGGCAAACATCGCAACCAAACATCCAATCGTCAAATTTACCTTTCATTGCGGTTGGTAACTGCTCTTTAAGTTCTATAGTAAAATAACTAATACACTTACTACCATCAACAACGTAAGGCTCTGTTATGGCTTGCGTTGGACAAGCATCAATACATGCTGTACAAGTACCACAGTGATCGGAAACAATGGAATCGTATTCCAAATCTAAATCAATAATTAACTCTGCAATAAAATAAAAAGAACCCACTTGTTGGGTTAATAAATTACTATTCTTGCCAATCCAACCTAATCCAGATTTTGCTGCCCATGCTTTATCTAAAACTGGTGCAGAATCTACAAATGCACGTCCGGAAACATCACCTATTTCTTGATGAATAAAATGGGTTAATTCTTTAAGTTTTTC
Source organism: Olleya sp. Hel_I_94 (assembly GCF_007827365.1). Lineage (NCBI taxonomy): Bacteria > Pseudomonadati > Bacteroidota > Flavobacteriia > Flavobacteriales > Flavobacteriaceae > Olleya > Olleya sp. Hel_I_94. Next base: position 1,731,622 of record NZ_VISI01000002.1, read on the forward strand.
TTTAATTACAAAATGATAGTCCTGTCCATAGGCATATTTAGATAATTTTGGAGCTTTTTTGTCTTCCTGAACTTGAGAAGGATAGTAATTTAACAATAATGATATTACGGATTTAGAATCATCGACAAGTTTGGTTGGATCTAAACGTTTATCAAAATGGTTTTGCATGTAACCCATTTGACCATGCATATTTTTATTCAGCCAGTTTTCTAGTCTTGGTGCTTCTTTTTCTAAAAAACCTGCTTTACTAATACCACAAGATAAAAAGCCTAAGCGTTTAGCTTCGGCTTTGATTTGTGTTGTGTATTTAGATTTGTTATCAAGCATTATTATCTTATATGAAAACTAAGCTGTGCATTTTTAGGTTTTAAAGTAATTAAAGGAGTAATCTTAATATTTTCAAACTCAGGTTGAATTTTAAATTTTTTGACTAAAGCGGTAACAGCTATAATCATTTCAAACATAGCAAAATTGTTTCCAATGCATTTTCTTGGACCTGCTCCAAAAGGAAAATATTGGCTAGAAAACTGTCGTCCACCATCTGCAAAGCGTTCAGGTAAAAAAGATTCTGGATTATCCCATAACTTTGGATGTCTATGGATTTCGTAAACCGAAAACAGCAGATTACTACCTGGTTCAAATTCCATTTCATTAAAAACATCCTTCTCTATATTTACTCTGTCAATAAAATATGCTGGAGGATATAATCTCATGGACTCTTCAAGCACTTGTTGACAAACTTTAGACTGTGATATTCTAGTCATCAAATCAGCTTTATCACCACCAAGCTCAATAAACTCATTATAGATTTTATCTTGCCATTCAGGATGTTTTGCTAATAACTGAAATGTAAAAGTTAAAGCATTGGAAGTGGTTTCATGACCTGCAGTAAAAATTATTAAAATTTCGTCAATTAATTGGTTTTCTGTCATACCTTGACCATCCTCATAGCGAGTTTCCAATAGCATATCAAGTAAATCGTCATAACGTTTACCTGAAGTTGTACGTTGATCAACTATGCGTTTTAGTATAACTCTAGCTTCTTCTGATAAATCTAAATGCTTTTTTAAAGTGCCACCAATTTTAAACCACCATCCTAGATAAGGTTGCCTTAACTCTTTAACTAGCATGCGTTGATTTGCTTCGGTTATATACTGTAACCGCTCCATATCCTTATTGTTGGCTGCTTGAGTGAACAAAGATTTAACTACTGTTTGAAAAGCTACATCATTAAGAATTGGAAAAAGATCTATGGTTTTATTACTTTCAATCTTATTAAATTCTGAAATAATCGTCTGCTGCATACCATCAAGCAAATTTTGCAATTGCTTTTTATGAAAAGCTGGCTGCATCATCTTACGTTGTTTTTTCCATTTTTCGCCTTCAGACGTTAAAAGACCTTCTCCTACATATTTTACTAAATCTTCAGTTTGAATTTTTGATTTTGTATAGTTTTTTTGATTTTTTTGAAGCACATACTGCGCAAAAGCAGCGTCTCTACAAAAGTATATCTTAGTATTAAAACCTACATTAAGTTTAAACACATCACCTAACGCTTGAAAGTTTTTATTATGAAAAGGCAACGGATTTTTAAGAATCTCTAATGAATGCTTAATAAATTTTAATAATGAAACTTCTGGAATCTTTTTCATTTATCTAAATAAGAGATTATTATATATGTCCAAAGTTTTAGTGTTTAACATCAAAGTTTATTAAAACAAACCTCCTTGAATTGGACCTTTAATTTTTCCTAAATGTTTGTAAGCCAACTCTGTGACCTCACGACCTCTTGGTGTACGCATTATAAAACCTTGTTGTATTAAAAAAGGTTCGTAAACCTCCTCAATAGTCTCAGTACTCTCACTAACTGCAGTCGCAATAGTACTAATACCAACTGGTCCTCCCTTAAACTTTTCTATTATAGTAGATAGAATTTTATTATCCATCTCATCCAAACCATAGGCATCAACATTAAGCGCTTCTAAGCTATACTTTGCAATTTTAATATCGATACTTCCATTACCTTTTATTTGAGCAAAATCACGGACTCTACGCAGCAGTGCATTAGCAATTCTAGGTGTACCACGACTACGACCTGCTATCTCAATTGCTGCTTCCATAGATATTGGAACATTTAATATATCTGAACTACGTTGTATGATAGTAGTTAGTAATTCTGTATTATAATATTGTAATCTGCTTTGTATACCAAACCTTGCTCGCATAGGAGCTGTCAATAAACCTGATCTGGTTGTCGCACCAACAAGTGTAAATGGGTTTAGGTTAATTTGAACCGTTCTTGCATTTGGGCCAGACTCAATCATAATATCGATCTTATAGTCTTCCATTGCAGAATATAAATACTCTTCTACAATAGGACTTAAACGATGAATTTCGTCTATAAAAAGGACATCTCTTTCATCTAGATTGGTTAATAAACCTGCTAAGTCTCCTGGCTTATCCAATACAGGACCTGAGGTAACTTTAATACCAACACCTAACTCATTTGCTAATATGTTTGCTAAAGTAGTTTTACCAAGTCCTGGAGGACCATGAAATAATGTGTGATCTAACGCTTCATCACGACCTACAGCTGCTTGAACAAAGATTTGAAGATTTTCTAATACCTGATCTTGACCTGTAAAATCTTCAAAAGATAGAGGTCTTAATTGTTTTTCGACATCAAACTCTTCTGGAGTAAAATTATCGCTAGTTGGGTCAAGGTTATCGTTCATGTTAATGTTCCGCAAAAGCGGTAAACTTATAAATTATATAGCTTAAATAAAGCTAAGGAATAATATAAGCAAATATAAAGAAAAAGCCTTTCTGTTTTTACAGAAAGGCTTTTCAATATGATATTAGATTTAAAATCTAGTGTTGTAATTCTTCTTCTCCTTCTTTTAAAGGAATAATTTGCGGAACAAAATCATCGTCATGTCCTGGTTTGCTATAGTCATAAGCCCATCTGTGAACTTCTGGTATAGCACCTGGCCAGTTACCATGTACATGTTCTACTGGTGTAGTCCATTCTAGAGTATTAGATCTCCATGGATTTTGAACAGCTTTCTTACCGTAAAATATACTTGAAAAGAAATTGTAGATAAATACGATTTGGAAAATACTACCAATAATAGCAAATAAAGTAATAACAACGTTTACACTAGCTAAATCATCAAACAAAGGAAAGTTAGTGTTTGTATAGTAACGTCTTGGTAAACCAGCCATACCTATAAAATGCATTGGAAAAAATACTCCATAAGCACATACCGCAGTTATCCAAAAGTGTACATATCCTAAATTTTTGTTTAACATACGTCCAAACATTTTAGGGAACCAATGATAAACACCTGCAAAGAAACCGTAAAGTGCAGAAATACCCATCACTAAGTGGAAGTGAGCTACTACAAAGTAAGTATCATGTACGTTAATATCTAATGCACTATCTCCTAAGATAATTCCAGTTAATCCACCTGTTATGAAAGTAGAAACTAACCCAATAGAAAACAACATTGCTGGATTCATTTGAAGATTACCCTTCCATAAAGTGGTTATGTAATTAAATGCTTTTACCGCTGATGGTATAGCAATTAAAAGCGTTGTAAATGTAAATACAGATCCTAAAAATGGATTCATTCCTGAAATAAACATATGGTGACCCCAAACAATTGTAGATAAAAATGCAATTGCTAAAATTGAAGCTACCATTGCACGATAACCAAAAATAGGCTTACGTGAGTTGGTTGCGATAATTTCTGAAGTAATACCTAATGCTGGTAATAATACAATATATACTTCTGGGTGACCTAAGAACCAAAATAGGTGCTCAAATAAAACAGGAGAACCACCTTGGTAATGTAATACTTCACCTTGAATAAATATATCTGATAAGAAGAATGATGTACCAAAACTTCTATCCATTATCAATAATAATGCTGCAGATAGTAATACTGGGAATGAAATAACACCAATTATTGCTGTTACAAAAAATGCCCAAATTGTTAAAGGTAATCTTGTCATAGACATACCCTTAGTACGTAAATTAATAACTGTAACTACATAATTTAAAGAACCTAATAAAGAAGAAGCGATAAATATAGCCATAGAAACTAACCACATTGTCATACCTAATCCAGAACCTCCTTGAGCCATTGGCAGTGCACTTAAAGGTGGGTAAATTGTCCATCCTGCTGCAGCTGGTCCAGCTTCAACAAAGAAAGAACATACCATAATAACACTTGAAGTAAAGAATAACCAATATGAAACCATGTTTAAAAAACCTGATGCCATATCTCTTGCTCCAATTTGCAATGGAATAAGTAAATTACTAAAAGTACCACTAAGTCCTGCTGTAAGTACAAAGAAAACCATTATAGTACCATGGATAGTTACTAATGCAAGATAAATATCCGCACTCATTACACCATCTGGAGCCCATTTACCTAATAAAGCTTTAAATAATGGATTTGATTCTTCAGGCCAAGCAATTTGCATACGCATCATGATTGACATTACTACTGCTATGATTCCCATGATAAGCCCAGTAATAAGATACTGCTTGGCAATCATTTTATGATCTTGACTAAATATATACTTAGTTATGAATGTTTCTTTATGATGATGACCATGATCGTCATGTCCATGTTCTTCTACGTGTGCTGACATAATCTAAAATCTTTAAATTTAATTTCTTGTTATTTAATTTTTTACTAATGAATCTACAAAAAGCTTTTGCTCTTTCATCCACTCATCATACTCCTCTTGTGTTTCCACTATAATTTTCATTTGCATGTTATAGTGAGACGTTCCACAAATCTTGTTACATAATAGTAAATAATCAAACTCATAAGGCTCTAAACCTTCTTTACCCTCAGCAATTAAAGATTGACTCTTCTCTGTTCTGATTTTGTTGATATTAGCTACTTTATCTTGAATTTCTTGCGTTTCACGCATTTCAGCAGTAGTTTTAGAAGGAGTAAAACCAAACTGAGTAATCATACCAGGAACACAGTTCATCTGAGCTCTAAAGTGAGGCATGTAAGCAGAGTGTAATACATCTTGAGAACGCATTTTAAATAAAACAGGTTTTCCTACTACTAAATGTAACTCTTTAACAATTACATCATCTTGAGCATTAGGGTCAGACTCATCCACACCTAATTCATTAGCCCTATTAATATCAATCAATCTAACATTAGCTTTACCTAAAGCATTATCAGGACCAGAATATCTAGCTTTCCAATTAAACTGTTGCGCGTATAATTCAACAATCATAGGGTCTGATTCTTCATCAATATTCATGATACTTGTCCAAGTAAATAATCCTTGAATAATTAAACCTGCCAATACAATTACAGGTATAATAGTCCATATAGCCTCTAATTTATTATTGTCAGCATAAAACAAAGCTTTTTTACCTTTTTCACCTCTGTATTTAAAAGCGAAATAATGAAGCAAAAACTGAGTAATTGTTTGAACAAAGAAGATAACAATCATAGAAATGATCATTAAGCTATCAATACCAGGTCCATGCTCTGAGGCAGAATTAGACATTAAAGGTAAGTCTCCCCATTTAACAAAACATACTATTGTAATAACATAAATGAAGATTAAAAAACCTATCATTAAGTAACCGTTTATACGGTTATCGTTATCATTTGCTACTTGATTATTATCGTTTGTTTTACCTGCTTGCGTCAAATCAAAGATTTTAACCATTTGCCAGATTGCAACGAAAATAAATACTAAAACTAAAATTGATAAGAAAGTCGTCATTGTTATCGTTCTTCTTTATTTTATTTTTTATTAATAATGGAAATGTTCACTCTCTTTGATGAACGGATTTCCTTTAGCGATTAGAGGTTGTTTAGATATTGCATAAAACACAATAAACATAAATAAACCAGCGAACAATAAAATTGCTCCTATTTCAGGCATACCAATAAACCATCTGTCTCCAACCGTAGCTGGCATAATCATGTTGAATATATCAATATAGTGTCCTGCTAAAATTACAACTCCAGCCATAATTACAAACCAAGGAATACGCTTATAGTCACTATTCATTAATAGTAAAAGAGGGAATAGGAAATTCATAGCTATCATTCCGAAGAAAGGAAGGTTATAATCTTCAATTCTAGTTACAAAGTAAGTTACTTCTTCTGGAATGTTTGAGTACCAAATTAACATAAATTGAGAAAACCATAGGTATGTCCAGAAAATACTAAACCCAAACATAAACTTAGCTAAATCATGAATATGACTATCGTTAACTTGTTGTAATAATCCTTTAGATTTTAAGTAGATAGTAATCATTGCCATAACTGTAACAGCACAAACCATCATTCCTGCGAATACATACCATCCAAATAATGTTGAGAACCAGTGAGGATCTACACTCATAATCCAATCCCATGACATCATCGACTCAGTATAAATAAAGAATACTAAAAATGCTGCAGCAATACGAAATGATTTTTTAAAGTTACTTCTATCACCTTCAGGAGCTTGATCTTGCGCTAATGAAAATTTACGAGCAAAAAATCTATATAGAGACCATCCACCAATAAAAACCAAAGCTCTAATAACAAAACCTGTTGTATTTAACCAAGCTGACTTACCAGCTACTAATTTATCAAACTTATCGCTCTCTGGATTCACCATTTCCGGATCCATCCAAATAAATATATGATCACCAGCCCAAACAGCTATAGCAACAACAATTAATGCTCCAGGTAATACATAGTAAGTAATACCTTCCATTACTCTAAATAATAAAGGAGACCAACCTGCTTGTGCAGCAAACTGAATTGCATAAAATGCTAGAGCACCTAAAGCAATCATCATAAAGAAAAATGCAGCAACATAAAGCGCTGAATAAGGTCTATTATGAATTTGATGCATTACATGTTCTGCATGCTCATCTCCATGATGTGCATCTGCTTCAGCATGCGAAGCCTCTTCACCATGAGCATCTGTATTAACGTGAGCCTCAACTTCATGAGTATCAGTAATGGTTGCATGGCTATCACCATGAGAACCATGACTTGCTTCTTCTGCTAGCATCGTTTTAACGTTATCTAAAGTAACGTGATGAGACGAGTAATAACCTGTTCCCCATAATCCCGCTCCTACAATGATTAGGATTAGTGAAACTAATTTTAGTCTATTTGAAAGTGTGTACATATCTATATATAAACTTTATCTAAATCTTATTTTTCTAAGTCTGCCTTTAATTTCTCAACATAGGCAACAACTTGCCAACGTTCTTCCTCGCTTAAAAAGTTAGCGTAAGATCCCATTGAGTTTTTACCATAATACATTACATGATAAATACTACCTGTATTAATAGCTCTACCTACATCGTCATAACTTGGTACTCCAAGAATTTTCTCTCTTTTAACCAAATTACCTTTACCGTCACCTTTGTTACCATGACATATACCACAATAAATGTTGTATAATTCTTTAGCTCTTGGCTCATCAAATTGAGTAGAATCTAAAGGCGATTTAAGTTCAGCTTTAGCTAAATCATAACCAGCAATGTCATTTGTATACTCAAAAGGTGTATAACCTCTAGGTATAGTACCATCTACAGGTAATTGGGCTTCAACTCCGTTTGCAAAAGCATCTGACTCTTGGTAAGCATCGTACGCCACAGACTCATACATGTTTGGCATGTATTGATAATTTGGACGAGAACTCTTATTACAAGAAGTAAACGAGATTGCAATTAAGGCTATTATTGATATTTTAATTAAATGTTTCATTCTATCTAATTAATGTGCTTTATCTACTACGTTAATTTCAACTGCTCCTGTTTGTGATAATAGACTTTGCAATTCAACTTCATTGTTATGAATCGGAAGTTCCATTAAGAAATGGTCATCAGTTGTTCTAGGATCTGGATTTTCAGCTTTTTTAAAAGGCCACATTTTACTTCTTAAATAAAACGTTATAACCATTAAATGGGCTGCAAAAAACACTGTAAGCTCAAACATAATTGGTACAAAAGCTGGCATGTTTTCTAGGTAACTAAAACTAGGTTTTCCACCAATATCTTGAGGCCAATCTTCAATCATAATGAAATTCATCATTAAAACTGCTACTGTTAAACCAACACAACCGTACAAAAATGCACATATAGCTAAACGTGTTGGTGCTAATCCCATCGCCTTATCAAGTCCATGGACAGGAAAAGGTGTATATATTTCTTCGATTTGATGTTTTGCAGCTTTAACTTTTTTAACTGCATTCATTAACACATCGTCATCGTTATAAATAGCGTGAATTACTTTTGAAGCTTCCATATGCTACTTTAAGTTTTTTGATTCGTTATTATTAACCTCAGAAGTTCTGGCATCTGATCCAGTACCTACTAAGCTATCTCCTCTTTCTCTGATGTTTTTGTAACGTTGCCCAGAAGATTTCAATATAGTTTTAACTTCTGCTTGAGCTATTACTGGGAATGTTCTAGAATACAATAAGAAAAGTACGAAGAAGAAACCAATTGTTCCAATAAAAATTCCAATATCGACAAATGTTGGTGAGAACATCGTCCAAGAAGAAGGTAAATAATCCCTGTGTAAAGATGTTACGATAATTACAAAACGTTCAAACCACATACCTATGTTTACTACAATCGAGATAAAGAAAGAAAACATGATACTTGTACGTAGTTTTTTAAACCACATAAACTGTGGTGAAAATACGTTACAGCTCATCATCATCCAATAGGCCCAAGCATAAGGACCAGTTGCTCTGTTCAAGAATGCATATTGTTCATATTCTACACCAGAATACCAAGCAACAAACAACTCAGTTATGTAAGCCACACCCACGATAGATCCTGTAAGCATGATTACAATATTCATTAACTCTATATGTTGCACTGTAATGTAGTCTTCTAAGTTACATACCTTTCTCATGATGATAAGTAAAGTGTTTACCATAGCAAATCCTGAGAAAATCGCTCCTGCCACAAAATATGGAGGAAAGATTGTTGTATGCCAACCAGGTATAACAGATGTTGCAAAGTCAAAAGATACAATAGTGTGTACTGAAAGTACTAAAGGAGTTGCTAAACCAGCAAGTACAAGAGAAACCTCTTCAAAACGTTGCCAATCTTTAGCACGACCTGTCCAACCAAAACTTAATAAGCTATAAATTTTCTTTTGGAAAGGTTTGATAGCTCTATCACGTAACATTGCAAAATCAGGTAATAATCCAGTCCACCAGAAAACCAATGAAACCGATAAATACGTTGAAATCGCAAATACATCCCAAAGCAATGGTGAGTTAAAGTTTACCCATAACGAACCAAATTGATTAGGAATAGGTAACACCCAATACGCTAACCATGGACGACCCATGTGGATGATTGGAAATAAACCAGCTTGAACTACCGAGAAAATTGTCATTGCTTCTGCAGAACGGTTAATTGCCATTCTCCATTTTTGACGGAATAATAAAAGTACTGCAGAAATTAATGTTCCTGCGTGACCAATACCAACCCACCAAACGAAGTTAGTAATATCCCAAGCCCAGTTTACTGTTCTGTTTAGACCCCAAGTTCCGATTCCAGTAGAAACGGTGTATATAATACAACCTATTCCCCAAAGAAAAGCTACAAGTGCGATAGAGAATACAATCCACCACTGTTTGTTAGCCTTACCCTCTACAGGTGCTGCGATATCTACAGTTACATCGTGGTAAGATTTCTCACCTGTAACCAAAGGTCTTCTAATAGGTGCTTCGTAATGAGACGCCATAATCCTTTATAATTGTTTATTAATTAATCTTTTTATGCTTCTTTCGTGTTTCTCACTTTAGTATGATACTGAACATTAGGTTTAGTACCAACACTTTCTAATAAGTGATACATACGATCGTCTTTTAAAAGTTTTGCAACTTTACTTTCCTTATCGTTAATATCTCCAAATATCATTGCTCCACTACTACATGCAGCTGAACAAGCTGTTTGGAATTCTCCGTCTTTAATCTCACGTCCATCGCGCTTAGCGTCAAGAATAGTCTTTTGTGTTTTTTGAATACACATAGAACATTTTTCCATTACACCACGAGAACGAACAGTAACATCAGGATTAATTACCATACGACCTAAGTCATTATTCATGTGGTAATCAAACTCGTCATTTCCGTTATATAAGAACCAGTTAAAACGTCTTACTTTATACGGACAGTTGTTTGCACAATATCTTGTACCCACACATCTGTTGTATGCCATATGGTTTTGACCTTGTCTACCGTGTGCTGTAGCAGCAACAGGACATACAGTCTCACATGGAGCATGATTACAATGTTGACACATTACTGGTTGGAATGCTACTTGTGGATTATCTGCAGGATCTTCTAATTCTCCAAAACCTCCTAAAGAACCATTATCTCCAAATAAACCAGAGAATCCTTCTTTTTTAGCATCATCTTCAGCAAATGTATCTTCTGATGAGTAATATCTATCAATACGTAACCAATGCATATCACGACTACGTCTAATTTCTTCTTTACCAACTACTGGTACGTTGTTTTCAGCATGACATGCAATAACACATGCTCCACAACCTGTACAAGCATTTAAGTCAATTGATAGATTAAAATGATGTCCAATTGAACGGTCAAATTCATCCCATAAATCAACCTCAGGAGATGTAACCGGAGTTTCTTGGTGATTTAAAGATACCATAGGAACTTCATTCCAATAGTGCTTATCTTTAGTATTAAAAATCTCTAATGTCGTTTCTTTTATGATATCACCACGACCCATCAATGTGTTTTGTAACTGTACACATGCAAATTCATGCATTCCAGTTGCAGGCTCAATAGATACGCTTTGAACAGTATTAAATTCTTTATAAAGTGTAAAAGCATTTACACCTGTTTTCATTTCATCTTTAAGACCAGCAGATCTACCATATCCAAATGCTAAACCAACAGATCCCTTTGCTTGTCCTGGTTGAATGATTACTGGAACATTAGATAAAGTAGTACTACCTAACTTAAGGTTAACGTAGCTACCATTTAAAGCTCCTGTAGAATCATTTTCATTGATAATATTCCAAGCTTGAGCATCAGATTTAGAAACCGTTAAATAGTTATCCCATGATGTTCTAGTAATTGGATCAGGAAACTCTTGTAACCAAGGGTTGTTGGCCTGTTGACCATCACCCATTCCAACTTTAGAATATAATGTTAATTCTGTACCACTAGTTTTTACACTTGAAGCTAATGCTCTTGCTGCATCGCTAGCAGGTAATTCATCCTGAGCAATCTCTTCAGTTACTTCTTCAACAACTGGCATTGAACTAACAAATGACCCATCATGTAAAGCTTGGTTATAAGAACTACCATTAAGAATAGTCTCTTTCCAAGTTGCTTTAATATAATCATTTAATGAACTACTATTGTCGTTCCATTTTAATAAAATATCTTGAAATTGTCTTGTATCAAATAAAGGTCTGATTGTTGGTTGCATTAACGCAAAGTGACCCTTCTTTAATTCAACATCACCCCAAGACTCTAAATAATGAGGCGTTGCTGCTATATATTGTGCAACTGAAGCAGACTCATCTTCTTTAGAAGTGAAAGCAACAGATAAACTTGTATTTTTAATTCCCTCTGCAAATTCAGAAGCGTTAGCTAAAGTATACATTGGGTTAACACCACTCATAATAATAGCACCAACCTTACCTGCTTTCATGTCAGATATTAAAGTTTGTACTGATTTATTATTTCCTTGTCGTGTTTTTATAGGTGTTTTAGGATCAAAAGCCTTACTACCTAGTTTTTTATTAATTTCTAAAGCAACAGTTTGAGCATTCACATCTTGAATACCTGTAACTAATACACCATTGCTACCAGCTTTAATTAACTCAGAAGCTGCTTTTTGAACTGCTTCTTTAATCTTAGCAGGTAAAGCGTTAGCATTTACAGATCCACCAACGATTAAACTGTGCAATTGTGCCAAAGCAAGTTTTTGCTGAGAAGGTGTTAAAGGTACACGCTTATCTGCATTAGCACCAGAAAGAGACATATTAGCCTCAAACTGAATATGACGAGACATTTTACCATCTAGTGGTATACGTCCTTTAGCATAAGCAGAGTCAAAACCTCCACCTTGCCAATCACCTAGAAAATCTGCTCCTACTGAAACAATAGTCATTGCTTTAGAGAAGTCATAATTAGCTAAACCACGCTCACCATACATTGCTTGGTAAGCATCTAAAGCTGCTGACTCTGAAATAGCATCATAAACGACATGATTTATGTTACCATATTTTTCAGTAAATTCTGCAACTAATTTTGAGGTTGAAGGACTTGCATACGTTTGAGTTAACAAAACAATTTGCTTTCCAGAATTCTTTATATTATTTAATGCTGTTGTCGTTTCAGATTCGAAATCTGACCAAGAAATAGAGGCACCACCTTTTTTTGGTCCTTGCACTCTAGTACTATCATATAAGTCTAAAACCGAAGCATTAACTCTAGCATTGGCACTACCATTAGTAGCAGCTAAAGTATTGTTTTCAATCTTAATTGGACGACCTTCTCGAGTCTTAACTAAAACACTTGCAAAATCAAAACCATTAGCAATAGTTGTTGCGTAATAATTAGCAACACCAGGAACAATTCTGTCTGGTTGTACTACATAAGGTATTGACTTAACGACTGGTCCTTCACAGGCTGCTAAAGAAGCAGCTGCTGTACTAAAACCAACATACTTTAAGAAATCACGACGTGTTGTTGAAGAAGCCTCTAATGTATCCTTATCACCTAAGAACTCATCAGTAGGAATTTCTTGAACAAATTCGTTTTGTTTTAGCGTCTCAACAATAGAGCTATCTTTTAGCTCCTCAACACTTTTCCAGTATTTCTTGTTTGATGACATATTATATAATTGAATTTATTTCTTTATTAATTATTTTAAGGTTTTCCATTTTAAAGGAAAATAAAAATCTTGTTTTTAGTAATGACACTTACCACATTCTAAACCTCCCATTTGAGCTGCAGTAAAATTATCCTTACCATACTTTTTGTATAGTTGCTCATGGATTTTAGTGTAATATGCATTGTCTTTAACTTTCACATCTGTTTCTCTGTGGCAGTTAATACACCATCCCATTGTTAAAGGTGCATGTTGATACATAATTTCCATTTCTTCAACAGGTCCATGACATGTTTGACACTCAACACCTCCTACAACTACGTGTTGTGAGTGATTAAAATAAGCGAAGTCTGGTAATTTATGAATTTGGATCCATTTTACTGGAGCTGTTTTTCCTGTGTACTTTTGTTCTGCATCATCCCAACCAACTGCATTATAAAGTTTTTTGATTTCAGCATTGTAATCCACTCCATATTCTGACAATCCTTCAGCTTGCGTTTCGGCAGCAACTTCATAAATAGATTTATGACAATTCATACAAACATTTAATGAAGGTATACCTGAATGCTTACTAACTCTAGCAGAAGAGTGACAGTATTTACAATCAATACCATTTTCACCTGCGTGAATTCTATGTGAATAATGTATAGGCTGAATTGGCTCATATCCTTGATTAACTCCAACTTGCATAAAGAAACCGTAAACAAAATAAGCACTAGATAACAATAATACGACTACTGAAACTAAAACTAAAAATTGATTTTGAACAAATGCCTTCCAAATTGGTGTACGCTTTGTAGTCTCAGACAACTCAACACCTTTTGCCTCAGCAAAATTACGAAGTGTCTTGTTAACTAAAAATAAAGCACCAGCTAACAATGCGAATAAAACACCTAATGCTCCTAAAATTATTTTATTAGAAATACCTCCTTCAGAAGTCGCATTAGACGATCCAGAAACAGTAGGGTCACCTGCAGCCACAGGAGCAGCAGTTGGCTCTGTAGCAGTATACGCTAAGATATTATCAATGTCAGCATTAGTAAGAGTAGGAAACGCACTCATTGCAGCACCATTGTACTCATTATAAATCTTGTTTGCATACGCATCTCCAGATTTAATAAGTCCTGCACTATTTTTTATCCATTTGTACAACCATTCTCTATCTAAACCTTCAGTTTCAGCTAAACGAGATTCCACTTTACGTAAAGCAGGACCAGTCATTTTTTTGTCTAGCTTATGACAAGCTATACAATTGGCGTTAAATAAAGATTTACCTGCAACTGCGTCGCCTTCTTGAGCGAACATTGAGGTTGAGAATGCTAGTAAAAAAATTAAGCTTAAACGAAGATAGTTACTACTTAACTTACGGTGAATCACCTGTTTCATATTATATATTGAATTTACTTCTAAACTTTGGTATGATTTTTTCATTGCTGCATATTGAATACAGTTAGAAAAACGTTACGCAAAAGTAATACTTAAAGTCGATTTTTAAAATCTTAAAGAAGTCTTAATTGCTAATTTAGATAAATTCTAAATAATAAATTGAGTTACTTTTTAGTTTAATACATTTACATTTGCAATAAATACTATTAAAAATGAAAAAAACACAATTTAAAGCCATTTGCTTAACTTCCTTAATTACAATATGTTTTTCAGCATTTAGTATGGCACAAAGCGGAACAGTAGTCCTTAATGAAGATCCTGCTATCTCTAAATTATTAGATATAAAAAAGGAAATGAATAAAGATGATAAAAATAGTGATCGCTATAAAATACAGATATATTCAGGAAATTTAGGTAGTGCAGAAAGCATGAGATCTAAGTTTGGAAATAGCAATGGAAACATAAGTTCTCAACTTGTTTTTGAGACTCCTAACTATAAAGTATGGGTAGGTAGTTTTAGAACACGTCTAGAAGCAGAAAGAGCTTTAGTAGATGTACAGAAGAAATTTAGTGATGCCTTTATATTTAAACCAAAAAAAGAAAAGGACTAAAATTAGTTAGTTTTAAAACATAAAAAAAGCGATTCAAATGAATCGCTTTTTTTTATAACTAAACTTAAATTTATTTAAGTTTTTTCTTAACTTCTACTTCATGGAAAGCTTCAATAACATCTCCAATGTTAATGTCATTGTAGTTCTTAATTTGCATACCACAATCGTATCCTTTAGAGACTTCTTTGGCATCATCTTTAAATCGCTTAAGCGAGTCTAAAACACCTGTGTAAGTTACAACTCCATCGCGTATTAAACGTATTTGAGAGTTTCTAAATATTTTACCATTCATTACCATACAACCTGCAATAGTACCAACTTTAGAAACTTTAAATATTTCTCTAATTTCAGCAGTACCTGTAATCTCTTCTTTAACCTCTGGAGATAACATACCTTCCATTGCGTCTTTAAGATCATTTATGGCGTCATAAATAATAGAATATGTTCTAATATCGACTTCTTCTCTATCTGCAATCGTACGTGCATTTCCAACAGGACGCACGTTAAATCCAATAATAATGGCATCTGAAGCTGTTGCAAGTAATACATCACTTTCAGTAATAGCACCTACACCTTTATGCAGAATATTTACTTGAATTTCTTCTGTAGACAGCTTCTGGAACGAGTCAGTTAATGCTTCAACAGAACCATCCACATCTCCTTTAAGGATAATATTAAGCTCTTTAAACGTACCTAAAGCAATACGACGTCCAATTTCGGCTAGCGTTAATGTTTTAGTTGTTCTTACATCTTGTTCACGTTGTAATTGTGTACGCTTAGTTGCAATTTGCTTAGCTTCACGCTCATCTGCAAATACGTTAAACTTATCACCTGCTTGAGGTGCTCCGTCTAAACCTAATACAGATACTGGTGTTGATGGTCCAGCTTCCTGTACATCATGACCACGCTCATCTTGCATCGCTTTAACTTTACCACTATTTTTACCTGCAAGTACATAATCACCTACACGCAAAGTACCAGCTTGAACTAATACTGTAGATACATAACCTCTACCTTTATCTAAAAAGGCCTCAACTACGGTTCCTACTGCTGGTTTATTTGGATTAGCTTTAAGCTCTAATAATTCTGCCTCAAGTAATACCTTTTCTAATAATTCTTTAACACCTGTACCTACTTTTGCAGAGATATCATGAGACTGGATTTTTCCACCCCAATCTTCTACAAGTAAATTCATTTGTGCTAAACCTTCTTTAATTTTTTCTGGATTAGCGTGTGGCTTATCAATCTTGTTTATGGCAAACACAATTGGTACACCTGCTGCTTGTGCATGAGATATTGCTTCTTTTGTTTGAGGCATAATATCATCATCCGCTGCTGCTACAATAATAGCAATATCTGTAACTTGAGCACCACGAGCACGCATCGCTGTAAAGGCTTCGTGACCTGGTGTATCTAAGAATGCTATTTTTTGACCATTATCTAATTGTACACCGTAAGCACCAATATGCTGCGTAATACCTCCAGACTCTCCTGCAATTACATTTTCTTTACGAATGTAATCTAATAGAGACGTTTTACCATGATCTACGTGTCCCATAACGGTTACGATTGGTGCACGTGGCTCTAAATCTTCTGGCTTATCTGCAACGTCTTCTATTGAAACATCAATATCAGCAGTAACAAATTCTGTTTTATATCCAAACTCTTCTGCAACGATCGCAATAGTTTCAGCATCTAAACGCTGATTCATTGTTACCATCATCCCTAAAGACATACACGCTGAGATAATTTGTGTTACTTGAACATCCATCATCGTAGCTATTTCGTTTGCTGTAACAAACTCTGTAACTTTAAGTATTTTGCTTTCTGCAGCTTCTATTTGTTGATCAATTTCTGATTGCTCTCTATGTTGATCTCTTTTCTCTCTTCTGTACTTAGCACCTTTACCTTTAGAAGATTTACCTTGTAATTTTTCTAAAGTTTCACGTACTTGTCTTTGTACTTCTTCCTCACTTGGTTCTGCCTTTACAACAGGACCTCCTGATTTACGACCACCTGGTTTTTTACCTTTGTATCTGTCGTTACCACCTCTTGAAGGTGATGAAGACGTTCTATTATCTCCTGGTTTAGATATACGACGACGCTTCTTTTTATTTGCGTTATCATCTTTTTTAGGATCTTCTTTTTTCTTTTTAGGCTTGTTAAACTGAGATAAATCAATTTTCTCTCCTGCAATTTTAGGACCAGAAAGTTTAGTATACTTAGTTTTTAAAGTCTCTTCAACAGGCTCTTGAGGTTTCTCTTCTTCCTGTGGCTTAGCGACTTCCTTTTTAGGCGTAATAGCAGGCTTAGCTACTACTTTAGAATCCGGTTTAGATTCTGTCTTAGCTTCAACTTTAGTTTCTACCTTAGGCGTTTCTTTAGCTTCTGGAGTTTTCTCAACTTTAACAGGCTCTTTTTTAGGCTCAGGAACTACTTCTTCCTTTTTAGCTACTTTTTTACCCGAATCTAAATCTATTTTGCCAACAGTTTTAGGTCCAGAAAGCGCCTTAGAAGCTTTGATAACTTCTTCCTCTTTTTTGAGCTGAGCAGCTTTAGCTGCCTTAACAGCTTCTTCTGCTTTTTGCTTTTCTTCTAACTCCTTTTCGCGTTTGATACGCAGCTCTTCTTTTTCTTTATTCTTTGCTTCGTTAACTTCTTGAGACGCCATTTTTTTGCTAGCATCTTTTTGAAATTCATTTGAAAGAATACTGTACGTTTCCTCTGAAATTTTGGTAGTCGGACGCTTCTCAACCTCTACACCCTTAGAATCTAAAAATTCTACAGCGCGATCAAGAGAGATGTTAAGCTCACGTAATACCTTATTTAATCTAATTGTTTCAGCCATAAATTGCCTTTAACCTAATTTCTTTTTTTCAAATATATGTTAATCTTCGAACTCTTCCTTAAGAATTCTAATAACATCTAAAATTGTTTCTTCTTCTAAGTCAGTTCTTTTGACTAGATCTGCCACATCTTGCTCTAAAATACTTTTTGCTGTATCTAGACCTGCTTTACTAAATTCTTTGATAATCCAATCCTCTATTTCATCAGAGAATTCTCTTAACTCTACATCTTCCTCAGCTCCTTCTCTTAACACGTCAATTTCGTAACCTGTTAATTGACCAGCTAATCTAATGTTATGTCCACCTCTACCAATTGCTTTACTTACTTCTTCTGGCTTTAAGATTGCTTCTGCACGTTTGTTTTCTTCATCAATCTTGATTGAAGTTACTCTTGCAGGACTTAAAGCTCTGGTAATATACAATTGTAAGTTGTTAGTGTAATTGATTACATCAATGTTTTCATTACCTAATTCACGAACAATACCATGTATACGCGATCCTTTCATTCCGACACATGCTCCAACAGGATCAATTCTATCGTCGTAAGAGTCAACCGCTACTTTAGCTTTTTCTCCAGGAATACGAACTACATTTTTAATTGTAATTAAACCATCAAATACTTCTGGTATTTCTGATTCAAAAAGTTTTTCTAAGAACTTTGGTGATGTTCTGGACATTATAATTGTTGGCTTATTACCTTTAAGCTCAACACTATCAATAACACCTTTTACATTATCTCCTTTTCTAAAAAAGTCAGAAGGAATTTGCTTATCTTTTGGTAATATGATTTCGTTTCCTTCATCATCTAACAAAATTACAGCTCTGTGACGAATATGATGTACTTCTGCTGTATATAAATCTCCAACTAATTCTTGGAACTGCTTAAATACGTTAGTATTATCGTGTTCATGAATTTTAGAAATTAAATTTTGACGCAATGCTAAAATTGCACGACGACCTAAATCTATTAATTTAACCTCTTCAGACACATCCTCTCCAACTTCAAAATCTGGCTCGATTTTTCTTGCTGCTGTTAACGAGATTTCTTGATTAGGTTCTTCAACTTCACCATCTGCAACAACAACACGATTTCTCCAAATCTCTAAATCTCCTTTATCTGGGTTTATAATAATATCAAAATTATCGTCATCTCCAAATTTTTTCTTCAATGCATTTCTAAATACATCTTCCAAAATAGCCATTAAGGTGACACGATCTATTAATTTATCGTCTTTGAATTCTGAAAAAGATTCAATTAACGCTATATTTTCCATAACTCTATTTGAATTAAAATTTTATTATAACTTTTGCTTCTACAATATCTTTGTAAGCAATATTTTCTTTTTTGTTTACTGTAACCTTACCCTTACCTACTGGTTTTGGCTCTCTAGCCTTCCATTCTAAAGTAATTTCATCCTCATTAGCTTCGGTTAAAACACCTTCAATATTTCCAGTACTTGTCTTAACACCTAAAGTTCTTCCAACATGTTTTGGATATTGTCTTGGTAATGTTAAAGGAGCAGCTGCACCAGACGACATAACCTCTAATGCAAAGTCATGTTCTTCTCTATCAATATTATGCTCGATAGCGCGACTAACAAACATGCAATCTTCAACTTTAACACCTTGATCTCCATCAATAATAATATTAATAGCATTCTCTCCATTAACACTAAAATCTATTAAAAATAAATCTTTGCGCTCTGTTAAGGCCTCCTCTAGTAAACTTTTGACTGTATTTATAAACATTTTTAAGTATAAAAAGAGGGGACTTTTAGTCCCCTCAATTTCAGTTTTTCTCTTGCAACGCTGCAAAGATACATAATTTTATTGATTTTCATAACTTTTTAAAAGTCATTTTTTATTACTAACTTTATAATAAGTTCTTTATTAACCATCTAAATCAACATTATGAAAAAACTATTAGTCCCAACTGACTTCTCCACTGAAGCAGAAAATGCAGTTAAAGTTGCTGCTCAATTAGCAAAAAAACATAATTGCGAATTAATATTATTACATATGCTAGAGCTTCCTTTAAACCAATTAAGCACTAATGGTGGTACTCCTGCTGATCTACCTGAGGCTGTTTTTTTTATGAAATTAGCACATAAAGAATTTGAAAAAATACTTGATAAAGACTATTTAAAAGGCATAACGGTTCATGAAGCAGTAGATTTTAATGAAATTTCTAAGGGTATTCTTGAAACCTGTAAAAATCATGATGTCGATTTAATTGTCATGGGATCTCATGGTGCAGAAGGACTTAAAGAACTTTTTATTGGATCTACCACAGAAAAAGTTGTTAGAACCTCCAACACACCTGTTCTGGTTATTAAAAACGAACATGACAATTTTGATATAAAAGAATTTGTGTTTGCTTCAGATTTTAAAAATGACAACAAAGAAACTTATGTACAAGCGGTAAAACTAGCTAACCTTTTTGAGGCTAAAATCCACTTACTTAATGTTAATACACCAAGTAACTTTACCACAACAGCAGCCTCCAAAGTTAGAATGAGAGATTTTATAGCCAATTCAACTTTTGATAATTACACGATAAACATATATAACGACGAAACAATTGAAAAAGGTATATTAAATTTTTCTAGAATAATAGATGCCGATTTAATAGGAATTAGCACACATGGACGACAAGGTATTGCTCACTTTTTAAACGGTAGCATCAGCGAAGATTTAGTCAATCATGCTAAACGACCAGTCATTACTTTTAAGATATAAACAAAAAGGTATTAAATAAAAAAGCTTCCTAAAAAAGGAAGCTTTTTTTTGTTGGCCCACTAGGTTTCGAACCTAGACTCTTTGGTACCAAAAACCAACGTGTTACCAGTTACACCATAGGCCAATCTCGTAATGAGGATGCAAATTTAATACAATTATTTATTCACGCAAACATTTTTTAAAAAAAATTTAAATTAAAACTTAACGTTAACTTAAAAACCGTGTCCGTTTGATAATAATTACTAAATTCGCAACACATAATAAACCTATAATTTATGATGACTTTTAACTTTAAAAAATGGAACTTAATACTTAGTTGGTTCGCTTTTTTAATTGCTCTTATCACTTACACGCTTACTGTGGAACCTACCGTAAGTTATTGGGATGCTGGAGAATATATCTTAACCTCTTCAAAATTACAGGTTGGACATCCACCAGGAGCACCACTATTTCAAATGTTTGGAGCGGTGTTTTCAGTGTTTGCTTTAGACCCTTCACAAATTGGTTATTTAATGAATATGATGAGCGCTGTTTCTAGTGCTTTTGCTATTTTATTTATGTTCTGGACAATTATTTTATTGTTAGAAAAAATAATTGGACAACCAGAAAAACTTGAAAAAGGACAACAATTTGCCATTTTGGGTAGTGCTTTTGTAGGAAGTTTAGCTTTTGCCTTCACGGATTCATTTTGGTTTAACGCTGTAGAAACCGAAGTTTATGCTATGGCTACTTTAATAATGACTGTCATGTTTTACTTAGGTTTACGCTGGGAAAAAGACATGCATAAACCTAGAGGTAATCGCTGGCTAATACTAATAGCCTTTGTTGTAGGTCTTTCTTTTGGAATTCACTTTATGGGATTATTAACCATTCCTGCGATTGGCTTAATCTATTATTTCAAAAACTATAAAACAATAACAATTAAAAATTTTATAATAGCCAATATTGTATCGGTTGCTGTATTGTTATTTGTATTTAAATTAATGTTTCCAAATGTATTAAGATACTTTAGTGCGTTAGAATTGTTTTTTGTTAATCAAATAGGATTGCCTTTTAATTCTGGCTCAATAATAGCAGGAATATTGCTTATTGCAGCATTTTACTACGGACTAAAATATACACGAGCTAAAAAATTATATCATATAAATACAGGTATTATATGCTTACTATTTGTATTAATAGGCTCTTCAACTTGGTTAATGTTACCTATTAGAGCAAATGCAAATGTTGTTATTAATGAAAACAACCCTTCTAGTGCCAGAGAACTTTTGGCTTATTATAATCTAGAACAGTATCCAGAAACACATTTATTTTACGGACCATTATTTACTGACCAATACACTGGTTTAGATGAAAACGAACCGTATGTAGATGATAAACCTAAATACGAAAAAGACGAAACAGCAGGTAAATACATTATTGTTAACGATTATAAACGTGCTAAACAAAACTTTAACTCTAAACAAGCTGCTATTTTACCAAGAATGTGGAGTGGAGAAAATGCTGAAAACTACATGCTGTTTACTGGCTTTTTGGAATTTAGTCTTAAACCAGAATACCAAGGGGAAGATCGATTAGTACAATCTATGATTGACTTTAAAAGTGATGTTGCTAAAGGTGCAATTGATTATGAAGATTATCATAACTTTTTAAAACAATTTGGACAATTTATCAATATTGAAAAACCATCATTAGCTAGCAATATCTCTTACCTATTTGAATACCAACTAGGTTATATGTATTGGAGATATTTTATGTGGAATTTTACTGGTAGACAAGATGACTTACAAGGTCGCTATGACCAACATGGTAATTGGATTAGTGGTATTAAATTTATTGATGAGTGGCATTTAGGACAATCTCAAGACAATCTACCAAGTGATGTTGCCGATAATAAAGGTCGCAATACGTATTTTTTCTTCCCATTAATTTTAGGATTAATAGGCTTATTTTTCTTATTCAATAAAGACAAAAAATTATTTTGGGTTACCTTGGTATTTTTCTTATTTACAGGATTAGCAATACAAGTATATACCAACGTTAGACCTTTTGAACCGAGAGAACGTGATTACTCAGTCGTAGGATCGTTTTATGTATTTGCAATATGGATCGGACTTGGTGTCTATGCTATTTTTGATTTATTAAAAAAATACGTATCAAACAAAGTATTAGCTCCAACTATTACTTTAGCGTGCTTACTATTAGTCCCTGTTATAATGGCGTCTCAAAACTGGGATGACCATGATAGATCAGGTAAGTATACAGCTTTAGCTATGGCTAAAAAATACTTAGATTCTTGTGGAGAAAATGGTATATTATTCTCCATTGGTGACAATGATACATTTGCCTTATGGTATGCCCAAGAGATTGAAAACTATCGTACAGATGTACGTGTAGTAAACACTAGTTTATTTCAAACGGATTGGTATATAGATCAAATGAAGCGTAAAGCTTATAAGAGTGATCCTATTCCTTCTAGCTTAACCCACGATAAATATAAGCATGGAACAAGAGAATATTTAATGAAACGTTTACGATCTAAAGACACTTTAGACATTGCTACATTTATGAATTTTATAACTAGTGATGATCCAAAGACAAAACTTAAATATGCTTTACAACAAGAAGGAGAAGATTACACACAATATCCTCAGCAATTTTTAAATGCTAACTATTTTCCTGTCGAAAATATCAGAGTACCAGTAGACAAACAATCTGTTTTGGCTAATGGTATTGTAAAAGCAAAAGATAGCGACTTAATAGAAGACTATGTTGACATAACAATAACTGACAATGCCATAACAAAAAACCGTCTATTAATGCTTGATATTGTTGCTAGCAACAATTGGGAACGACCTATATACTTTACAGGTGGAGCTTTTGGAAACGATGACTACATTTGGATGAAAGATTACTTACAACTTGATGGTATGGTGTATAAACTAGTCCCTATAAAAACACCTGTAGCTAGAGCAAATCCATTTGATATGGGACGCTTGGATACAGAGTTTATGTATAATAAGGTTGTTAATTGGGATTGGGGAAATAGTGGCAGTGATCAAATTTACCATGATCCAGAAACTAGAAGAAACTCAATTACATACAGAGGAAACTTAGCAAGATTAATTGAAAATTTAATTAATGAAAATCAATTAGATAAAGCTGAAGAAATAGCAGACATAGCTATGAAAAATATGCCTGTTAATAAGTATGGTCATTACACCTTATTAGAGCCTTATATTAGTGCCTACTATGAAGTTGACAATCAAGATAAAGCCAGACAACTATTTACAGAAGTTGCTACCAAATATCAAGAAAATTTAAAATACTACAGCACCTTAACTAGAAATAATCAAGATAACAACTTTACTGAAATACTTACAGATATTGAGCGATACAAAGCTTTAGTAGATGTTTTAGTTGAATATGACAGAGAATTTGCCAAAGAAGAATCTATGACTTTTACTAACTATCTAGAATTGTTTAAACAATATTATGATAGCGAGCCTGAGCCAGAAACTAATCCTGCACCAACAGACAAAGATTTTTTACAGCAATTAGATACTGTTTTAAAAAGCGAATAGATGCCTGTTTTTCCTGCAAAGACACCAAAATTAATACAACGCCTTTTTCCAAAATACATTTGGAAAAAGGCGTCTTTGTCTAAGACTATTTATTTAACTTTTGATGATGGTCCTACACCTAAAATCACACAATGGACTTTAGATCTTCTAAAAAAATACAATGCAAAAGCAACATTTTTTTGCATTGGAGATAATATAAAAAAGTATCCAAATATTTTTAAATCTGTTCTAAATGACGGTCACACAATAGGCAATCATACCTTTAACCATCTTAAAGGGTGGCATACAGATACTAATAGTTATGTAGAAAATGCTGAAAAAGCGCAACAGTTAATCGATCCAGACAACAAGCATCTGTTTAGACCTCCTTTTGGGAAAATCAAACGTAAACAAGCCAATCAATTAATTAAAAGAGGTTATAAAATAGTAATGTGGAGCGTTATATCTTATGACTGGGAAGTCAAAGTTACACCAGAACAATGCTTACAAAATGTTATAAAAAATAGTACTTCGGGAAGTATTATCGTATTTCATGATAGCATAAAAGCATCAAAAAACATGCAATACGCACTACCTAAAGTTTTAGAGTATTTTAGTAAAAAAGGCTATCAGTTTAAAGCGCTTTAAACAAATTGCTGTACAATACTTATCAAAGTATTAGCATCTTGTTCGCCACTTTGACGCCATTTCATTTCTCCATTTTTATAGATAATTAAAGTTGGCAATCCTTTGACACGTAAAGCTTCGGATAGTTCTTGATTTTTGTCAACATCTATCTTTATTACTTTTGCCTTATCACCTAGTGCTGCAGCTACATCGCGTAAAACTGCGTGCATGGCTTTTGATGGCTCATTCCATTCTGTAAAAAAGTCTAACAGTACAGGAATTTCGACATCTATTAATTCTCCAAATTTTGACATTTGATTTTCAGTTTAGTTCAAACTAGTCACTAAAATATAACATTTAGTTGTAATTAAGCAATTTGCGTCCCTTTTTTAAGTTCTATGACTGTTATTTCTGGCCAAATTCCTACACGTCCAGGATAAGCTAAATAACCAAAACCTCTATTAACATTAATGTATTGGCCTTTTTCTTTATAGATTCCTGCCCAATGTTTATAACGCCATTTAACAGGACTCCATTTAATCCAACCCGGAATTTCTATTCCAAACTGCATGCCATGTGTATGCCCACTTAACGTTAAGTGATAGTGATTACTATGGTCTATTACCTGTTCTGCCCAATGTGAAGGATCATGCGATAGCAATACCTTAAAATCATCTGAGGCAATATTATTTGACGCTTTATCCAAGTCTCCAGCTTTTTTAAAACCACCTATTCCCCAATTCTCTACACCTACTAATGCTATTTTTTGTCCATCTTTTTCAATGTAACGACTTTCATTTAATAATAAATCAAAACCAATCTCTTTCTGGATAGATTTTAATTCATTTAAATTATCATGTTTATCTTGCTCTGTTGCCCAATCTACGTAATCACCATAATCATGATTCCCTAATACAGAAAACACACCATCTTTTGCTGTAAGCTTAGAAAAGGTGTCTTTCCAATCATACATTTCGGATGCTTTATTATTAACCAAATCTCCTGTAAACAATATGACGTCTCCTTGTTGCTTGTTTACTAAATCGACAGCGTAATTAATTTTTTCTTTATTATCAAAACTTCCAGAATGGATATCACTAATATGTGTCATTTTATAGCCATCAAACGCGTCTGGTAAATCTTCAAAATGTAATGTGTATTTTAAAACTTTATAATTGTATCGTCCTTGATACATACCATAAAGCAACGAAGCAAATGGTATTGCTGCCAGACCTAATCCAATTTGACTTATAAATTTACGTCTAGAGGGTAGATAAAAGGATTCTTTAGTAATAAAATATTTATCATATAGGCTTATAAATGATCTAATAATGTCCTCTCCTATTAATATTGGAACAAGCACTAAATTAAAAGCCATAAAGGATAACAAAAAACCAATAGCATAACCTCTACCTCCTGATATCACTCTACCTTCAGATGGTGATGCAAATTGATACACCATATTTAAGGCAACAACAAGTGCTATTGCAAAAAACAAATAATGTACCCAACTTGATTTAAATACTGTCTTAATAGCCTGAAAACCATAAACAGTTAATAATATATATAAAAGTGAAATAATAATTAGACGTGTCATAACTTAGTTTAGACTACAAATTTAACTAATATGACAATCAATTATCTTAGCAATTTGTTAAACGTTTTGATTTTTAATTCTTTATGCCATGTCCTTTTTATTGTTATAAGGTGATTTATTATTTTATTTTTCTGTTTTAATTAAAATTAATGAAGCCTTTAAATCTGTTTATATATTAAGTACAAGTACTGGTCATAGAATTTTTTGAAGCTTCATTTTTAATTATATTAGAGGCTTATAAAAGCTATTCTTTCTAATGAAACTAAAATTAACCGTGTTTTTGATCCTATGTTTTATCATTTCTAGCTGTAATGACAAAACCGAAAATAAAAAACCAACAACTACAGAAAAACCATTAATAGCCTATGTTAATCCTTTTATTGGAACTGGAGGTCATGGTCACACGTATCCAGGAGCAACTATGCCTTTTGGAATGATGCAACTTAGTCCAGACACACGACTAGAAGGTTGGGATGGTTGTTCTGGATACCACTATAGTGATAGTTATATCTATGGTTTTTCGCACACACATTTAAGCGGAACTGGTGTTTCGGATTATGGTGATATTTTAATCATGCCAACCAATAAGGTTAATTTTAACAATGGTGCAGATGGTAAACCTGGTTATCGTGCTTATTTTTCTCATGATAATGAAATCGCTCAACCTGGTTACTACAAAGTCCATTTAGATAGCACCAATATTAATGTAGAATTAACGGTTTCTAAACGTAGTGGCATACACAAATACAGTTTTCCTTCGGCTGAAAATCAAGTTGCAATTGTAGATTTATTGCATCGTGATAAGGTTATAGATGCTAAAATTACAAAGGTTTCGGATACGCAAATTGAAGGCTATCGTTTTTCGGAAGCTTGGGCAAAAGATCAGCGTCTGTATTTTGTTATTAAAACATCACATACTTTTTCAGATGTGCTCCAATCTCCACCTCAACAAGGTCAAAAAGGTGCTCAAAAAATAGCGTTAAAATTCAATAACCCAAACAACCAACCTGTTTATTTAAAAATAGGTATTAGTGCTGTAGATATTGAAGGTGCCAGAAAAAACCTTAAAGAAGAAATAGGAGAACATACTTTTGAAAAGGTAAAAAATACAGCTCAAGATATTTGGGAAAAACAATTAAAAAAAATTGTAATTCAAGATAATGATGTTGATAACAAAACCAACTTTTACACCTCAATGTATCACGTTGCTTTAGCACCTAATTTGTATCAAGATGTCGATGGTCGTTATCGTGGTATGGACATGAAAATTCACACCACTAAAGATTTTGATTATTACACAGTTTTCTCACTTTGGGACACCTATCGTGCAGCACACCCTCTATACACCATCATAAATCAAGACAAAACCAACGATTTTATAAACACCTTTATTGCTAAATATAACGAAGGTGGTATTATGCCAATTTGGGACTTAAGTGCCAATTACACAGGTTGCATGATTGGTTATCACGCAGTACCAGTTATAGCAGATGCCTACTTAAAAGGCATAAATAATTATGATGTCGACAAAGCTTTTGAGGCCATGAAACATAGTACAACAAGAGATAAATTAGGCCTAAAAAGCTATAAGCAATTCGGTTATATTCCTGTGGAAGAAGAAAGCGAATCGGTTTCTAAAACCTTGGAATATGCTTATGACGATTGGACTATTGCTCAAATGGCAAAAAGTTTAGGCAAGTTAGACGATTATAAAACGTATTCGGAAAGAGCACAATATTATAAAAACAGTTTTGATCCCGAAACGCAGTTTATGAGAGGTCGATACAGAAACACCTGGTTTGCACCTTTTGATCCTTACGAAGTCAATTTTAATTACACTGAGGCTAACGCTTGGCAATACAGTTTTTACGTACCACAAGACGTCTCTGGTTTTACGACACTTTTAGGCGGAAAAGACAAACTAGACGCTAATTTAGACAAGCTATTTGTTGCAAAAGACCAAACCTCTGGACGACATCAAGTGGATATTACAGGCTTAATTGGGCAATACGCACATGGCAACGAGCCTAGTCACCACATGGCTTATCTTTATAATTTTGTAAATAAACCACACAAGACTCAAGAAAAAGTCTATCAAATTTTAACAGAATTATACAAAAATAATCCTGACGGAATCTCAGGTAACGAAGATTGTGGTCAAATGAGTGCTTGGTACATTTTTAGTAGCCTAGGTTTTTACCCTGTAACACCTGGTAGTAATGACTATATTATCGGGACACCTCTTTTTGAAAAAGCAACCATTAATTTAGAAAACGGTAAACAATTCACAATTTCGACCGACAATTTAAGTTCTAAAAATATTTATATCGCTTCCGCAGAATTAAATGGCAGTCCGCTAAATCAGTCTTTTATCAATCATTCAGATATTATCAATGGTGGCACACTTCATTTTAAAATGACAGATCAACCCTCTACTTGGGCTTCAAAAGATAACCAAGTACCTAAAACCGAAATTACAGAACACCTCATCACTCCTGCTCCATTTATTGCAAAAGGTGATATAGCCTTTAAAGGCGAAACTGAAGTTGTTTTGAATAATGTAGACAAACAAGTTGCAACTTATTACAGTCTAGACAATCAAAGTTTTAAACCATACCAACAACCCTTTACTATCTCTAAAGCTTCACTGTTGCAAGTCTATTCAGAAAAAAACGGAATTAAAAGTGCCACTATCCAAACCCAATTCTATAAAATAGATCCAAATATTTCAATTAATCTAGAAACCGAATATGCAAATCAATATAATGGTGGCGGAAACAACGCGTTAATAGATGGTATTTACGGAACACAAGATTTTAGAACCGGAACTTGGCAAGGTTATCAAGACAAAGACTTAATAGCAACTGTTGATTTAGGTAGCGCAAAACAAGTAAATCTTGTCACATTAAATTTTTTACAAGAACAACGATCATGGATTTTTTATCCAACCCAAGTGAGTTGTTTTGGCTCGACAGATGGTATTAATTTTAAACCAATAGATACTACTCAATTTGTTAACAACACACAACCTTCTGAAGACACAGAAATAAAAAAGATCTTCTTTAAACAAGTACCAAAACCATATCGTTACATAAAAATCATAGCAAAAAAACTAGGCAAACTTCCAGAATGGCATTTAGGTTACAAGCATAATGGTAGAAGTTGGCTTTTTGTGGACGAAATCACTATCAAATAACATTTATAACTATATTTAGGACAAATTAAAAACCAAACAATGGAAAACCAAAATAACAAATCTGCTTTAACAACCTTAGTTACTGTCTTCTTTTTTTGGGGATTTATAGCTGCTTCAAACAGTGTATTTATCCCTTTTTGTAAAACCTATTTTGATATCGATCAGTTTCAATCGCAATTAGTAGATTTTGCTTTTTATGGTGCGTATTACATTGGCGCCTTACTATTGTTTATAATATCTAGCACAATTAAAAAAGACATCTTAAATGCTTGGGGTTATAAAAACGGAATTATCTATGGATTACTACTTTCTGCAATTGGCGCTTTTGTTATGTATCCTGCAACAGCTGGAGCAGAACAAGGACAAACTAGTATTTTTTATTTTGTATTAATAGCACTTTTTATTGTTGGACTTGGTTTTTCATTACAACAAACCACTGCTAACCCATTTGCTATTGCATTAGGAGACCCTAAAACTGGCTCACACAGATTAAATCTTGCAGGCGGAATCAACTCCTTTGGGACTACCATTGGACCAATTGTAGTTGCATTTATCATTTTTGGTTCTACACCTTTATCTGGTGATGAGTTGGCTGCTATGATTAAAAATAACGAGATTACACTTAACACTGTACAGATGCTATATTTAGGAGTTGGTGTCCTATTTTTATTAGCAGCAGCATTATTTTATTTCTCAAAAAAATTACCAGCTTTAAAATCTGAAACTGCTTTTGAACCAGCTAATAAAGCTAAAAACTTATTAATTGTGTTAACCTTAATAATCATTGGCTGTTTTGGTTACATTTTTAGCACTTATACAGGTAATGAAGTTTCTTCAGAAGGTTTAGAAAATAAACGTTTAGTCTTTTTAATTATCGCATTAGCTGCTGTTGTTGGCTGTTTAGTATTTGCTTATTCTAGTTCTTCTAAAAAATCAGAAGGTTGGGGAGCAATGAAGTATCCTCAGTTAGTTTTAGGGATGCTTGCTATTTTTACATACGTTGGTGTAGAGGTTACTGTTGGTAGTAATTTAGGTGAACTACTAAAAAAAGCAGTAGACGGAACAACCCTAAACGAATTAGGCTTACCAATCCTGAACGATGCACAAATCGCACCTTATATTTCACTGTATTGGGGAGGATTAATGGTTGGTCGTTGGGTTGGAGCTATTACAGTTTTTAACCCAAGTAAAGGCTTAAAAAAATGGCTATTAATTATAGTGCCTTACGTTGCTTTTGGAGTCATATTATTGGTCAATTTTGGAAAATACTCGTCTAACCAAATCTTATTTTTCGCCATATGCGTTGCAGTACAAATTGGAGGTTTCTTTTATGCTAAAGACAATCCAGTTACAACATTAAAAACATTTAGTTTATTGGGTGTTTTAGCTATGGTAATCGGACTATTAACTTCTGGTAACGTCGCATTATTTGCTTTTTTATCTGGAGGATTGTTCTGCTCAATTATGTGGCCTTGTATATTTACTTTAAGTATTGCAGGTTTAGGCAAATACACGTCTCAAGGATCTGCATTTTTAATAATGATGATTTTAGGTGGAGCTATTATTCCGCCTTTACAAGGTAAATTAGCAGATGTTTTTGGTATACAAACGTCCTACATTATGGCTGTATTATGCTTTGGCTATTTATTATTTTATACTTTCAGGACTAAATCTATTTTGGACAAACAAGGTGTAACGTATTAATTTCATAATATGGATAGAAGAAAATTTTTAAAAAACGCATCATTAACCAGTATTGGTCTTGCAGCAGGAAGTTCTGCTCTTGCTTGCGCTAAAATTGATAAAAATTCATCTGATGTAACTCAACAAAAAGAAGACACTACTAGTATTATAGATAACACTAATTTTCCTGTATCCATTTGTACTTGGGGTTTTGTAGATGCCAATGCAAAAGCGGGTCAAACGTTGGAACAAGGTGTAAAAGCTTTAGATGCTGCAATTGCTGGTGTCGCTATCGAGGAAGAAAACCTTACCAATACAACCGTTGGTAATGGTGGTGCACCAGACAGAGATGGTCAAGTAACGCTAGACGCTTGCGTTATGGACAGTTCTGGAGATTGTGGTGCTGTTGTTTGTGTCCAAAACATTATTAATGTTGCGCTTCTTGCTAAAAAAGTAATGACAGAAACACCTCACGTTATCTTAGCTGCAAAAGGTGCCGAAGATTTTGCCTACACACAAGGCTTTAAAAAAGAAAACCTACTTACAGAAGCCTCAAAAAAAGCATGGGAAGACTGGAAAAAAACTTCAGAATACAAGCCTATTATTAACATAGAAAATCATGATACCATTGGTATGTTATGCTTGGATAAAGATGGTGACATTGCAGGAGCTTGTACAACCTCTGGATTATCTTATAAAATGAAAGGACGCGTTGGCGACTCGCCAATCATAGGCTCTGGATTATATGTTGACAATCAAGTTGGTGGTGCAGCTGCTACTGGTTTAGGTGAAGAAATTTTAAAAACCGTAGGAAGCTTTTTAATCGTAGAGCTGATGCGAAACGGAATGCATCCACAACAAGCTTGTGAAGAAGCCATAAACCGTATCGTCAATAAAAACAAAAACCACAAGGATTTTCAAGCAGCCTACATTGCGATTAACAAAGCAGGTCAAACGGGATCTTACTGCATTCATCCTGGATTTGCGTACATGAAATATCAGCATGGTAAAAACGAAAGAATCTTATCTAAAGCATTCTTAAAAGCTTAATCAATAATTTACTGTTTTAAGCACAGAAGTTGTCAAATTTTAAAGCAAACTTGCGTTAAGTTTTGTAGTTTTGGTATTCTATCAAAATTACTATTATGTCAGACAATAAACGCGTCTTTTTAGTCGATGCCTACGCTTTAATTTTTAGAGGTTACTATGCCTTTATAAAAAACCCAAGAATAAACTCTAAAGGTGAAGACACCTCTGCTATTATGGGTTTCATGAATTCGTTATTAGATGTTATAAAACGTGAGCGTCCTGATCATTTAGCAGTTTGTTTTGATAAAGGCGGAAGTGCTGACAGAGTTGAAATGTTTGAAGCCTATAAAGCCAATCGTGACGAAACGCCTGAGGGTATTAAAACTGCTGTACCTTATATCATGGAGATTTTAAAAGCCATGCATATTCCAATTATGGTTAAAGCTGGTTATGAAGCGGATGATGTTATTGGGACTTTAGCTAAACAAGCCGAAAAAGAAGGCTACCAAACCTTTATGGTAACACCTGATAAAGATTTTGCGCAATTAGTTAGCGAAAACATTTTTATGTACAGACCTGTGTTTGGTGGTGGCTATGAAACTTGGGGAATCCCAGAAGTACAGAAAAAATTTGAAGTAACAGACCCTTTACAAGTCATTGACTTTTTAGGAATGATGGGAGACGCTAGTGATAATATTCCTGGTTTACCTGGTGTTGGAGAAAAAACCGCTAAAAAGTTTTTAGCACAATATGGTAGCATGGAAAACCTTTTTGCTAACACACACGAGCTAAAAGGTAAAATGAAAGAGAAGATTGAGGCCAACCAAGAGTTAGGTTTACTTTCTAAAAAACTAGCAACCATTATGTTAGACGTTCCTGTGACGTTTAACGCTAAAGATTTTGAGTTAGACGCTCCAGATATTCCTAAAGTGACTGCCATTTTTCAGGAATTAGAATTTAGACGTCTTATAGATAATTTTACAAAAACCTTTACTTCTGGTGCAGAAGCCACATCGCTTGCTAACAACAACGCTTCGGAAAAAGCAACACCAAAAGTGACGCCTAAAGAGGCTGAAAGTGCTGGAGCTGGTCAATTTAATTTATTTGGAGGCGACCCAAATTCCGCAACAGCGACCTCTGACACAGATAGCTTAGCGCGAAAAACTGCCGAAACTACTGCTCATTTTTACCAAAGTGTAGCCTCAGGAATGGCAACTACATTATTTATTAAAAACTTAATGAATCAGACGTCTGTGTGTTTTGATACCGAAACCACAGGTTTAAATCCATTAACTGCAGAGTTGGTTGGAATTTCATTTTCATGGGAAATTGGTAAAGGCTTTTACCTACCCTTTCCGGAGGACAAAACCGAAGCACAAGCACTAATCGAAACGCTTAGACCATTTTTTGAAAGTGACACCATTCAGAAAATTGGACAAAATTTAAAATACGATATTAAGGTACTAGCCAAATACAATGTACAAGTCAAAGGTCCATTATTTGACACCATGTTAGCGCATTATTTAATTAATCCAGACATGCGTCACAATATGGATGTTTTGGCAGAAACGTACTTAAACTATACACCAATTGCTATCACAGAATTGATTGGTAAAAAAGGAAAAAATCAATTATCCATGCGTGATGTTCCGTTGGAAAAACAAACGGAATATGCGGTTGAGGATGCTGATATTACGCTTCAATTAAAAGAACATTTTGAAAAGGAATTAGGCGAAGCTAACACTCAAAAATTATTTGATGATATTGAGGTGCCTTTACTTCGTGTATTGGCTGCTATGGAATTGGAAGGTATTAATTTGGATGTTGACTTTTTAAATAGCCTATCAGACGATTTAAATAACGATATCAACACTTTAGAAAGCAAAATATATGAGGTTGCTGGAGAGGAGTTTAATATTGCCTCACCAAAACAATTAGGTATTATTTTGTTTGAAAAACTAAAATTGGTTGACAAACCTAAAAAGACAAAAACAGGTCAATATGCAACAGGAGAAGACATACTGTCTTACCTAGCTAAGGATCATGAAATTATTCGCAATATTTTAGATTATCGTGGTTTAGCAAAACTTAAAAGTACCTATGTGGATGCGTTACCACTTCAGGTAGAGCCTGCAACAAGTCGTGTACATACAGATTATATGCAAACCGTTGCTGCCACAGGACGTTTAAGTAGCAATAATCCAAACCTACAGAATATTCCGATACGTACAGAACGTGGACGTCAAGTCCGTAAAGCGTTTGTACCACGTAATGAAGATTACACACTTTTAGCTGCGGATTATAGCCAAATAGAGCTGCGCATTATTGCTGCGTTAAGCGAGGAAGAAACCATGATTGAAGCCTTTAAAAATGGAGAGGACATTCACGCTTCCACTGCATCAAAAGTCTTTAATGTACCTTTAAACGAAGTTACTCGCGAACAACGTAGTAATGCTAAAACCGTAAACTTTGGGATTATCTATGGTGTGTCAGCTTTTGGATTAAGTAACCAAACCGATTTATCGCGTGGTGAAGCCAAAGAACTTATTGATACCTACTACGAAACCTACCCTAAACTTAAAAAATACATGAGTGCACAAGTAGATTATGCACGTGATCATGGATATGTGAAAACTATTTTAGATCGTAGACGTTACTTAAAAGATATAAATAGTCGTAATGCTGTGGTACGTGGTGCAGCAGAGCGTAATGCTGTTAATGCACCAATCCAAGGTAGTGCTGCAGATATTATTAAAATTGCCATGATTAACATTTACAACAAACTAGAGGTTGGTAATTATAAAACTAAAATGTTACTACAAGTGCATGACGAATTGGTTTTTGATGTCTACAAACCTGAACTTGAGAAAATGAAAACCTTAATTAAAACCGAAATGGAACAAGCCTTTAAAATGGAAGTACCTTTAGATGTTGAAGTGGATACTGGTTTGAATTGGTTGGAAGCGCATTAGAAATTTTATTAAATAAATATTAATTATTTCAAAAATGTCCGTAATTTTGTCCGTGTACGTAAAAACGTCCGTGAATAATTATGGCAACAATTAATTTTTATTTAGACAAACCTGACAAAAAAGGGTTTGCACCAATTCATCTTAGAATAAACTGCAACGGAAGTCAAGTTAAGGTTTCTACAGGTCAAAAAATAGAACCAAAAAACTTCAATAAATCCAAACAAAAAGCAATTGGATTAAGCGTTGAATCTCACGAAATCAATCATTATTTAGATTTTCTAAGAGAAAGAGCTGATGAACTTTTACATCATTCTAATAAAAAGACTTTTGTTCAAGACGAAGTAAAAAGTGTATTAAACGAACACATTGAAAATTACAAAGAAAACAGTAATGTAAACATTGTAAAAGAGCAAGTAGCTCTCTATGGAAAGCCTTTCACATTTGTTGATTTATTTGCAGGTGCTGGTGGTTTTAGTGAGGGTTTTCTACAAGCAGAACACAATAATAAATTTTTTGATTTTATTGTAGCTAACGATATAAATGAAAACTGTGAGTTAACACACGTTGTTAGATATAATCATCAATTAGGTTTAGACGCTGAATTTTTACAACAAGATATAACAGAACCAGATTTTCTAGATAATTTATTAGAAAAAATCAAAGGAAAAACAATTGATGTTGTTTGTGGTGGACCACCTTGCCAAAGTTTTAGTCTTGCTGGTAAACGTAAAAAATTTGATAAAAAAGACGACCTTTTTTCTCACTATTTAGAAGTAATCAAGGTATTACAACCTAAATACTTCGTAATGGAAAATGTGAAAGGAATTTTAACTAAAGAGGGTGGAAAAATAAAAGAACTAATTATCAAGGAAATTAATTCTATTGTTGACACAAAAGAAATTCCTTTACTGAATTCTTTTATCAAGAAAATACGAAAAGAATCAAATTCATTTCTCTTTGATAGTATTGTAAAAAGAGTTGAACTTGAAAAACTACTTGAAAAAGATAAAGAATCTGGAAAAGAAGATTTTATAAGGTTTGTAGAAAATAGATTTAAAAAAATAACACCAAAAATCGCTGATTACAAAACAAGTAAAACAGATGAAAATATAAACACGATTCGACACGGATTTAATCTTTTAGCACGTTCTAAAGAATGGGAAAAATTAAAACGTGATATTATTAAAGAAAAAGACTTTTGCAATATTGATAGTGATGATTTTACAAATTCGTTTACAGATTTCTTAACGGAAATAGGTTCTGAAAATGTTATTTCAAAAATTGAGAATTCTTTTAAATCCTTAAAAGTACCAACTGAGTATAAAAAAGATTGTGCCGACATTGTAACTGCGTTAAAAATTTACACAACATCTTTTGATGAATCAATCGAGATATTAAAATCTTATTGTAACACATCACAAAAAAAAGAGTTAAATACCATTCTTGAAAGTATTAGACTTTATAAAATAGAGCAACCTTTTGTTGCTAACGCATCAAATTATGGTGTTCCTCAAAATAGAGAAAGAGTACTTTTCATTGGTTGTAGAAAAGACCAAGAATATATTTCAGAGATTCCAGCAACAGTTTCCGAAGAAGATAAGGTTACAATTTTTGAAGCTTTATACGATTTAGATTTTATCGGTAATAACCAAGAAGCTCATCGTTACGAGCAAGTCGACATTTCGGCTCAATATAATGGAACTGCAAAAAAAATGGCTAAGCTTCTTAAGAAAAGGAGTATTGATGGCAAACCATTATCTAAAGGCGGAAAATCATTTGCAGAATGGTCTAAAAAAGGCAGATTGATTGAACGTATTAAACCTCAAACAAAACCTTTTTATGTAAAAAACACCCAAGGTCTTGAAGATGGAGAAAAGTATTTTGATTTACTCAATAATCATAAAACAAGTAACCAAAATGAAACAGTAATTCAAAGACTTGGTGTCATTTTAAAAAATGGTAATTACAAGGAAGCTCAACCAGAGCTCAAAAAGCTAGGACTTGCAACAAACAAACGCAACTACAACGTTTTAAAACCTGACGAACAAAGTTCTACGATAATGACTATTGCAGATGATTACATTCATTATAATTCGCCAAGGTCTTTAACAGTTAGAGAAATGGCACGCTTACAATCGTTTGACGATTCTTTTGTGTTTCAAGGAAAACGCTCAACAGGAGGAAATAATAGAAAAACAGAAGTTCCACAATATACTTTAGTTGGAAATGCTGTTCCACCATTATTAGCAAGAGCAGTTGCAAGTGAAATTTTAAAACATATCAAGTGAGAAAACTTACAGACGCAGAACAAGAAAAGATAAAATTACTAACTAAAAACCAAGTTTCTCTTACTTTAATTGAACCAACCGAAACAGGATTAAAAAAATCCATAATGGATGCAACTGGTTCTGTCCGTAGTTATTTGAAAAGTGAATATATTCACGATTACGAATTACAAAAACAAGGCACAGAAAGTAAAGTAATGATTCCCGCAGTAATTCATACTGGTTTAAAGACAATAAAATCACAAGCATCTTTATATCGTCCTTCAACGAAAAAAGGAGACCCAAGAATATGGTTTTATAGCTTGACAAAGGCTGCAGCCCCAAATGATATTATTGCAATAACTTACTTTGATAGTCGATTTCAAGTTTTTAACTTGACAAAATTAGATGTCATAGAATTGATAAATTCTTCAATTTTCAATCCGTTTCAAGAGTTAATTAATGCAATTAACACGACAGAAAATGAAATAGCATTTGAACTTTTGGCAATGTTAAGAAAAATAGCAAATGCTGGCCCAATTCCTTCAATGGTTGACGCTGATACTTCTGTTGGTAGAACACTTGAAACTGCACTTGGAATCAATATCAATTCCTCAAAAGAGCCAGATTATAAAGGAATTGAATTAAAATCCTTTAGAAAAAAGAAAACTTCTAGTAGACAGAATAGAAAAAACCTATTTGCTCAAGTTCCTAATTGGAAACTAAGTAAATTCAAAAGTTCAACAGAAATATTAGACAATTTTGGTTACGACCGAGGAGATGATTTTAAGTTATATTGTACAGTTTCTGCAATTACTAGGAATTCACAAGGATTGAATTTGAGAATCGATAACGAAATCAAGCAAGTAATTGAAAACTCTGATAAACCAGAAGTCGGAGATTTTGTAGTCTGGACATTGGACAAACTGCATAATCGTTTAAAATCAAAGCATAAAGAAACGTTTTGGGTTGAAGCTGAAAGCACAAGAGTAAATGGACTAGAACACTTTCAATATAAATTCGTGGAACATACTAGAAAACCAATTACATCACAATTTGATTTATTAATTGAGCAAGGAATAATCACTCTCGACCATTTGATAAAAAGAACAGCTACAGGAAGTGGAAAAGAAAAAGGTCCTTTCTTTAAAATTGAATCGAAAGGAATTGAATTATTGTTTCCGCCAAGTGAAAAATACAATTTACTTGCATAAATTAAACAGAAAACAAATACTTTTATGAATGAATCTGCCCACTCATAATCTCAATAGCTATTTCTTTATCCAAAACAACACCAACTTCACTTAAAGATTCTTCATCACGATAAATTCCATTTTTATCATTCCAACACAACCAATCTATTAACTCTAAGCGAGACCAACTAGTTAATTCAACTAAAAGTTCTTCTTTATCCAATTCCATAATTTTGTAATATGGATGTCTTAGTTTATCTCTTTCAATAAAATTCATAAAATCATATATTTAGCTACTTAAATATATGAAAAAACGAGATTAAAACCTATTAAAAACAATACTTCACACTTTATATTTACGATATTAAAAATCAATCATTACGGTTCAAAACCTATGAGTATTAATTGGAAATTAAATGTACCTATGCCAAATTATTTATGGAAAGATGCTGCAAAACTTTCTATTGGACAAACCCTAACTTGACCTTCCCTCAAAATACTCCATACACTTTATAGCAGGATTTGTTTTTCGGTTTTTAAAGCCATGTGCAGCACTGCTTATAATTAAAATTACAGCAGCAACTAACGCAGTGTAGGCTACAGAAGTATTTACGTTGTTATTAGCCACGTAAATAGCAATTAAAGCCCAAGCACCAACTAGCGCAAACTCGCGCATGTTACGTGTCCAGGTAACCATTAAGTTTATTACTGTGGCTACCCCAATTAATAGTAAGGTCCAAACGGTTGGTGACAACCCAAAACCATCCCAATTATATTTTACTAAAACTGCTGATACATTAGCAATACATGCAACCGTAATCCAACCACTATAAATTACAAATGGCCACCACAAAAACACAATAACAGTGATTGGTGCATCAAACAATTCCATTTTGTTTTTAAGCACTATTTGTAATAACGCGATAAGTATTATAAAAATAAATACAGAGGATAGTACAGTATAACCATAAATCCAAGTGACAATCCAAGCACAATTAGCAATACATGAGATAGTAAACCACCAACCTGTTCTTAGTACAAAGTCGTCATTTCTGACCTTGACAAACAAACTACGTCCTTGATAAACAATAAATCCTGTTAAAAGCAAATAGATGATTCCCCAAATGGAAAACGCATATCCTGCAGGTGTAAATAAGGTATTGTATTGTTTAGAGACTTCGCCAATAGTTGTGTTATTTAATAAACCCGTATTGGATAAATAGTTCATTATAATCACGCAGACAAAAGCAATCCCATTGATTATTTGTAGTTGTTTTTTCATAGTTATAATATACTACATTTAAAACATCTTGAAAAAATTCTACACCAAAAAAAAGTTAATAGATTACTAATTTTTAACGACGTTTATTTTTGCTTTTAAACTTAGCCTTATTCTTACGTTGATTAAACGGAACAGCGTCATTAAAGGTGTTTTTAGCTTCACCTTTAGGTTTGTTTTTTCGCCATTTTTCCTCTTTACCAGGTAACAGCACGTCTAATAAGTCTTGACGTCCTAATTTGTTTAGGGTCTTTTTGATCCACGCTTTGTTTTCGTCTTTATACCAAAAGAAAAAACGGTGTTGTTCGTCTTTCTCTTTTCTAGTAATTGGTGTATTTACTTTTTTAAGCGTGTAAGGATGGTAGCCACTATAATAAATTACAGTAGCCACAGTCATTGGTGTTGGTGTAAAGCCTTGTACTTGCTCTAACTGGAATCCCATGTCTTTGGTTTCGGCAGCTAGATTAGCCATGTCTTCCACCTCACAAGCAGGATGATTAGAAATAAAGTAAGGTATTAATTGAAGTTTTAATCCTTTGGCAATATTAATTTTATCAAAACGCTCTTTGAACTTATGGAAGTATTTAAACGACGGTTTACGCATTAATTTTAACACAGGATCACTAGTATGCTCTGGAGCCACTTTAAGTCGTCCAGAGACGTGCTTAGTCATGACTTCTTCCGTATAAGCATCTAACTCTTTTGGATCTGCATTTTTATTAAATTCCGGGACTAACATATCGTGTCGGATTCCAGAACCTATAAACGATTTTTTAACTTTTGGATGACTATCAACCGCTTGGTACAATTCGGTTAACGGTTTATGTGATGTATCTAAATTACTACATATTACTGGCGAAATACAACTTGGTGCAACACATTTATCGCAAATAGACTGTACTTTACCCTTCATTTGATACATATTTGCACTTGGTCCACCAATATCACTTAAATACCCTTTAAAATCAGGCATATTTGCAACCGTATCAACTTCTTTTAAAATAGATTCCTTACTACGTGAAGCAATAAATTTTCCTTGGTGCGCAGATATGGTACAAAAGCTACAACCACCAAAACAACCTCTATGAATGTTGATGGAAAACTTAATCATCTCGAACGCAGGAATTGGTCCACGCTTATCATACTTTGGATGTGGTAATCGTGTGTATGGTAAATCAAATGACGCATCAATCTCTGCTTCGGTCATTGTTGGATATGGTGGATTAATCATTAACACCTTATCTCCTACTTTTTGGAAAATTCGTCTTGCAGCTAATTTGTTGGACTCTTGCTCGATGACCTTAAAATTAGACGCATATTTTTTCTTATCCTTTAAACAGGTTTCATGCGAAGCGATTTCAATATCTTCCCAATTACTGTTCTTAGGTATTTTTTCGTCTTTATTCATTAATACAGCAGTTTGATTAACTGTATTAATACTACTAAATGGTACGCCTTTTTCTAGCAAACGTATGATTTCTCGCAAGGGCTGTTCTCCCATTCCGTACACCAACATATCTGCTTTAGAAGTTTCTAAAATTGTTGGCATTAATTGATCACTCCAATAATCGTAGTGTGTTACACGTCGTAAAGACCCTTCGATACCACCAATTAACACTGGAGTATCTGGCCATTTTTCTTTTAAAATTTTAGAGTATACAGACGATGCATAATCAGGTCTAAATCCAATATCACCATTTGGCGTGTAGGCATCCTTATCACGTTTCTTTTTATTAGCATTATAATTGCTAATCATGGGATCCATACAACCACCTGTAACACCAAAAAATAATCTTGGTTTACCTAATTTTACAAAGTCCTGAAGATTATCGTTAACATTAGGTTGTGGTACAATAGCGACACGTAAGCCAAAACTTTCTAGCAAACGTCCAATAACTGCTGGACCAAACGTAGGATGATCCACGTAGGCGTCACCACTAAAAAGTATGACGTCTAGCTCTTGCCAACCACGTATCTTAACCTCTTTGTTAGTGGTAGGTAACCAATCTGATAATTTTAATTCTTGCATAACGTTGCAAAAGTATATAAAAAAAGACTGTGATGTATTTATTTTAAAGGGAATAGTTAATCTAGAAGCCTAAACTTTAACATCTAACGCATCGCGTAATGCATTACCAATTAGCATAAAAGCCATTACTAAAAGCATGATGCATAAACCTGGTAAAATAGCTAGATAGGGTTTACCTAAAATAATATAGTTGTAATGATCCTTAATCATTGCTCCCCAACTTGCCATAGGTGGTTGTGCACCAATACCAAGAAAACTAAGTCCAGACTCTATTAATATTGCTGCAGCAAAATTGGCTGCACATATTACAATCACAGGAGCCATAATATTAGGCAATATATGTTTTGTTATTATCCTAAAATCGTTAAATCCTAAAGCTCTAGCTGCTGTCACGTATTGCATTTGTTTTGCACTAATAAGTTGTCCTCTAACAACTCTAGCCACTTCTACCCACATGGTTAAACCTACTGCTATAAATACTTGCCAAAACCCTTTACCTAAGGCTAAAGTAATTGCTATAACCAACAATAACGTTGGAATGGACCAGGTTACATTTATAATCCACATGATTAAAGCGTCTACTTTACCTCCATAATATCCAGCAACACTACCCATAAATATTCCAATTACCAGAGATATAAATACTGCTACAAAGCCAATAAAAAAAGAAATACGTGCACCAACCAATAAACGACTTAATAAATCACGTCCATATTTATCGGTTCCTAGATGGAAGGTTACGTTTTTTATATATTGAGACGCTGAATTTTGAGTGATATAAGACGCATCGATTGTTTTTGTGTCGCCTTCTAAACCATCAGAAGCAAACTCGGTGTACGTTAATTGGTTATTATGTATTGAATAACTTGAAATAGGAATTTCGGAGTCTGTATTGTTTATTCCGAAGAACACTTTTTGAAAAAGTGATTGCTCGTTTTTAATTTGAGAAGGTATGGTCAACATCTTAACATTAAAACCTGGAGGTTTAGAATGAATAGACACATGCATTTGATTGGCATTTTGAGAATTGTCTGGTGCAAATAAATACGCAAATACAGACACTAAGCCAACTAATGCTACAAAACACAAACTAAAAACGCCCCAAAAGTTTTTTTTAAACTTTTGAAGCGCTAATTGTGATAAGGAGTATGTTTTTGTTGTCATTTTATAATTATCAATTCCTAAGTTTTGCAATGCTAAATATACAAATCAAAGGAATGACAAAACTACTAATTTTTTATCGTGGCTACTTTTT
Source organism: Olleya sp. Hel_I_94 (assembly GCF_007827365.1). Taxonomy (NCBI): domain Bacteria; kingdom Pseudomonadati; phylum Bacteroidota; class Flavobacteriia; order Flavobacteriales; family Flavobacteriaceae; genus Olleya; species Olleya sp. Hel_I_94. The sequence goes on from NZ_VISI01000002.1 coordinate 1,774,789, forward strand.
TAATTTCGTAAGTCATTTTTAAGTCGTTTAGCACGTTAAGCGCTTCTTCAACATAAACATCTTTACTTAAATTTTCATGCCATCTGTTACGTTTATCACGTAAGGTCGTGTCTTGATCAAACATTCTTTGCTCGTATGGTAACGACTCAAATGTTAAATTAGTTTTATAATCTGAAATCGCATCAAACTGCTTTGCTTCTTCTTCATTTAACTTTAACTCTGCTCTATATTTTTCGTAATTAAGCGAGTAGCTGTTATCATCCATTTTAGTCTTAGCCCATTTAGCACTATTTTCAATTAACTTTAATTGCTCGTTATTAGCCATACGCTCTTTACTATTAGCAATGGTACGATCGTAGTCAAAATAGCTATTCCAAACTTCAAAATCTACAGGTGTGATCTTATCCCAAGCTAATGGATTTTCTTGATCACGCTCACCTATGTCAATAAAACTGTAACGATCCGGAACAACAACATCACTTTTTACACCTTCTAACTGTGTTGATCCACCATTAATACGGTAAAACTTTTGACGCGTTAATTTTAAGGCTCCTAAATCTCCGTGAGAACTATTACGAACCATTCGGTTTAAGTCTAATACATTTTGTACTGTTCCTTTACCATAAGTTTGCTTACTACCAATAATAATAGCACGTTTGTAATCTTGCATTGCTGCAGCTAAAATCTCTGATGCAGATGCAGACAACTCGTTTACCATAATTACTAATGGTCCATCCCAAACAATGGATTTATCAGTATCACGTAACACCTCTTTTGGCTCGTCGGTTGATCTAACTTGTACAATTGGTCCGTCTTTAATAAATAAACCAGCCATATCTACAACGGTTCTTAAAGATCCTCCACCATTATTACGCAGGTCTAAAACAAGACCTTCAATACCAGCTTCTTTTAAACGCTCAATTTCTAATTTAATATCTGTTGCAGCGTTACGGTTATTATAATCTTCAAAATCTACATAAAACTTAGGCAGATTTATTATTCCGTAATTTTTATTGTCTTTTTTAACTATTGAAGACTTAGCATAAGTCTCTTCCAGCTCTACTAAATCTCTAGTCACTGCAATATCTTGGATAGTACCATCCACTTTTTTCATGGTTAAAATAACCTTAGTCCCTTTAGGTCCTTTAATTAATTTAATAGCATCATCAATACGCATTCCAACTACGCTTATTGCTTCTTTTTCTTTGTCCTGACGTACTTTCATTATAACATCACCAACTTCTATCTCTCCATCTCTCCAAGCTGGTCCACCAGAAATAAGTTCTACAATTTTGATGTAGTCCATTTTTTTCTGTAAACGTGCTCCAATACCTTCAAGTTTACCAGACATTTGCTGATCAAATCTATCTTTATCTGTTGGTGCTAAATAAGAGGTGTGTGGATCAAACTCTTCTACAATAGTATTCACATACATACCAAACCAATCCTCACGATCCATATCTTCGATATAGTCTGTAAAATAATTATCTAAAGCTTTAGACGTTTCAGCTCTAGCTTCTGCTTCAATCTCTGTAATAGTTTTTTTAACTACAGGCTCTTTTTCAATAGCTTCAGTGCCTTCCTCGTCTTCCTTTACTTTAGCTGTATCATTTTGCTCATCCATTAAAGTATCGTAACTAGACAACGTATTAAATTTTAACTGTTGTCTCCAACGCTCTTTTAATCCTTTTTTGTTTTTAGCGTATGGTAAGTTTTTATAATCTGTGTTATAATCTTCGTCTTGATTAAAATCAAAAGGCTTTGCTAAAATATCTTTATAATAAGACTTAGCTTCTTCTTGACGTTGCACTAAACGCTCATAAACCAAACTAAAAAATGAAATATCATAAGCTCTTAACTGATCATCAATTTCGGTTTCAAACTTTTTAAAATCGTCAACATCTGACTGCAAGAAGTAACGTTTTAAAGGGTCAACCAACTCTAAATAGTCCGAATAAATTTCTGCAGAAAAAGCATCATTTAATTCTTTTGGTTCAAAATGTAACTGGTCTAAAGCTAAAGTTATGATTTGTATTAAAAGTTTGTCTTTATCTGGATCGTCATCAACTTTAGTGGTAAAACTACAAGAACCAAATGCTAATAATAGTACTAGCAATATTATATTATATTTCCTTTTCATGTGTTCTGTTTAAATTTTTTCGAGAAATTTCTACTAAAGTAAAGAAAAAACCATGCCAATAAAATCTAATCCACCTAATTTTTTGTTAAACTGAAGAAATTGAGTAGATACGGGAGAATTTATGTATTTTAGCTAAGTAATTTAATAGACTACTATGAGTAAAAAACCACTAATTTTAGTGACTAATGATGATGGCATAACTGCACCAGGAATTTTAGCTTTAATTGATGTTATGGAAACCTTAGGTGATGTCGTTGTAGTAGCACCAGATAGTCCGCAAAGCGGAATGGGTCATGCTATTACATTAAACAATGTACTACACTTAGATAAAGTCTCTAAAAAAGGAGACAAAACTTTAAAATACAGCTGTTCTGGGACACCTGCAGATTGTGTTAAAATTGCAATTAACGAGGTTTTAGACAGACGTCCAGATTTGTGCGTATCTGGTATTAATCATGGCTCCAACAGCTCCATCAATGTGATATATTCTGGAACTATGAGTGCTGCTATTGAAGCAGGAATTGAAGGTATACCTGCTATCGGATTTTCTTTGTTGGATTACAAATGGGATGCAGATTTTGAAGCTTCTAAAAAATACATTAAACAAATAGCTAAAAATGCTTTACAACATGGTATTGCTGATGGTATGATACTAAATGTAAACATTCCTGCTTTAAAAAAGAAGGACATAAAAGGCATTAAAGTTTGTAGACAAGCAAGAGCTAATTGGAAAGAAAAATTTGACAAAAGACAAACACCACAAGGTAGAGATTACTACTGGCTAACTGGTGAATTTGTAAATTACGATAAAGGCACAGATACTGACGAATATGCTTTATCTGAAGGTTATGTTTCTGTTGTACCTGTACAATACGATTTAACTGCGCACCATTACATGCAAGAACTAAATACGTGGCAATTTGAATAACAAAAAACACATTATTCTTGGCTTTATTTTAGGTGTGATTTCTACAGGAATTGGTGTATTACTGTACATCGCATTCTTTTCTAGATATGGCATTGAAGAGACTTTTAAAAAAGCCATACAGTTTAAATTTGTTGATAAAATAGTTAGCTTAGGCGCTTTGCTTAACTTAGGTTTGTTTTTTCTATTTTTAAACAGAAAAAAGGATGATTTGGCAAAAGGTGTGCTAATAGCCACACTAATAATTGGATTAATTATTATAATAAATAGATTATAAATTGAAGTATTACATTATTTCTGGCGAAGCTTCTGGCGATTTACATGGCTCTAACCTAATGAAAGCGTTGCAAAAACAAGATGCAACTGCAGATTTTAGGTTTTGGGGAGGCGACTTAATGCAATCTGTTGGTGGCACATTAGTAAAACACTATAAAGCTCTAGCTTTTATGGGATTTTCTGAAGTGATCATGAATTTAAGGACTATTGCCAAAAACTTATCGTTTTGTAAAACAGATATTGCAAACTATAATCCTGACGTGATTATTTTTATTGACTATCCTGGGTTTAATCTACGTATTGCAAAATGGGCTAAGACTAAAAATTTTAAAACACATTATTATATTTCTCCTCAAATTTGGGCTTGGAAAGAAGGTCGTATTAAAGCTATCAAACATGATGTAGACCAAATGTATGTGATCCTACCGTTTGAAAAAGACTTTTACGAAAACAAACATAATTATCCTGTGCATTTTGTTGGACATCCATTAATAGATGCTATTGCAGACAGAACACAAGTGGACGATAAAACGTTTAGAAAAACACATGGTTTAACCGAAAAACCAATTATTGCCCTATTACCAGGAAGTAGAAAGCAAGAAATAACAAAAATGTTATCCGTAATGCTCAGTGTTGTAGATGACTACCCTGACTACCAATTTGTAATTGCAGGTGCACCAAGTCAGGATTACGACTTTTATAAAACTTTTATTAAACAAAGTAATGTCCATTTTATAAGCAACAAAACTTACGATTTACTAAGTCTTGCGACTGCTGCTTTAGTGACCTCTGGAACAGCAACATTAGAAACCGCTTTGTTTAAAGTGCCTCAGGTAGTTTGCTACAAAGGTAGTTGGGTGTCTTACCAAATTGGTAAACGAGTAGTAAACCTAGATTATATTAGCTTAGTAAACTTAATATTGGATAAAGAGGTTGTAACCGAATTAATTCAGGGTGACTTTAACACTAAACGTCTAAAAAAAGAGTTAGATACTATACTAGATAGCTATGAACGTACTAAATATTTTATGAGTTATTATGACTTAGAAAAAAAATTAGGTGGAAAAGGTGCTAGTGAAAACACAGCTAAATTAATATATAATTACATACACGATTAATTATTAAATGAATAAAATTGTCCTACTTTTAATATTAGCAACATTAATGTCTTGCGGAAGCAGTAAAAGCAAGCGTGTTGTCACTACAAAATCTGAATCTGAAGTTATCAGCCAAACCAACAATAAACCTGCTAGACGTGGTCCTGCTAGAAAAACCAGCACAAAATCTACTAGAGACATAGCTACTGATGATCAATTAGAAGATAATCAATCTGTAGAAGCCATAGCTGTTAACAATCCACTAATTGCAAGCATTATTAATAATGCACAAAGTTATGAAGGTGTTAGATACAAATATGGTGGTACTACAAAAAAAGGTATGGATTGCTCTGGATTAATCTATACAGCATTTCAATCTGAAGATATTAGTTTACCACGATCTTCAAGCGCTATGGCTACGCATGGTGACTGGATAGATGTAAAAGAAGTTAGAGAAGGTGACTTACTGTTTTTTGCCACAAAACGGAACAGCAGAACCGTTAACCATGTTGGTTTAGTAACGTCATCTAGATTAGGACGTGTAGAATTTATTCATGCAAGTACAAGTAAAGGTGTAATGACCTCCCTTTTATCTGAACGCTATTGGTACTTTGCTTTTGTCCAAGCACGACGATTATTGTAAGAAATTGACTATATTGAAGTATGAAATTGCTTCATTTTTCAATTATAAAATTCACAATTTGCTTAATAATTGGCATCGTACTTTCTAAGATACTAAGTATTTCGGTACTTTATAGCTGGTTTATAACTATAAGTCTTACAGCGCTTTCCGTTATTTTATATTTTATTTTCAAAAAGAAAAGTAACCACATTTATCTTTTTGGTACTATTATCTACTTAACTTTTGTAGCTTTTGGTCTTTTTATATCTAATAGTAACGAAGATTTAAATAAAACCAATCACTTTAGCAATTATATAAGTAAAGATACCACCACTAGTACTACAACTTTTAGGATTAGAGAATTATTAAAACCTAATGCTTATAGTCAGCGTTATTATATTGACTTGCTTCAGATAAATAACAATAACGTTATAGGCAAAGCATTGCTAAACGTTAAAAAAGACAGTTTACAATCTATATTACCTATAGACGCTATTTATACAACTGCCATACCATTAGTGGACGTTAAAAAGCCTTTAAATCCAGATCAATTTAGTTATAAAAATTATTTAGAAAAACAGCAAGTACACTTTCAGCTATATGCTGATCACACCAATATACTGCAGCTTCAAAATAAAACACATACCCTATTTGGATATGCAGCTAAATTAAGAAATCACATAAATAGCAAATTAGATAAGTATCAATATACAAATGACCAGCTGTCCATTATTAATGCCTTAATATTAGGGCAAAGACAAAATATAACAAAAGCAGTTTATGACAATTACACCAATGCAGGAGCCATACACATATTAGCAGTTTCTGGGTTACATGTTGGTATAATATTGTTAATACTAAATTTGGTATTCAAGCCTGTAGAACGTTTAAAAAACGGGAAGTTTTATAAAACCATAATACTCGTTATTTTATTATGGACCTATGCTTTAATTGCAGGTGGTTCTGCATCTATTATAAGAGCAACAACCATGTTTAGTATTGTTGCTATAGGTATTAACTTAAAACGTCCGACAAACATCTATAACACCTTAGCTGTTTCTGTTTTTATTTTACTATTAATTAAACCTAATTTTTTATTTGATGTAGGTTTTCAGTTAAGTTATGCTGCAGTAATAGCAATCGTTAGTTTTCAGCCTATATTAGAAAAACTTTGGACACCTAAATACAAAATTGTAACGCTGTTATGGCAAACGCTAACAGTAACCGTTTCAGCTCAATTTGGAATTATCCCTATAAGTCTATATTATTTCCATCAATTTCCTAGTTTGTTTTGGCTATCCAATCTAATTGTAATTCCATTTTTAAGTATCATATTAGGTTTAGGTTTACTAGTAATAACATTAGCACTATTTGGTTTACCTAAAACATTTTTGTCAGACACATTTGGAATGGTTATCAATTGGATGAATTCCTTTTTTGAATGGATTTCTAGTCAGGAAGATTTTTTAATAATTGATATTCCATTTACCATCGCTCAGGTGATTATATCCTATATTTTTATATTTTGCCTTTATGCACTTTACCATAATAAGAATTATAGGTGGTTACAATTAACCTTAATTTCGGTCTTGGTTTTACAATTATCCTATACCATTGTCAAATTTAATAGTAAAAGCAATCAGTTTATTGTATTTCATAAAAGTAGAAACACACTATTAGGTAAAAAACATAACAATCAATTAGCAACCTTTTCTACATTAAAAACAGCAGAAACAAATTCTATAATTAGAAGCTATGCAGTCAAAAACGCATTACAAACATCGGCTTCAAAACCTGTAACTAACATATACAAACTGGACAACAAACATGTATTAGTTATTGATAGTTTGTCCGTATTTAATGTAAAAGGAATAACAATAGATTATGTTGTATTAACACAATCTCCAAAATTAAACCTAGAGCGATTAATTGACAGCTTAAAACCAAAGGTTATAATAGCAGATGGAAATAATTATAGATCGTATGTAAATCGTTGGGAAGCTACTTGTTTAAAACAAAAACTCCCGTTTTACCACACAGGTAAAACAGGAGCTTATATTATAAACTATTAAAAACGGTTTAATCGTTTTTAAAGGTTGCTTTAAAGGCTTTGTAATAGGCATCAAAATCTGCTTGAGTTTTCATGTCTTTATGTTTATTAGACTGAAACATTTTTAAATACAACTCTAAAGCTTGTGGTGTTTGATATCCTGTAATTGGAGATATTAATTGCGCATCTTCATCAAAAAATAGCAACGTTGGATAAGCTCTAATCCCTAAACCACGTGAAAGCTCGTGACTAGAATTTCTAGTTTTAGCTTTAGCTGGATTGTAACTCGGGTTTTTATATGTTTTTCCTTTAAAGGTAATTTCTTCATTTCCCTCAGCATTAAACTTCACAGCATAATAATACTTATTTACGTAAGCAATTAGGTCTTTATTAGTAAAAGTTCTAGCATCCAAAAGTTTGCATGGACCACACCAAGCTGTGTAAGCATCCATCATTATTTTTCTAGGTTCTTTTTTTTGAAGCTCAACAGCTTCTTCAAGTGTTACCCAGTTAATTTTGTCTTGTGCAAAACTACTAACTGTTAATAACAATGTTAGGGCTAAAAATATGTTTTTCATGGTATTTATTTTATATCTTTTATAGTCGCAAATAGTGTTCCAAATTTACAAAAAAATAAAACGCCTCATGATAGAGGCGTTTATTTTAATAATATATTAAGTGTTAATTATTGTACACCATGCATCATACGCTTAATCTTACCATTTAATAAAAGCATAATTACACCTGCTCCTATTGGAATTAAAGTAAAGATTAAGAAGAATGTTGATAAACCGTAATCTTCCATAATTGGATCCATGTAACTTGCTGTCCAACCTCCAATTACACCAGCTAAGAAATTTGCAATAAACCAAATACCAAACATCATACTTACTAGTTTTACTGGAGCTAATTTACTAACATAACTTAAACCTACTGGAGACACACAAAGCTCTCCTAAAGTATGCAATAAGAAAGCAATAATTAACCAAATCATACTAACTGAAGCTGACTTTGCGCCATCTGGGATTCCTGAAGCTCCATATGCTAATGCAGCAAAACCTACTCCTACAAGAATTAACCCTAAAGCAAATTTAATTGGTCCTGATGGGTTGTATTTGCTTTCCCATATTTTAGAAAATACTGGTGCAAATAATATAATGAATAATGAATTTAATACAGAGAACCATGATGCTGCAACTTCAGTAGCTTCAGAAGTAAACTCTCTATATAACATCCAAATAACAATCACCCAAATAATTAAAAAACTAAATCCTAAGAAAAAATTTGATAAGGCATACTTTTTAAAAGTTTGCTTAAATAGCATTCCTAATACCCATGTTAACACAAATAAAGGGACTAAAGTAATAATTGAATTAACTATATTAAAAACCGTTGCAGACTCTCCACTTAAAGCACGATCTGTATAATCTGCTGCAAAAATGGTCATAGATCCACCTGCTTGCTCAAATGCCCACCAAAAGAATACTGTAAACAAAGCAAAAATACCAATTACAGTCAAACGGTCTTTTGTAACTTTAGACGACTTAGCATCGTCAATAACATCTTCTACATCATCTCCAATCGCTTCCATTGAATGTTCTAATGTATCGTCAAGGTCCTCACTATTATTTGGAGATAATCCAATATTACCAAATATTTTTTGTGCAAAGTAAAATTGCAACATTCCAAAAAACATAAATACACCAGCTAATCCAAATCCATAATGCCATCCTATTTTCTCACCTATGTAGCCACATAAAAGAATACCTAAAAATGCTCCTGCATTAATTCCCATGTAAAAAATGGTGTAACCAGCATCTTTCTCTTTTCCTTGACCTTTATATAATTGACCAACAATTGAAGAAATATTTGGCTTAAATAAACCGTTCCCTAAAATAAGAAAGACTAATCCAATGTAAAAAAACATATCTGTTAATCCCTCTAAAGCCATAGCAGCATGTCCTAAAGTCATTATTAAAGCACCAATAACAACGGACTTTCTAAAACCTAAAAATTTATCAGCTAAATAACCACCAATTATTGGTGTTAAATAAACCAATCCAATATACCATCCATACATTAAGGTTGCATCTTCACGCTCCCAACCCCATCCTCCTTCAAGGATTGACTTTGTTAAAAACAGTACTAGTAAAGCACGCATCCCATAATAGGAGAATCGTTCCCACATTTCAGTAAAAAAGAGTACAAATAATCCAGACGGATGACCCAAAACGGTCTTTTGATTGGTTTCTGAACCTCCAAATTTAAATTCCATAAGTTATAATATTAGTTAGTTTAATTAAAGTTTATCGCCTAAAGTACGATTGATAAAGTTTGTCATTTTTGTATATAAATGCAATCTTGTATTACCTCCATAAATACCATGGTTTTTGTCTGGATATATCATCCATTCAAATTGCTTATTAGCTTGTACTAAAGCTTCAACCATACGCATTGTATTTTGTACGTGTACGTTATCGTCTCCTGTACCATGTATTAATAAAAAGTCTCCTTCTAATTTATCTACATGATTTATTGGTGAGTTGTTATCGTAACCACTAGCGTTTTCTTGTGGTGTAGTCATATAACGCTCTGTATAAATAGAGTCGTAAAACCTCCAACTAGTTACAGGTGCTACAGCTATTGCCATTTTAAACACATCGTTTCCTTTAAATAACGCATTACTTGACATAAATCCACCATAAGACCATCCCCAAATTCCCATTCTGCTAGAATCAACATATGTTCGTGCTCCTAATAATTTTGCTGCTTCAATTTGGTCTTCAACTTCAAATTTACCTAATTCATTTTGAGTTACTTTTTTAAAATCTGCGCCTTTTAAACCTGTTCCTCTTCCATCAACACAAGCTATAATATAACCTTGTTGCGCCAACATTTGATACCAATAGTCATTTGCACTATGCCATTTATTAGCCACTTGTTGAGATCCTGGACCTGAATATTGAAACATAAACAATGGATATTGTTTGTTAGCATCAAAATTGGCTGGTTTAATCATCCACATATTTAAGTCGTTTCCGTTTACAGAAATAGTAGAAAACTCTTTTTCAGATATTGTATAAGCCTTTAAAGTTTCCTTTAAATCTTTATTATCTTTTATGGTTTTTAAAACTTTTCCTGTACTAGCATCATTTAAAGTGTATAAATATGGCGTTGTCGCACTTGAAAAGGTATTAATAAAGTAAGTGAAGTTAGCACTAAAGTCTGCATTGTTTGTGCCTTCGTTTTGTGTTAATCTTCTTTTTTGAGTTCCGTTTAATTTAATAGAATAAACGTCTCTGTTAATACTACCGTTTTCTACTGACTGATAAAAAATACGATCTGAAGTACTATCATAACCATAATACTCTGTCACTTCCCAATTACCTTTAGTAATCTGGTTAATTAACTTTCCTTTTTTGCTATAATGATACACATGATTGTAACCATCTTTTTCGCTAGTCCAAATAAAGGTTTTGTCCTTTAAAAACGTTAGATTGTCTGTAATATCTATGTAAGCTTTATCCTTTTCTTCAACAACCAAATACGCTTCGTTTTGACTAGCATCAATCATCCATAAATCTAATTCGTTTTGATGACGATTCATATAATTAGCACTTAACATATTAGCGTCATGAGACCATTTAATTCTAGGAATATAAAAGTCGTTGTAAGTTTTATTCACTTTTACTTCTTCTAATTTATTTTTATCTAAATCAAAAAGATGTAAGGACACTACTGCATTACGTTCTCCTGCTTTTGGATACTTAAAAACGGTTTGTGTTTGATATAAATCCTTACCATAAACGTCCATAGAAAACTCAGGTACATCACTTTCGTCAAATCTAATAAATGCTATTTTGTTACTATCTGCATTCCAATCAAATGCTCTAACAAAACCAAATTCCTCCTCATAAACCCAATCCGTAATACCATTAATTACTTTGTTTTTTTTGCCATCAAAAGTTAATTGTGTAACGTCGTTAGTTTCTAAATTTTTAACGTATAAATTATTTTGATAACCGTAAGCTACTTTTTTACCGTCTGGAGAAAAAGTTGGTTCTTGTATTTTATGATTTGCTACACTATGGATAGACTTTTCTGACACATCATACACTACATATTTACCTAACGAAGAACGTCTAAAAATAGATTCTTCTTCAAAAGCTAAAAGTATTTTGTTTTCATCCTTACTAAAGGTATAATCAGAAAAATATTTTAAATCTAAATCCTTAGAGCTAACTAACGTTTTAACCTTTTCTAAAGTCTTATAGTCGTAAATATCGATTGTAGTTGTAGCACTTGCGCGATCAAAGTTTAAAACCGAATATTGTTGACCATTACTCATAGAGTGTAAGGCGTCTAAACCTTCTGTTCTAAAAGTACCACTCCATATTTCATCAAGTGTAAATTCCTTATTTTGAGCAGTTAAAAATGTACTTGCTAAAAAGCAGAATAGGGAAAGGATTCTTAAAATCTTCATTTAAAATTAATTATTTAATAATAGGATGTCAAGTTTACTAAAAAATACCCAAAAAACCGCCAACATTAACAGATAAATCAGCAATATTACGCGTACTACTATAATTTGAAAGTGTATATAGTATCTTTGCATTTCAAAAATAATAACATGAGCACACTCGTTTCTGGATTTTCTAAATTATCAAAAGCTGAAAAGATTAATTGGCTAATTAAAAATCACCTGTCAGCCTATAAAGATGCTGAGACCATCCTAAAGCAATATTGGAATAGTGATCAAAAGCTACAACAGTTGCACGACGAGTTTATTGAAAACACAATAACTAATTATTTTTTACCCTTTGGAATTGCACCAAATTTTGTTATTAATGACAAGATTTACACCATTCCAATGACAATTGAAGAAAGCTCTGTAGTTGCTGCTGCTAGTAAATCTGCAAAATTCTGGCAAACCAGAGGTGGATTTAAAGCAACCGTTTTATCTACTACTAAAATTGGTCAAGTCCACTTTACATATTCCGGAAGTTATAGTGATTTAAAAAACTATTTTGACATTATAAAACAGCAACTTATAACTGACACCAAATCCATTACTAAAAACATGGAAAAACGTGGTGGTGGTATTTTAGATATTGAGTTAAGAGATAAAACCAGCGATTTAGATAATTACTATCAGTTGCATGCTACTTTTGAAACCTTAGATGCAATGGGAGCAAATTTTATAAACTCTTGTTTAGAACAATTTGCTAAAACATTTAAAACCGAAGCTGAACATCACTTACAATTACCAATAAATATTGTCATGAGTATTTTATCTAATTACGTACCTGAGTGCGTAGTTAGAGCTGAAGTAAGTTGTAAAGTTGAAGCTTTAGCTGAAAAAGACATAGATCCAAATACATTTGCCGAAAAATTTGTACAAGCAGTTAATATTGCAGAAATCGAACCTTATAGAGCTGTTACCCATAACAAAGGTATCATGAATGGGATTGATGCTGTTGTGTTGGCTACAGGTAATGATTTTAGAGCTGTAGAAGCTGGTGTACATGCCTACGCTGCAAAAGACGGAAAATATAGTAGCTTAACGCATGCTAAAATTGAAGATGGCATCTTTACTTTTTGGATGGAAATACCCTTAGCTTTAGGTACTGTTGGCGGTTTAACAAGCTTACATCCTTTAGTCAAACTAGCATTACAAATATTAGACCAACCTAATGCAAAACAATTAATGCAAATTGTAGCTGTTGCAGGATTAGCGCAAAATTTTGCGGCTTTAAGAAGCTTAACCACAACTGGTATACAAGAAGGACACATGAAAATGCATTTAATGAATATTTTAAATCAGTTTGAAGCAACACCTTCTGAGAAAGAACAGATTGTAAATCACTTTAAAACTAACGTAGTTACACATAGTGCTGTTGTAAAAGCTATTGAAAATCTAAGACAGTAATGCAAACCTTTTATAGTCACGGAAAATTATTACTTACTGCAGAGTATGTTGTACTTGATGGCGCTAAAGCGTTAGCAGTTCCCACTAAATTTGGTCAACAATTAACAGTGGAGTCTATTGATAAACCTCAAATTACATGGACAAGTTTGGACCACAACAACGCCATTTGGTTTGAAGATATATTTAGTTTAGATGAAATTAAAGACGGTTACCTTTCTCGTAATCCCATCTCTGATAGGCTAATTCAAATCCTAAAGGTTATAAAGCAGTTAAACCCTGAATTTTTAACTTGTAAAACAGGTTTTAAAATAACCACAATACTTGAGTTTCCTAAAAATTGGGGATTGGGTACATCCTCTACTTTAATAAATAATTTAGCGCAATGGGCTAACGTAGATCCATACCAATTATTAAACTTAACCTTTGGAGGTAGTGGTTATGATATTGCTTGTGCACAAAATAGTAAAGCTATAGTTTATCAATTAACGGACAACCTACCTGTAATAAATATATTAGACTTTAAACTTGACTTTTTTGAAAACCTATATTTTATTCATTTAAATAAAAAACAAAATAGTCGTGATGGTATTGCACATTATAAAGCTAACAAACACGACTTAGCAAATACAATAAAAGCTATTAATGCAATAACAAGTAATGTTATTAAAAGCGAAACGCTAGAAGATTTAAAAAATTTAATAGAACAGCACGAAACCATTATAAGTACTATAACACATCAAACTAAAGTTAAGGACAACCTTTTTAGCGATTTTAATGGTAGTATAAAAAGTTTGGGTGCTTGGGGAGGCGATTTTATTTTAGTCGCAAGTAAAACCAATCCAACAGACTATTTTAAAGCTAAAGGTTTTAATACTATATTAAACTATAAAGACATGGTCTTATAAAAATAATGCATAAAAAAAGCCTCTTAATAATTTAAGAGGCTTTTTTTATATGTAAACTATAGTAGTTTATTGTACCGTTTTAGCTCTAAAATCTTCAATCTCTGCAGACTCTTTTAAAGCACTGTATAATCTAGTTTGTACTGCACTTAACTTTTGCGCACTTACTTGATTAGCAAATGGTAAATAGTTTTCTAATTCTACAGCTGGTGTCTTTTTAGTAACCTGTACCATAAACACACCTGTGTTTCCTTTTATTAATTTAGAAGCTACACCTTCTTTTAATCCAAAAGCAGTACCTACAACCATTGGCTCTTTTCCTGCTCCTGCAATTGTTGGGTTTTTCATGTTTATTGCTGAAGATGATTTAACCGTTTGGTTTTCTGCTGCAGCAAAATCTGCTAATGTTGAAGCGTTAACTCTGTCCATTATCATTTTAGCTTTTTTCTCTTTTCTAATTGCTGGTAATGCTGTAACTGAAGCATCTTCAACACTCATTAATCCTTTCTCTTGCTTACCAGTTAATTGTGCAATTACAATTCCTCCTGGTACGTTATCAAAACGCTTGTAGTCTCCAACTGAAGTTGCATCTTCAAAAGCCCAACGTACAATTTGACGTTGATTTCCTAATCCAGGAATACTTTCGTCTAACTCGTTAGCTGTCATTGGACGTACTTCGTAGTTTGCATTTTTAGCTACTTCTGCAAAGTTTCCTTTAGCAATTGCTAATTCAAAATTAGATGCATCAGCAAATATTTTGTCTTCTGTTTTAGAAGAAGGCTCTATTTTTCTAGCAATTGTTGCTAATTTAGCTGCAGTTTCAACATTTTTCTTATCGTCTACTCTAATAATGTGGTAACCAAACTTTGTTAAAACCACGTCTATACTTCCAGTTTCATTAAAAAATAAGAAGTTAGCAAAGTCAGGGTCAAAACTTGCAGGATTATAAGTTGTTAATCTTGTCCAACCAATACTGCCGTCTTTACCTTTAGTTCCGTCAGAGTTAATTTCATTTGCTACTTCTGCAAATTTAGTTTTATCATTTTTTACTAAAGGAAAGATACTATCGATCATTGCTTTAGCTTCTTCTTTAGTTCTAGTAACATCAGCTGCTGCTCTTGTTGTTCCAACAAAGGGAATTACAATATGGCTAGACTCGATTGAATCTGCTAATTTTTTATAATCTAATACTTTAGTTACTTTATAATAGTTACCGTCTTTGTATGGACCGTAAGTTTTTCCAGCTTCTAAATTAAAGATAGTGTCTGCAATTGTTGCTGGTAAGCTAGATTTGTATTGGTACTTGTCTACAAACTTTAAATCATCAGAGTTACTGTTTACAAAACCTTCTACATCTTTAGTATTAACAAAACCTAATTTGTTATCTGTAGCTTTAGTCGCTTCGTTATAAACTTCTTTATCTTTAAGTAAACCATTAAGTTCATTTTTAATTTCGTTTTCATCTTCTAAAGAGGCAACTTCTTTAAAAAATACATATTGAAAATTTCTATTAGCTTCAGTTTGATAAGCTTTTTGATTTTTGTTTATGTAGTTTTTAATATCTGATTGCGATACGTTAACTTCTGTATCTGGAATAGATGTGTAAGGTACTTGCACATAATTAATATCTACTTTTTCTCCTTCTAACTTATGCTCTAACTGTCCTTCTGCTAATGTTGCAGTTGTACCAGCTTTAACCATGTTAAAGTAGTTAGATTGTAAAGCATTATTAGCTAAAGTTTGCTCTGTAGATAACCAATTTTGGTAAGCTTCAGCTGAAGAGCTTTTTAAATTATCTATAAACAACTTTAATTTAGATTCATCAAAAACACCATCTTCGTTTAAAAATGTAGGATCTGTTCCGTAAGATGTTTTGATAAGGTCACGCATCTGCTCAGACTCTACAGTCATTCCTAATTTTTCAATTTGACCGTTCATTACAGCTTCTCTAACTTTAGTCTCAAACACACTATTCATGACTTGACTAGTTGTTGCATTTGGTCCCATTTGTCTTTGTTGAAACTCTACAAGGTTAGAAAACTCTTCTCTTGAAATGTCTTGACCATTGATTGTTGCTACAACATCTGGAGATTTAGAAAATAATGCATCTTTATTATCAAATAAACTTGATAAAATAAAAGCGAATAACGCTAATGCAATAACTAAGATTAATACAACCGTTTTTTGTCTAATTTTATTTAAAATTGCCATTTTTTGTGATAAATTTTGTGAAATATAGTGGGCGAAAATACCATTTTCTATTCAATAATAAAAGCACTTTATTATAATAAATATATTAATTAAAAATACTGTTAGTAAAATAGTTAGTATTTATCTTAAAATATTAGTCTTCTTCTTTAATTTGAAGCTCTACCAAGTCAATTTTGGTGTTTGAAACTTCTAAGATTTTAAAGTTGAATTTTTCTGTCGAAACAATTTCATTTTGCTGCGGAATCTCCTCGGTATGATCTACAATTAGACCTCCTAAGGTTTCGTAGTTTTCTCCTACTGGCAAATTTAACTTGTAAGTTTCGTTTAGATAATCTACTTCTATCCTTGCTGAAAAAACATAGGTTGTTGCATCCTTTTGTTCTTCAATTAAATCAATAGTATCATGCTCATCTTCTATTTCTCCAAACAACTCTTCAACAATATCCTCCACTGTCATTATACCAGAAGTTCCACCATACTCGTCCACTACTACAGCTATACTTTTACGTTTTTTAATTAAAACGTTAAGTATATCTTTAACTAACATAGTTTCCGGAACTAACTCTATTGGCATAATCATAGAACCAATATTTTTTGGTTTTTTAAATAAGTCAAAAGAATGGACATAGCCTAAAACATCGTCTATAGTTTCTTTATATATTAATATTTTAGAACATCCTGTCTCAGTAAACAATGCGCTAAGGTCTTGGATTGTATCTTGAAGCTCTAAGGCTATAATCTCTGTACGAGGCACCATAACCTCTCTTGCTTTAACTTCGGAAAACTCTAAAGCATTTTGAAAAATTTGAATTTCGGAATCTATATCTTCATGTTCCTCGATGCTTTCCATCTGCTCACTAATATAGTGACCTAACTCTACTTTTGTAAAGGCAAGTTGTACTTGGTCGCCTTCTGTTTTAAAGAATTTTTTTAAAACCACATCACTGATCCAAATAACAAAGTCGGACACCCAACTAAACATCACATAAAAAATATAAGCTGGAAAGGCTAGTACTTTTAAGAGTGTATTAGAATATATCTGAAAAAATACTTTTGGTAAAAACTCGGCAGTAAATAAAATTAATAAAGTGGATAATATGGTTTGAGACAATAAACTTAAATCTACCAACATGTAGGAGGCAAAAGCATTGTCTGTTGGCAACATACTTTGAAACCAACCCATAAGCAAATCACCCATAAAAAAACCATAAATAACCAATGCTATGTTGTTACCTATAAGCATTGTTGCAATAAATTTTGATGGTTTAGCTGTTATTTTAGATAAAATTTTAGCTAAAAAACCATCTTGCTTTTTTTCTATTTCGATATGGATTTTATTGGACGATACATATGCGATCTCCATTCCTGAAAAAAAAGCTGACAATAATAAGCACGTAACAATTATAAGTATTGAGCTAAGCATTTACTTACGATCTTGATTTTCGAACTTTTTATTAAATCTTTTTTTGAAAAAGAACATAAACACTGCTGTTACACCTAATAAAAGAGACATATATGCTCTGGTTTCTCCCCAACTTGCAATTGCATCGTAAAGAAAAAGTACTGCAAATACTAAATAAGCGTATTGAAAAAATTTAAAAGTTTTCATTTAAATATAAATTGATAAGTAAAGATACTAAAAAAGTATTCTTTTTATTAGAAAGGAAATATTATTCTTGAACAGCAAATTGACCTGTAACACCTAAAACTTCTGCTTTTTTGAAGTCTCTGTCCGAATCAAATCCCATTCCGCTAGTTACATATCCTTTGGCTCTGTATGTTGCTGGCAGATTAGTAAATAACCATTGCTTACTTTGATCGTAATATAGTTGCTCTGCAAACAAGGTGTCATTTGTTGAAGTAGCTGCAATAACATGACCTCTTAAATCAATAAGATTAGTGTTGTCATAAAGTATTGCGTAATCTGATATAATAGTAGTCTTAGCTCTGTTTTTATCATACAAATGCAAAATAACACCTTCCGGAAACTCAGAGTAAGCAAAAGCCCTATTGCTAAAATCATACATTTTAGGACTAACCAAATTTGCTGCTAGACGACCTGAGTCTGTATATTTAACATTAATACTGTCTGAGACACCTACTGGATCATTAGCAGACATACCCATTTTTTTTACATCGTCTAAATTGTTTTTACATGCAAAAAACAAAGTCATAGCTAATGCTATGACTGAGTTTTTTATTATATGTAATTTAATGTTTAGCATTATAGGTTTGGTACTGTTACACTTCTACCTATCCAACATCCAATTTTAATACTTTGACCAGCATTACCTTCAGCAAATATTTCTGATTTGGTAGGAGCTTTAGCGTTATAGCTTTCTACATATTTAGATCCTGCTCCTCCAGCTTTAGCAGCTTCGTTAGCAGCTAACCAGAACACAGCTCTTTTGTTAAAGTTTGTATCACCACAACTGTTTGCACTACTTGCATACATTGATGCTATCTGTAAGTGAGGGTTTTTGTTAGATGGGTTAAGGTTTAAAGACTCTTGGTAATATTGTCTTGCCTTACCATAACTACCACTCTTTTTAAAGTCAGAAGCAGCTTTGTAATATAATTTAGCCTTTTTAAATGGATCTGTTTCTAAGTCCATAGTTTGGTCTAAATACTTTTGCTCTCCTGTAATAACATATAAGTAATAAGAAGTACTAGCATCTGGTTGTATTGTATTTTTTTGCTTTACAATGGTAACAAACATTGGATCTTCTTTACATCCTTTTTCATATAACTTGTTCATTGCACGTTGTAACCAAACTGCATTAGTTTTGTTTGCTTCGTAATTTTTTTGGTATAATGGAATTAAGTTTTCACAGTTAGCTCTATCTCCTAATTCTTTATCAACACCAAGTTGTACATTATCAAAAGCATCTACCATAGCACCATAATATGTTTTCCATTGACCATCCTTTTTAGTTAAGGCCACACCAGAGTCTTCCTTATTGATTAACTCATTAAGTTTTTTAGCGTTAAATGCAGTTTCTTCTTCAATTTTTTCGGCTACATCATCATACTTATCAAATAAGTCTTGTGCAGTTTTGTTTCCAGAATCATATAAGCTAACCATTAACTTAAAGTAAACATATAAACTCTTAGCACTTTTAAAGCTATCCTTATCTGCTTTATAAGCAGCATCAAAACAATCAAAAACATCTTGATCTGTTAAACCTAAAGCTTCTTTGTTATCATACTTAAGTTGACATTGCTCTGATTGGTACTCTCCAACAGGAGAAATACTTGCAAAGTTTGCCATTCTTTCATCAAACATTAAAATTAAATCATTTACATAACCTAATTTTTCTGCTCCAGTAGATTTTTTTATGTAATGATTTAGTATTTTTTCTCCATATACGTAAATCGCTTTGTTATATTTTGGACAGTCTTTTCTTAACTCCATAAAATATGGGTAAGCTGCTTCATAATTTTTAGCTTTTGAAGCCTCAGTCATTAACGACAATTTAGTCATACATTCTTGCTCATCTTGAGCAAATCCGACTGACAGACCCAAAAACAGGGCTATTAATAAAGTGATTTTAGTTTTCATAATCTTTAATTTTATGCTGTTAGTTATATTTCTTTTTATTAAACCATCTATCATTTAGTGATAAACTTAATTGGAAGTTAACAAAGTTTTCTTTTACTAAATTAGCAGTGGTTGTACCTCTTTGTCCAAACTCTACTCCTAAATTAGCATTAGAGAACCAAACTCCAACTGGTATTCCTACTCCAAAAGACATGCCAAACTCTTTTATCGACTCATCATTTATAATTAACCCTGTGTTCTCAAAACGCATACCTGCACGATAAGTAACTCTTTTCCAACCGCTTGAAAACGAATTATACTCAGGAATATAAAACCCTCCTAAAGATAATTTTGATGCATCTTCAAACGTTGCTCCAACATTATCATACAAAGGATTAAAAAATTCGCTTGTATTTTGCGAAGTATATTCTAAACCAGCAAACCACTTTCTAGGCTGACCAATACCAGATCCAATAGTAAATTTAGAAGGCAAAGTTAATTCTGTTTCTTTTAAATTAGTTGCAGATAAGTCTACATCAATTTGATTTGTTAAACCAGAAGAGACATCAATTGTAGATATTGAGCGTTGGTTTTGAGACGTCAATTTAATCTCTGGTGTGTAAGTCATAGACCCTTGATACTCTAATTTAGGCGAAATCATTTTTTGGTAATGCACTCCTAAATTAAAATTTAAACCACTTAAATCTGATCTATTACTCTCTTCTGAGTAATATTGTAGTGGCTCATCAGCGTCATTATACAATACATTAATTGTATTGTTTTGGATGTTACCAAAATCATAATCCATCTGTACACCTACACTAAGACTTTTGTTAACTTGATATCCTAAAGCTAAAAAAGCCTTATTTAGACCTCCTTCTCCTGCATATCTGTAATCAACCATATCATTAGCATTACGAGTTTCTAACTCATACCCAACAGAGGAGTAAGGTAGTAGTCCAAAACCAAAACCAAATTTCCCTACAGGAAAAGCTAAAGCTAAGTAATCAAAAGTAGTACTTGTAGCACTATCACTTCCATTATCAGATTTTAGATCAGTAGTTGTATGGCTTCCTCCAACTGTAAATTTTACTGGTCTTGTTTCATTATTAAAAGTTGCAAGATTGTTACCACCATAAGTTGCTGGATTTGAAAAATTAATATGAATACTATCTTTGTAAACACCTAACCCTCCCATGCTACGATTTTCAACCGATCCTTTAAATTTTAAGCTTCCTATACCATAAAAAGAATATGGTGAAGCTGTTCCCTCCTGTCCGTAACTTTGAATTGCAAAAACTGCAATAAAAACTAATACAAGTTTTTTTATCATCCGTTTGTGTTGTATTGTAATATGAAATTCAAACCTTCTAAAAGAAAATTTGAGTTGGCAAATATGCTACTTTTTAATTGTTTAGACAAAAAATTAGTATCTCCTCCTGTTAAAATTATTGTTAAATCTGAATAATCAGCACTATAACGTTCTATTATTCCATCTATTTCACTTAAAACACCATAAACAATTCCGCTATTTATTGCGTTTATTGTCGAGTTTCCTATAAAATGTTCCGGAAACTGTGTTTCTAACAATGGTAATTTAGCGGTTTGGTAATGTAATGCTTTATAACGCATTCTTATTCCCGGAGAAATTGAACCTCCCAAATAATCATTTGTATTAGTTATAAAATCATACGTAATACAAGTACCTGCATCAATTATTAAAACATTTTTATTAGCAAATTGTTGTACAGAGGCACAAACTAATGCTATTCTATCAATACCTAATGTTTTTGGAGTCGAATACAAATTATTAAATGGTAAAGGCGTTTCATGACTTAGTACCAATAAATTAAAATGTAGGCTCAAATAATTAACAACAGCTTGATCCATAATTCCAACCGATGATACAATTGCTAAATGCAATTGGTTATAAGACTTTCTTAATTCTTTTATACCATCCAAAACTTCTGACTGCTCAACAATAACAACAGTTATAATGTTGTTTTTATCAAATACAGCTAGTTTAGTTCGGGTATTTCCTACATCTATCACTAAATTCATTCTACATTTAAAAATGGTAAATCTACAAAACCATTGTATTAAAAAGTATTAATAATATTATAATATTATAATATTGAAATTGAGACAAATAAGCCTTCAAAAGAAACAAAAGTAAAAAAACATTGTAATTTTTTTGATTTTTTGTTTGGTAGTTCTAAAATTGAAACTATATTTGCACTCGCAATTTATTGCTACTGGTGCCTTAGCTCAGTTGGTAGAGCAAAGGACTGAAAATCCTTGTGTCCCTGGTTCGATTCCTGGAGGCACCACCACTAAAAACCCGATTCATCTGAATCGGGTTTTTTGGTTTAAAGAACTAAACCAAAGATTAATAATTCACTATAAAAAAGTAGTATATTAGCTAATGCTACATTTTTCAACTTAAAAATTTAAATTATAGTATGAGCAATAAAGATCAATTTATGAAAGAAGCTGTAAACGCAGCTTTAAAAGGAATGAACAACAACGAAGGTGGACCATTTGGTTGTGTCGTTGTTAAGGATGGAAAAATTGTAGGACGCGGAAACAATAAAGTAACCTCTACTAACGACCCAACTGCACATGCAGAAGTAACTGCTATTAGAGATGCTTGTAAAAATTTAGACTCGTTTCAATTAGATGGGTGCGAAATATACACCTCTTGCGAACCTTGCCCAATGTGCTTAGGCGCGATTTACTGGGCTAGACCTGACAAAGTATATTACGGAAGTAATCAAGTAGATGCTGCCAATATTGGTTTTGATGACGAATTTATTTACAAAGAAATCCCATTACCATACGCAGAAAGAAGTATCCCATTTGAGCAATTAGCGCGCGAAATAGCTTTAGAGCCTTTTCAAGAATGGACTAAGAAAATTGATAAGACAGAATACTAAATAAATAATGACGTCAGTTCGAGTGTTTCGGTTTTTTACCGAAATGTATCGAGAACCTTTAAAAAAAAGCTTCTCAATACAAAATTCCAAAAAAGGAATTGCACTCGAAGTGACGACATCATTACATTTTTAATTCATTTATAATTAAAAAATCAATTAAACGTACAACATGATAACCTTCATCCTAAATAACAAAACCATAAAAACCTCGGAACATTCCGGAACCACTTTATTGGATTTTGTGCGTTATCAACAACGCTTAACAGGGACAAAGATTGGTTGTCGCGAAGGAGATTGTGGCGCCTGTACCCTTTTAGTAGGAACACACAATGGTAACACAATGGAATACCAGAGTATTACCTCATGCATTTCTCCTTTAGGAAATGCACATGGCAAGCACATTGTTACCGTTGAAGGTACAAATCTTAAAGACAAATTAACCACTGCCCAAGAAGCCATGAAAGCAAATTACGCCACACAATGTGGATTTTGCACACCTGGTTTTGTGGTTGCCTTGACAGGATTTGCATTATCAAATTCGGATAAAAATTACACTAATGCAATTGACGCTATAAGCGGAAACATTTGCAGGTGCACAGGATATAAAGCAATTGAAAAAGCAGCACATCAAGTTGTAAAAAAACTAGACAACAACACTAACACCACGTTTGATTGGTTAATTGAAAACCAATTTATTCCTGAATATTTTAAAAGCATCCCACAACGTTTAAAAGATATTGAAACTAAAGATTTAAATCAACCAAAAGGGAAATTTGTTTCTGGAGGTACGGATTTATATGTCCAAAAAGCGGATTATTTAGCAGATAACGCTGTACATCTAATAGCCGAAAAGGAGTATTTAAAAGGAATTACTATTGAAAATGGTATTTGCACGATTGGAACCAACGCAACAGTTTCAGATTTATGGAATCATACGGAATTAAATAGTATTTTACCAAACTTAAGAAACCACTTAAAGTTAGTTTCTTCAGAACAAATTAGAAACATGGCTTCGCTTGGAGGGAATTTAGTAAACGCCTCGCCTATTGGAGACATGACTATCTTTTTTCTCTCGCTTGATAGTAATATTACAATATTAAATTCCGAAGAAAAAGAAAGAACCATTGCACTCAAAAACTTTTACAAAGGGTACAAAACTTACGATTTAAAAGACGACGAACTTTTAAAGCGCATTCAATTTAAATTACCAACAGAACAGTCATTTTTCAATTTTGAAAAAGTGTGTAAACGGACACATTTAGATATTGCTAGTGTCAATTCTGCAATACATCTTTCAGTTGAAAACGAAACGATATCAGAAGCGCATGTTTCCATTGGAGGTGTTGCTGCCATTCCAAAATACTTGCATGAGACCTCAGCCTTTTTAGTTGATAAACCATTGACTTTAGACACTATAATTGAAGCTAATCAAATACTTCAAAATGAAATCAGTCCAATTAGTGATGTGCGTGGGACAACTGACTACAAACGTTTGTTAGGACGACAATTATTTTTTGCTCATTTTACAACGTTATTCCCAAAGCAATTCACCTTAAACGATTTTGTACAGCATGCATAAAAACAAGCCAAATAAAGTATTAGACACTAAATTAGATGCTGTTTCAAAATCATTAAAACAAAGCATCAAAAACTTAGACTCTTACACGCATGTCCGTGGAGAATCATTGTATGTTGACGATGTTAATATTAGACAAGGGACATTTCATGCGGTTGTGTTTGATTCGCCAAAAGCGCACGGAAAAATAAAAAGTATTGATTATTCTAAAGCAGAAGCACTAGAAGGTGTACAACGTATTTTTACTTATAAAGATGTTCCTGGAGAAAATGAAATTGGTGGTATTATTCCAGACGAACCTTTATTTGCAGAACACGACGTCCATTTCTGGGGAATGCCCATTGCGTTAATTGTTGCAGAGTCAGAATTTATTGCTCGAAAAGCACGAGATTTAATTAACATTGAAATAGAAGACTTACCAGTCATTACTACAGCAAAAGAAGCCAAAGCGAAAGGCAGCTTTATTAATGCACCACGTTCTTTTAGCTTAGGAGATACAGAAAAAGCATTTGCAAATTGCGACTATATTTTTGAAGGTGAAACATTCTCTAACGGACAAGAGCATTTATATATCGAAGCACAAGGTGCTTATGCAGAACCTTTAGAAAACGGAAACATAAAAGTAACATCATCTACACAAGGTCCAACTGCTGTGCAAAAAACAATTGCTAAAGTTTTGGGCATTGCAATGCATAAAATTGAAGTTGATGTAACACGACTTGGAGGTGGATTTGGTGGAAAAGAAGATCAAGCAACACCTTGGGCTGTAATGGCAGCTTTGGCTGCGCACCATTTAAACCAATCTGTAAAACTGATTTTAAATCGTCATGACGATTTACGCATGACAGGAAAACGTCATCCTTATGAAAGCACATATAAAATTGGACTCTCAAAAGACTTAAGAATTATAGCGTATCAAACCGAGTTTTTGCAAAACTCTGGTGCAGCTGCAGATTTATCTCCTGCAATTGCAGAGCGCACTTTGTTTCATGCCACCAACAGTTATTACATACCTAATGTAACAACAAAAGTGTTGAGTTGTAAAACCAACTTACCGCCAAACACAGCATTTAGAGGATTTGGAGGTCCACAAGGTATGTTTGTAATCGAATCTGCTATTGCAAAAGCTGCTAATGAAATAGGTGTACCAACACGAACAATTCAAGAAGCAAATTTGTTAGATGAAAACGACACGTTTTCTTATGGACAAATTGCAAAAAAAGTAGAAGCCAAAAACACATGGCATTCTGCTAAAAACATATTTAATATTGAAGCTTTAGAACAAGCGGTTGAAGACTTCAATAATAACAATACAAGTTTCAAAAAAGGAATAGCGTTTATGCCCATTACTTTTGGTATTTCGTTTACAAACACACCAATGAATCATGCACGTGCATTGGTTCATATTTATTTAGACGGAAGCGTTGGTATTAGTACTGCTGCTGTAGAAATGGGACAAGGTGTAAACACCAAAATGATGCAAATTGCTGCGGATGTGTTTTCTATTCCTATTGAAAAAATCAAAATAGAAACCACCAATACAACGCGTGTTGCCAATACGTCGCCTTCTGCTGCAAGTTCTACCGCAGATTTAAACGGAAAAGCAACCTTGATGGCTTGTAATGCTTTAGTTGAAAGATTAAAAATTGTGGCTTCGGAAGACTTAAAAGCTCCAATAAAAGACATTACTTTAAATGAAGAATCTGTTTATATCAACAATAAAAAATCAGCTTTAACTTGGACAGAGCTAGTCAGCAAAGCCATGTTAAAACGTGTTGCTTTAACTGAAAACGCACATTATGCGACTCCCGAAATTCACTTTGACAAAACCAAAGAAAAGGGTCACCCTTTTGCTTATCATGTTTACGGAACCGCAATTACAACAACCACTATAGATTGTATGCGTGGTACTTATGAGTTTGACAGTGTGAAAATTGTACATGATTACGGAAAAAGCATGAGTGAAGGTATTGATTTAGGTCAAGTAGAAGGCGCCTTAATACAAGGTATTGGCTGGATGACAATGGAAGAAATTGCTTATAATAAAGAAGGGAAATTATTATCAAATGCACTTTCCACCTATAAAATTCCTGATATCTTTTCTGTACCAAAAACAGTAGAAGTGATTCCTGTAGAAACTGAAGGAAACGACATGGCTATATTAAAATCTAAAGCTGTTGGAGAACCTCCTTTAATGTATGGGATTGGTGCTTATTTTGCACTTCAGAATGCTATAAAAGCGTTTAATCCAAACTATAATTTAAAATTTCATGCACCAATGACTCCTGAAAAGGTATTAACTGGTTTATACCAAAAATAATTAAGCCTTATCGCACTACATTACAAAACACAAAACATCTTAAAAGGCGCACTAATTTATAGTGCTGGAGACACAATAGCAGCTTTAATTGTTGACGAATTTTCATGGCACAGATTACTAGGAATGGCATTTGTTGGCGCCACTTTTTACGCGTTTGAAATCCCTAACTATTTTGATTGGATAGTAAAAAAAACTAAAGATTTAAAAGGTGCACGCGCTGTATTATCTAAAACGGGTTTAGCCATAGCATACTTTAATCCACTTTGGGTTGCAAGACACTTATTGTTTATCAAATTGTTTTCGGCTCAATTTAATGCCATTGGATTTAACCTTATCCAAATTGCCTTTTGGTCCTTTTTGGTAAATATTCCTATTTCGTTTTTAGCAAATTACTTGATTCAAAATAGATTTAAGTTAAAATGGCGTTTTTTAGGAAGCGCAATATACTCGGCAATAATGGCGATTTATTACGCTTTAGGCGAAACTATTTTTAGTTAGATTAAATGTTCTAAATCTTCTGTAGTCAGAATAGAACATTCAGTTATCCCATAATGCTCCAAAACAGCATCCAACAAATAATCTCTGACTACCAAAATAAGATGTGTGTTATCTTTAGATTTAAACTGAGAAATCAAAGCTTTGTTTGAGACATGCAAGCCTTCATTTTTTAATTCTAACTTTCCAATTTCATCAATAATTAAATATTGACGTTCTGTTTTAGAAGCTTCTAGAATCAAATAGTCATTAGCTTCATTAAAAGCCGATTGCAAAAATTTAAAATTCCCTATTGCAACAATAGCTTCGGTTTCAGCTTCAGCTTCAAGCTTAAAAGTCGATTTACTTTTTAATTTCAGAAAATAGCGTTTACCGTTAATATCATCGGGACACAATAATCCATCAACATCATTCTTGTTATTAGACCAATCTAACAACGCTGTAGTCTTCCCTGATCGTATTGCTCCCGTGAGGATATAAATCATTCCGTAGGCGTTTTAAAATGAATACAGTTAGAAATACTATTCGCCATAAAAAACTTAAATCGGTTAAAACCTTTTAAATGCTGCGTTTGTTTCCAAGTATAAGAAATAATCTGCCTAAAATAAGGAAACAAATCCATCGCGTTTGTTATTTCTTGTTGATATTTAGATTCTTTTTTACTTAAGTATTTCTGAACCACTTTTAATAAAAAAGGACCAATTACTAGATACCAAAGCATTAAAATAAGAAAACTACGAAACACGATATAAATAGCCTTTTGCCACCCAAAAAGAGGACCTCCAAATATTGAAAACCCTAAAACAATTAGGCCAACCGTAATTAGCCACACCCAAACAACTTTGGTTTTAAAGGGTAATTTTCGTTTAGTGTTCTCCGATGCTTTTGGCATTGTATCTAAATAAAAATCAACCTCCGGTTTTCTTGATATTATCTTAATAATACTTTTAATAAATAAACCGGCTAATAGTCCACAAACTCCATATATCAGAAGATATAACGTCACTAAAAAAGATGTGGTAGACGTTTCTGAGACAAAGTCTAACTTTTTCTGAACCCATGAGCCATAAATATTAATAGCTTCCCAAAGACCAGTACCATAAACCACTGTTAGCACTATTAGTTTTTGCAATGCGGACTCTAAAAAAGTCACCATTCCTAAAACCAAAATCACAACACCTTTCCAAGAAAAGTTAGAAAATAAAAACGCACCAAAAAGCGCTTGAAAACTGACTGCAACATAAGCTCCGAATGGAGAATATGGACTTACTGCCATTTTAATAATCAAGACAATAACCAATGCTTTTAAAATAGCTTGCCATTTATTTTTAGCATAAAAAGCAATTAAGCTAATTAACAATATTGAAACACCACCAACAATCAAACCTGTGAATGGCGAATTAAACACATGCAAAAAACCACCCAAACCAGACTCATTTAAAGCCCAAAGCGCAGTTAATTTATCTATGATTGATTTGTTTTTTTTCATCTTTAATTGCTGCAATAATAGCCATTCTTTTACTTACAAGACACTTCGTAATCTCATAGAGGGAATATTATCATCAAATCTTAGTATTAATTAGCTAAGCTTTTATAATGCACTTGTAGTAATTGTGCAACAACACTTATAGCAATTTCTTTTGGTGTATCACCTCCAATGTCTAAACCAATAGGGCAAACGACATTAGTCATACCTTCAGGAATATTCATCTCTTTAATAAGCATATTGTTAAATCTGACTTTTTTAGTTTTACTGCCAATCAACCCCAAAAATTTAGTTTGATTTTGTAACGCCATTGCTATAACATCAAAGTCAATTGCATGATTATGTGTTAACACTAAAACGTAGCTGTTACTACCCCATTTTACAACCTCCTTAAACGTTTTGAAATCAGTTTCGTTAGTTTGATGTATTGTAATACTTGCGTCTAAATCTAAATTAGAAAACCAGTCGTCTCGAGAATCTATAAGATTAACTTTAAAAGGCGTGTCTACTAAAAGTTTGCAGATTTCTACTCCAATATGTCCTGCTCCGAATAAAAATAACTCTGGCGATTGATTCATAGGTTCTATAATAAATTCGACTTTCCCGCCACAGCACTGCTCAAACTCCGGTCCTAATGTGTAACTAGATTCTATAATTCTGTTGTCATTAATAGCAATTAATGCTTCGTCAATAGCTTTAAACTCTAGCTTCCCTCCGCCTATGGTTCCGTAAATCTGTTTGTCTTTAGTGACTATCATTCTAGAACCAACAACGCAAGGTGTTGACCCTAGACATTTGGAAACAGTAATAAAAGCAATAGGTTGTTGTTTTGCCTTAAAATCAGATAATAGACTAATCCAGTTTTGCATAAAGGCTATTTAATTTCTAGTTTTTTAACCAATTTACCAACGGTCATTCCTTGTATTAATATAGAAAAGACAACCACAACATAAGTAATTACCAAAATTAAATCACGCTCCATAACTTCTGTAAGACCTAAAGCCAACGCTATAGATATTCCACCGCGTAATCCTCCCCAAGTCATAATTAGGTTGGTTTTTGGCACAAAGTCTAACTTGTTTTCAAAGAATTTTATTGGTATTAACAACGAAATATATCTACAAACCAACACTAAAGGAATGGCTAATAAACCAGCAGTCAAATACTCAAATTTAAAGGTTAGCACTAACATTTCCATTCCTATTAAAACAAACAGAATGGTATTTAAAAGAATATCCAATAACTCCCAAAACTTATCGACATAGGTTTCTGTTGTTTTCGACATTGCACTATCTCTAACCGTATCATTCCCAACCACCAAACCAGCGGTCACCATTGCTAAAGGCGCTGATATATGCAGCTTTTGTGCTAAAACAGTTCCTCCCATAACAGCAGCTAGGGTTATAATAACTTCAATATCATAATCGTCAATAGACTTCATTAATCTATACGTAATCCAGCCCAAAATCAAACCTAATGCAATCCCTCCAAGCACCTCAACACCAAACAGCTCCACAACTTCTAAAGCACTAACATTTTCAATACCTAAATCGGCAATTTTAAAAATGGTTAAAAATATAACAACACCAACACCATCGTTAAAAAGGGATTCTCCAACAATTTTAGTTTCTAATTTTTTAGGCACACCTGCCTTTTTTAATATACCCAAAACAGCAATTGGATCTGTTGGCGAAATTAATGCACCAAACAATAAACAGTATATAAAATCTATATGTAAGCCTATAATTGGCAATGCATAAAACATAGCACCACCAACTAAAAATGTCGAAATCAAAACACCAAAGGTCGCAAATGCAAAAACAGGCCAACGCTGTACTTTAAGCTGCTCAAAATTAGTATGTAAAGCACCTGCAAACAGCAAAAAACTTAGCATTACGTCTAATAGAACACTTTTAAAATCTATTTGTGTAATTATAAACTTCTCTGCGTTTAGTAAAGTATCATCAAAATAACTTAATGCAAAAACCCCTAATGTAAACACAATGGTAATTAACATTAAACCAATGGTATTAGGCATTTTTAAAAACCGCACATTTATATACCCAAAAATGGCAGAAATAAGTACTAATATTGATGCAATCACAAAATAATCCATAGAAATATATTTATTGCTAAATTAAAATATTTAACATAAAAATCTGTTATTTGGCAAAATTTAGATTATTATACGTGTTATGAAAAACCTATGCATACTAGTTATTGTATTAACCTTTTTTTCCAGTCCAGCTCAAAACATGAAAACTTACACCTACGCCACAAAAGGATTAGACACACTTAAATTAGATGTTTACACGCCAGAAAACATTAAACCAACAGATAGCTTACCTGTTGTCATTTGGATGCATGGTGGCGGATTTTCTAGTGGTGGACGTAATGGTATTGACGAGTTGAATATCGTTAATGCTGCCAATAAAAATGGGTATATTGGAGTATCGATAACATATAGATTATTAAGAAAAGGAACAGATACTGGCTTTAGTTGCAATTGTAGTAAAGAAGACAAGATGTTCACCTTTAATCAGGCAGTTATCGACTTTTTAGATGCTACTAATTTTATCTATCAAAATAGCAAGATGCTACAAGTAGATACAACAAAAATTATTGCAGCAGGAAGCAGTTCTGGAGCAGAGACAGCACTACATGCAGCATTTATGCGACGTTTTTTTATTTCAGATTTAAGCATGTATCAAGACATTAAATTTGCAGGAGTAATTGGTTTTTCTGGTGCATTTCTGGACATAGACCACTTGACTATTGACAATGCAATACCAGTAGCACTTACACACGGTACGGAGGATCAAGCTGTACCCTTTGGCAGTGCTCCACACCACCACTGTAAACCAACAAAACCTGGTTATATTATGTTACATGGTGCCAAAACTATTACCGAAAAATTAGACACTTTAGAAAGTTCCTACTATTTAAATCTTGTCAAAAATGGAACTCATGATGCAGCTAATGTACATCCTGAAGATCTTGACGATATCTTTTATTTTTTGAATAAAACAGTCCTTAAAAACGAAGTTATTCAAACCAAAAAATACACCTTACCAAAACCTACTATCTATTAATTTATCATAAATAACAGTACTTTTGTTAGTACTACTAAAACTTTACGACAAAACGGTTTTAGATTTATATCTTTAAAAAAAATCATGATGGCAAAAACATATTACGATCCAGCGGATCTAAGAAAATTCGGAAAAATAACAGAATGGAATGAAGAACTTGGAAACAAGTTTTTTGACTATTACGGAAAAGTATTTGAAGAAGGCGCTTTAACTGCTCGCGAAAAATCATTAATAGCATTAGCTGTTGCACATACTGAGCAATGCCCATATTGCATTGATGCTTATACCAAAGATACCTTACAACGTGGTATCACAAAGGAGCAAATGATGGAAGCCATACACGTTGGTGCAGCTATAAAAAGTGGTGCAACTTTAGTTCATGGTGTACAAATGATGAATAAAGTAAACAAATTAGACGGTTAAAATAAAACCAATTTGGTATTACTTACGTAAGAATTACAAACAAGACAAATTGATTAATGGCAACAAAATCCCTTAAAAAATTAGGTAGCGATTTAGCAAAAAGCAATAAACAACTAGAGATATTATCTGGCGGAATTTTTGCTGATGGCGAATTACCAACTTTCAAAGATAAAATTTCTGAAACTAGTCAATTTCCGCTTAAAGCGAAAAAACTAGAAATACTTCAAATTAACGTTGGTTACATGTGTAATCAAGTGTGCGAGCATTGTCACGTAGATGCAGGTCCAGACCGAAAGGAAATTATGACCCAAGAGACTATGCAACAAATATTGGATGTTATTAAAACGACAGGTGCACATACTTTAGATCTTACAGGAGGTGCTCCAGAAATGAACCCAAATTTTAGATGGTTTGTAGAAGAAGCTTCAAAAATTGGAATTAAAGATTTTATTGTACGTTCTAATTTGACCATTATTCGTGCTAACAAAAAGTATTACGATTTACCACAGTTTTTCAAAAAGCATAATATTCATGTTATAAGCTCAATGCCACATTGGACAAGAGGAAAAACGGACAAACAACGTGGGGAAGGTGTGTTTGACATGTCTATAAAAGCATTGCAAGAATTAAATGCTGTTGGTTATGGTATGCCAGGAAGCGATTTAAAATTGGACTTGGTTTACAATCCTTCAGGAGCCTTTTTACCTGGCGACCAAATGGCTATGGAAAAAGATTTCAAAAAAGCTTTGATGGAAGATTTTAGCATTCAGTTTCATAACTTATTTGCAATTACAAACCTACCAATTGCTAGATTTTTGGACTTTTTAATAGCTTCAGAAAACTACGAAGATTATATGTACTCTTTAGTCGAAGCTTATAATCCTGCTGCAGTAGCAAACGTCATGTGTACTAATACATTGTCTGTAAGTTGGGATGGTTATTTATTTGATTGCGATTTTAACCAAATGCTAGAATTGCCTGTAAACAGTAAATCTAAACACATATCAGACTATAAAACCGAATTACTTGAAGGTAGAAACATTGTAATTTCACAACATTGTTATGGTTGCACTGCAGGAGCAGGAAGTAGCTGTCAAGGTGTTGTTGCTTAATATAAAACTAACTTTTTTCGCTGTCGCGGAAATCCATAAATGAAGACTAAAACTGCCATTTTAATTTTTTCTAATTCTGCTAAAGAGGATGCTAAACGCAAATCTTTTGCTGATAGTCGGTTGTTTGAAACACTTACAAACGAGACTATTAAAAAAGTTAAAAAAACAGGATTACCGTTTTTTCATTTTACCGAAACAGAGCAACAAGGTTTAAACTTTGGTGATCGTTTTACAAATGCTATTCAATCGGTTTTTGATAGAGGTTTTACTAATGTTATTTCTATAGGAAACGACACACCACATCTAAAAACCAAGCACATAAATGATGCTTACCAAAAACTAAACAACAATCAGTTGGTTTTTGGACCATCAAAAGATGGCGGATTTTATTTAATGGGTTTAACCAAAAACCTATTTAATGCTAAGCAGTTTAAAAATTTACCTTGGCAAACTTCAGCTTTAAAAAGCACTACATTACAATTCTTATCTTCGACTAAAATCACTTTTAGTACGCTTGAAACCTTAGACGACATCGATTCGTTTAAAGACTTAAAAGCTATTTTAAATAGTTATAAAACGGTTTCAAAAACACTAAAAACTATAATACTACAGCTTTGTATTTCCGCGAAAGCGATACTTAAACACATAGCATTACAATACCTATTATTACCACAACAATTACCTTTTAACAAAGGGTCTCCTAAATTAGTTTACACCAACCACTAGTGGCTTTTAGCCAATTTTATACTGAAACTAATTTAATTTAAATGAAACACATTTACTTATGTGCTTTGCTTCTTGTTTGTACATTTAGCGTTGCACAAACTACAATTACTGGTACTGTAACAAGTGCACAAGATGGACAAACTTTAGCATACGTTAATATTTTAGCAGACCAAAATAACGGAACAATATCCGATAACAGCGGTTATTATTCTATTACAATTTCTGAGAAAACGGAAACCTTAACATTCTCATTTATTGGTTACCAAACACAACAAATTGCAATTAATAATCAATCGGTTGTTAATGTTATTTTAGAAGAAGACACCTCTAATTTAGACGAAGTGGTTATAACTGCTTTGGGTCTAGAACGAGATACAAAAGAACTTGGATATGTGGTACAATCTTTAAAAAGTGAAGGTTTAACCGAAGTCAAAACGGTTAACTTTATTGATAATCTTGCTGGTAAACTTGCAGGTGTTACAGTCTCTCAAGGTGCGACAGGTGTTGGATCGTCTTCAAAAATAACGATTCGTGGTGAAGCCTCATTTTCTAACAATAATCCTTTATTTGTAGTGGATGGTGTACCAATTAACAACAATACTGTTTTTAATTTTACTAACGAAGCTGCTGCTGGTTTTCAGGAAATAGATTTTGGAAATGGAGCTATGGAAGTTAATGCAGACGATATCCAAGAGGTTTCTGTATTAAAAGGTCCGAGTGCTGCTGCTTTATATGGTACGCGTGCATCCAACGGAGTGATTGTTATTAAAACCAAAGATGGTAAAAAAACCAAAGGTTTAGGGATTAGCATTAACACGTCGTTATTTGTTGACAATGCGTTTAGATTACCAAAATTTCAAAATAGTTACGGACAAGGTAATTCTGGACAATTTGAATATGTTGATGGTCTTGGAGGCGGAATTAATGATAACATTACCTATTCTTGGGGACCACAATTGGATGCTGGTATTTACCTTCCGCAGTTTAATAGTCCGGTGACATTAGCAAACGGAACTATTGTACGTGGTGGAGATACTGCTTTATATTCTGGTGACGCTATTACACCAACCTTATTCCTGTCCAATCCTGATAACTTAAAAGATTTTTATCAAACAGGAATTACTACCATTAATAATATTGCTATTTCTAGTGGTTTTGATACTGGTGATTATAGATTATCGTTTACAGATTTAAGAAGCGAATCTATTATTCCTGGTGTAAATTTAGACCGACAAACTTTTGCTGCAAAACTAAATTTTGAGCCCACAGAAAAAACGACTATTTCAACCTCATTATCTTACACCAATTCTTCAAGTGATAACAGACCATCTAACGGTTATGGTAGCGAAAATGTAAATTACAGTTTGGTAGCTTGGGGACCACGAAGTCTTGATATTAATAGTTTAAAAAACTATTGGCAACCAGGTTTAGAAGGTGTACAACAATATAGTTTTAACTATACGTTTTTTGATAATCCTTATTTTATTTTATACGAAAACACAAATAGTTTTAATCGTGATCGTGTCTTCGGAAACGTTGCTATTACACATAAATTTACAGACCATTTAAATCTTCAGGTTAGAACAGGAATGGATTATTCGTCTGAAAAAAGAGTACTAAAACGTGCGTATTCTAGTAATCGTTTTCAAAATGGTGCTTACGCAGAACATGATGTGTTTTACAGAGAAGTTAATACCGATTTTCTATTAAATTACAATAATACGTTTGGCGATTTTAAATTAGATGCATCCATTGGTGGAAACCGATTAAACCAAACAGCATCAACCAAGCAATCACAAACGGTTAGTTTGGCACAACCTGGAATTTTTAATTTAAATAATGCTGCATCACCTATTGAAGTGTTTCAGTTTGAATCTAAAAAACGTATTAATTCCTTTTATGGAATTGCAAAACTGGGCTATAAAGATTTTCTGTTTTTAGACATTACTGGTCGTAATGATTGGTCGAGTGCTTTAGCAACACCTTTTTCGATGGATGGCACTTCTTTTTTCTATCCTTCGGCTTCAGCCAGTTTTATTTTATCTAATGTTACAGAGCTTCCTGAAGCTGTATCTTTTGCAAAAATAAGAGCCAGTGTGGCACAAGTTGGTAACGATACTAATCCATATCAAACTTCCGGAGCTTTTGTATCACAAACACCTTTTAATAGTCAACCTACTTTTAGTAATCAGGATTTTATTCCTAATTCAGAATTAAAACCAGAAAGCACCACTAATTACGAATTTGGTGCAGATTTACGTTTCTTGAAAGATCGTATTCGTTTTGACTTTACCTATTATAATGCCATAACTAAAGATCAAATAATTTCATTACCAATACCAATTTCATCCGGTTATGAACAACAAGTTGTAAATGGTGGAAAAGTAAAATCGACTGGTATCGAAATTATTGCTGGCTTAACTCCTATTAAGACGTCTAATTTTAAATGGAATACAACCTTCAATTTTGCTAAAAACAAAGCAACTATTGAAGAGTTACCTCAAGAAGATGGACGTTTAACTTTGGCTTACAGCCGAATTTATGATAGTGCCAATCAAACGGTTTGGTTTCAAGTTGAAGAAGGTGGACAGATTGGAGATATTTATGGTACAGGTTATAGTGTTAACCCAACTGGAGAATTTGTTTTAGATGACCAAGGTAATTACATCAGCAATAGTTTTTTGCAGAAACTTGGAAATTATAATCCAGATTTCACATTAGGTTGGAACAATGACTTTAGCTATAAAAATTGGACTGCAAGCTTTTTATTTGACTGGAGGCAAGGTGGCGAAATTGTATCAAGAACTAGCGCATTAGGTAATGTTGGAGGACAATTAGCCGAAACAGAATACAGACCTGACGAAGGTATTGTAGCAGAAGGAGTTAATGTTAATACAGGTTTACCAAATACTGTAGCTATATCTGCAGAAAGCTATTACAGACAATTTTATGACAGAAATCAAGAGCAAAATAACATCTACGATGCGTCTTACCTAAAATTGAGACAATTTTCTATTGGTTACAATTTTAAATTAAAAGAAGGCTTTTTAGGCTTAAAAGAAGGTGGAGACATTGCAGTGTCTTTAATTGGTAAAAACCTATTTGTTATTACTGAAAACCCACACTTTGACCCAGAACAATTAGCAGTACAAGGTAACGGTTTTGTTAGTGGTGTAGAAGATATGAGTTATGCCACATCACGCAGTTTTGGACTAAAAGCAAGTTTAAATTTTTAATAGACACATCATGAAAAACACATTATACATATTAAGCTTTTTTACGCTTCTTTTAATGACAAGTTGCACTAAAGACTTTGAAGACATAAATACTAATCCTAATACGCCAAACACAGTACAACCTAGTTTGTTGCTGCGTCAAGTTATTTATGATTTTGGAGAACAAATGAGTTATGAAGGTTTTGTTGCTGGAGATTTATTATCGCAACACAGGACTGCCTTAGATTTCAATTTATTTGACAGACACGCCTTAAAATCGCCACAATTAGGTGGAAATCCTTGGCCAATATTTTACACCAATTTACGTGATAACGAGATTATATTAACACAATCCAAAACCACCTCAACCTTTAAAGTCTATGAAGGTCCTGCTTTAATTTTAAAAGCATATATGGCAGCAGGATTAACAGATTTGTTTGGTGATGTGCCCTATTTTGAAGCCTTTAATGGAATAGAGGGAACCGTTACACCAAGTTATGACAGTCAAGAATCTATTTATTTAAATGAAGACGGGATATTAGATAACCTTGATAAAGGGATTGAAGCTATTACCAATTACGATTTAGCGATTCCGTTGGAAGGAGATATTTTATTTAATGGAGATTTAGACGCTTGGGTAAAATTTGCAAATAGTTTAAAATTGAAATATTTACTTCGTATTTCCGATCAAGTGGATGTTTCAACTGAATTACAAACCATATATAATGAAGATAATTATATTTCAGCTACAGCTGAAAATGCTATTTTCAACTTTACAAACACAGATCCAAACAGCTTTAGATTGGCTCAATTAAGAATAGGAGATTTTAATAATTTTGTTCTATCAGAAACCATGGAAAATATTTTAATTGACCTAAATGATGATAGAATAAGCACGTTTTTCAAACCTTTTGAAAACTCGTCTTCCAATCAATTTAATGGATTGATTAATGGTATTGATGCTTCATCAACATCAATTGCTTTGGCAGATTATTCGTTAGCTGGAAGTGCATTTAGAGAAGACACTTCGGTTTTAGATGCTAATTTTATAACCTCGTGGGAAGTTCATTTTATATTAGCTGAAGCTGCCTTAAAAGGGTTAATTAGTGCCAATGCACAAGAATTATATGAAACAGGAGTCGCACAAGCTTATGAGTATTGGCAAACCGATTTACCTGCAACGTACCTAACAACCAATGCTGCTTATAATGCACCTGGAACAACGCCTTTACAACAAATTATCACCCAAAAATGGATTGCTAATCTTATAAATGGCTATGAAGGTTGGGTAGACTACAGACGCACAGGTTTCCCTGAGTTTAATGCAATATCTGCAAGTTTAAACAATGGATTAATACCTGTAAGAATGCCTTATCCTGCAGAAGAAGAAGCTTTAAATGCCATAAACTATAATCAAGCAGCAAGTGCAACTAATGGTAACGATATTAACTTCCCAGTTTGGTGGGACCAAAACTAAAAAATGAGTACAGAAATTTGGCAATGGATTTTAGTAATAGCTTCAAGTTTAATCTTGTTTGCCTTATCACCTTATGCAAAAACCACTGCATCTTTTTTTAAAGCCAATCACAACAAAAAGTCGCCAAATGTTTTAGTCCTAACTGGTAGTTTAATAATCTCTTGGATTTTTGCTAAAAGCATTACTAATGCTGCTAATTTAGGATTAGATTTTGGTCTAGTTGGAGGTGTCGCTTATGCTGGATATTATTTAAGTTTTGCGGTTGCAGGATTACTAATTTATCAATTACGTACCAAAGGTGGATATACAAGTATTCATGAATTTTTAACTAGTAAATTTGGGAAAAAAGCGGTTGCTATTTTCACGTTTTTAATCATTATTAGATTATTTAATGAGGTTTGGAGTAATACCATGGTTATTGGCTCTTACTTTGGTGAAACCGGAAGTTCTAGCTATTACACTGCCATCATTGTATTTACATTACTAACATTAAGCTATGCTATAAAAGGTGGTTTGAGTAGCTCAATATTTACAGATGTGATACAAATGGTCTTATTTTCTGTACTATTAATCATTATTTTATATACTATTTTTTCAGTTGAAAATTTTAATACAAAAGACATTGTAAACTCTGGAACTTGGAGTTTTGAACTAGGTTTAAACCTGTTTTTTGCAGCCATAATACAATCTTTTAGCTATCCTTTTCATGATCCTGTACTAACTGACAGAGCTTTTATTAGTTCGCCAAAAGTGACTAGAAAAAGCTTTTTATGGGCTAGTTTATTAGGTGCTATTTGCATCATACTTTTTAGTTTAATTGGTGTGTATGCACAAACTCAAGGTTTAAAAGGACAAGCAGCTGTAGAGGTTGGAAAAGCATTTGGAGTTGTGGTATTATTAGTCATTAATTTTATTATGATTACCTCAGCAGCATCAACCTTAGATTCAACGTTTTCATCGTTTTCAAAATTATTAGCTGTCGATTTGGGATTAGGTAAAAGTCTAACATTTGGTAGACTAGCAATGGTAGCCATTGCTGTACTTGGTACAATCCCAATCTTTTTTAATGCCGAAATCCTTTCTGCCACCACAATATCTGGAACTATGGTCATTGGTTTAACACCAATATTTGTATTTTGGAATTATAAAGTGCCAAAAATCAGCTTCTATTTAAGTATTGGTTGTGGTATCCTTTTTGGATTTTTATTAGTATTCAAAGTGTTCCCAGAAGCTTTAATTTTTACAAAGGGTCGTTATTCAGATTTACTTTGGGTAAATGTTTGGGGCATTTTTAGTTGTAACCTTTTATATTTCGTTCCTAGATGGATAAAACAATAAATAATATAGGCACATTATCTGGTAAAGTCTTACTTTTTGGAGGCGTTTACAGTAATCTTCAAGCCTTAGAAGCACTTAAAGCTATTGCTGAACAGCAAAATATAGCTCCAGAGAACTGTATTTGCACAGGAGACGTTGTTGGCTATTGCGCACAACCAGAAGAAACGGTTCAGCTTTTAAAAATCTGGAATGCTAAAAGCATTTTAGGTAATGTAGAAATCCAATTAACTGAAGGTGAAGCAGATTGTGGTTGCGATTTTACAGAAGGCTCACGATGTGATGGATTTTCTAAACTTTGGTATCCTTATGCACAAAGCAAACTAAGTAAAAACTCGATAGCGTATTTAGCAACGTTTCCGGATCATATCTATTTTAATTATGCTAATAAAAAAGTAACCGTTGTCCATGGTGATTATTTTAATGTATCAGAATTTGTTTTTAAATCTACAGACTGGAATATTAAGGCAAAAACGATAGACGCAACCAAAAGCGATGTTATTATTGCTGGACATTGTGGGTTACCTTTTAGTCATGAGCAAGACAACAAATTATGGCTAAATCCAGGTGTTATTGGTATGCCTGCTAATGATGGAACGCCACAAGTTTGGTATGCCATTTTAGAAGAAATTAACGGTGAAATGAAATTTACCCATCATACGCTCGACTATAATTACAAGTTAACCAATAGCTTAATGAAAAATGGATTATTGCCAGAAGAATATGCAAGAACCATTATTACAGGAATTTGGGATAACACCGAGATTTTACCAGCTATTGAAAGTGGATTACAAGGTTTTGGACTTAATTTATAAATCACATGAAAACAGTATTATTAATTTTTATCAGTCTATTTACAGCACAAATATTTGCTCAAGACACTTTAGATGAGCTTTTAAAAAAACACAATAAAAATAGCGTTCCCTACATTACCGTTCAAGAATTGGCAATGCCAAAAACTGACGCTATTATATTAGACGCAAGAGAACCTAAAGAATTTGAAGTCAGTCACATTAAAAATGCGACGTTAGTTGGCTATGACTTTTTTGACATTAAAACAGTCACAGAACAATACACTAACAAAGATCAAAAAATAGTAGTCTATTGCTCACTTGGAATACGATCAGAAACGATTGCAAAAAAGCTAAAAGACGAAGGTTACACCAATGTACTTAATCTGTATGGTGGCATTTTCGAATGGAAAAACAACGATTTTATTGTAGTAGATTCCGAAGAAAAAGAAACAGAACAAGTCCATACCTTTAATGAAGAGTGGAGTAAATGGTTGACAAAAGGAGAACAAGTATTTGAAGTAAAACCTACAAAAAAGAACACTAAATAATGGCTCATAATAACCTAATAATAACCTTCACCAGAAACCCTGAGTTAGGAAAAGTAAAAACAAGATTAGCTAAGACTATTGGCAATATTTCCGCTTTAGCGATATATAAAAAATTATTAGAGCATACTGAAAGCGTTTTACAACAAATAGACTGTGACAAGGCAGTATATTACTCGGTTAAAATTAGAGAGAACGACCTTTGGAATACTGATATTTACCAAAAACACCAACAAATTGGTGACCACTTAGGTGTAAGAATGTCTAATGCATTTAAAACTGGTTTTAATTCTGGCTATACTAAAATAGTTATTGTTGGTAGCGATTTATATGATCTAAAACCCAAACATATTAATCAAGCTTTTGACGCTTTAGATAATAATGATGCAGTGATTGGACCTGCAATAGATGGTGGCTATTATCTTTTAGGAATGAAACAATTGCATCCAGCAATTTTTGAAAATAAATCTTGGGGAACCGAAACAGTTTTTGAAGACACCATGAAAGATTTAGTTAAGGAAAACGTATTTTTGTTAGAACCATTAAATGATGTTGACACATACGAAGATATGTCCAACAACCAAACCTTAAAAGCCTTAATTGAACATGATAAAGCAAATAAATAAAACCGTAGAATACCTAAAAGAAAAAGGATTTGATCAACCAGAAGTTGGTATTATTTTAGGTACTGGATTAGGAAAACTAACCGATGAACTTGAAGTTATCCAAGAGGTAAGTTATAATCACATTCCTAATTTCCCTACTGCGACTGTCGAGTTTCATAAAGGAAAATTAATTTACGGAACCTTAGCTGGAAAAAAAGTAATTGTAATGCAAGGTCGTTTTCATGTTTATGAAGGTTACAGCTTACAAGATGTTACTTACCCAGTTAGAATTATGGAAAAATTGGGCATCAAAACACTACTGGTATCTAATGCTTCTGGTGCTATTAATTTAAACTTTAAGAAAGGTGAATTAATGCTTATTGACGATCATATTAACCTACAAGGAAGTTCTCCTTTAGCTTTTAAAGGTGTTGCTGAGCTTGGTGAGCGTTTTGCAGACATGAGTGCGCCTTATGATTTAGACATAAATGCAAAAATTAAAGCTATAGCAAAAGCTAATAATATAAAATTACATGAAGGTGTTTACGCTAGTGTTGTTGGACCACAATTAGAAACTAGAGCAGAATACCGAATGCTTAAAATTATTGGTGCAGATGCAGTAGGCATGAGTACTGTCCCAGAAGTAATTGTAGCTAATCATTTAAATTTAAAGGTAGCTGCAGTGTCAGTTTTAACAGACGAATGCGACCCAAGTAATCTAAAACCTGTAGATATTGGTGAGATTATAGCTATGGCTAATCAAGCAGAACCAGATATGATTACGCTATTTAAAGGGTTGATAGAAAAACTATAACACGATGTAACTTTAGTTACATCAAAAAAGTAACTAAAAGGCTAATTTAGCCAGCTATGGAAAAGTATTTAGAAATAATAAAAAACGCCTACTTTGGCTATTGGAACTATTTAAAACACCAGATTATATTCCCAAATAATTGGGACAACTATTTTTATGGATTAATCATAATATCATTAGTTATTTGGGGTTTAGAAATTGTGTTTCCTTGGCGTAAAAAGCAATCTATTTTCCGTAAGGATTTTTGGTTGGATACGTTTTACATGTTTTTTAATTTCTTTTTACTAAATCTTATTGTATTAATAGCTTTATCTAATACTGCTGCAAGTTTTTTTGATGATATTTTAGGTGTTGTTGGATTATCAATTTCAAGTTTTCAACTGTTTGATGTAGATAATTTACCATTGTGGTTAGGACTATTTATTTTCTTTATAATTTCTGATTTTACACAATGGATAACTCACAATTTATTACATCGTTTTGAGTTTTTATGGAACTTCCATAAAGTACATCACAGTGTTAAAGAAATGGGATTTGCTGCTCATTTACGCTACCATTGGATGGAACCGGTTTTATATAAATCCATGTTATACATACCAATTGCCATAATTGGCGGTTTTGATGCGCAACACGTTGCAATAGTCCACTTTTTTGCAATAACTGTTGGACACTTAAATCATGCTAATTTAGGTTGGGATTATGGTGTTTTAAAATATGTATTTAACAATCCAAAAATGCACATTTGGCATCATGTAAAACACTTGCCAGAACACACAAAGTTTGGTGTTAATTTTGGTATAACGTTAAGTATTTGGGATTATATTTTTAAAACCAATTACATTCCGCATGATGGTCGTGATATCGAGTTAGGTTTTGAAGGCGACGAAACGTTTCCAAAAGATTTTATTAGTCAAGAATTATATCCTTTAAAAAAATGAAACAACTTTTAGCCTTAGCATTATTAGTCTTGTTTTGCGCTTGTAAAAGCACAAAACAAACTGTACCAAATACTCAAATAGCAACTAATACAATTAAAAAAGAAGCTATAGCTGAAATTAAAATGGATACTATCAACAAAACAAATGATAGTAGTTACATAATTAAAAAAGCAAAATACTTAATAACTGAAGATGTAAAAATTGCTGAATATGATCTTGTTGATAAACGACAAAAATTTATATCAAACAAAAAAGATTCAATTCCTAAAAATAACGAATTCAATCAGATTCTTACGAAAACAGAGCATTCTAACATTCATTTTTTATGGAATGAATTATTACAAAAACATGTTTCAGCTAACGGAAATGTAAATTATAAATCATTTAAAACAGATTATAAAAAATTACTAGAATACATAAATATTCTCGCGATACTAAAGTCTAAACCTGAATTTGATTCTATTTCCAGAGAAGAAAAACTAGCCTTTTGGATCAACGCTTATAATGCTTTAACAATAGATTTAATTATAAAAAATTATCCTGTA
Organism: Olleya sp. Hel_I_94; assembly: GCF_007827365.1. Taxonomy (NCBI): domain Bacteria; kingdom Pseudomonadati; phylum Bacteroidota; class Flavobacteriia; order Flavobacteriales; family Flavobacteriaceae; genus Olleya; species Olleya sp. Hel_I_94. The sequence continues at coordinate 1,818,916 of NZ_VISI01000002.1, forward strand.
AAAAGCATAAAAGACATTAAAGACCCTTGGGAACAACGCTTATGGCAATTTGGTGACAAATGGTATAATCTTGAAGATATAGAGCATAAAATACTACGTAAAATGGACGAACCACGCATACATTTTGCTATTGTTTGCGCCTCTTACTCTTGCCCTAAATTACAAAACTCTGCATTTACAGCAGATAATTTAGAACAACAATTAACCTTGGCTACTCAAGAGTTTTTAAGTGATACAAACCGAAATGAAATCTCTGAAAACGCTTTAAAATTATCAAAAATATTTAAATGGTTTGATAAGGATTTTGAGCAAAACGGAAGTTTGATTGACTTTTTAAACAAGTACACAGCTATAACTATTTCAGCGAAAGCTAAAATTAGCTACAAAGATTACAACTGGGACTTAAATGACTAAAACCAACCTAATAAAACTTACGTAAATACAGCATGATAAGTATTATTATTCCGGTTTTAAACGAAGCTAAACATATTACAGAGGTATTGTATCATTTAATTGACAATGCCTCATTAAACACCATCCAAGAGATTATAGTTGTGGATGGTGGCAGTACTGATAATACTGTTTCAGTTATCCAAGCATTAGGTTTAAATATTAAAGTTTTACATTCTGAAAAAGGTCGTGCTAAACAAATGAATCTTGGTGCCAAAGCTTCAAAAGGAGATATCCTTTATTTTTTACACGCAGATTCTTTTCCGCCTAACAGATATGACCAATTAATTTTAGATGAAATTAAAAAAGGTAATAATGCAGGTTGTTTTAGATTACAATTTGATAGTAACCATTGGTGGTTACGTTTTACTAGTTGGTTAACTCAGTTTTCTTGGCGAGCAAGTCGTGGTGGTGATCAAAGTCAGTTTATAACCAAAGCGTTATTTAATGATATTGGAGGTTACGACGAAAATTATATTATTTACGAAGACAATATTTTAATTAACGAACTATATAAACGTAAAGAATTTGTTGTGATTAATCAAAAACTTAAAACCTCAGCTAGGTTATATCAAAAACATGGTGTTTGGACACTACAATATCATTACTTAGTCATTTATATAAAAAAATGGTTTGGTGCTTCTGCAAAAGAGTTGCATAATTATTATTTAAATAAAATCTGTAAGCGTTAAAAACCTTTAATTTTATTTAGAAGAATTATAAGACGTACTATTTCGTCCTGTTTCGTTTGGATATAGCTTAGGCAAATTATCGCTTTGAAAAACGGTTTTGTCATCAATATTTACATCTGAAACTTTACCAGTAAATGCAGCTCCTGTATCAATATTCCATACATTAATGGCTTGCATAGGTTGATCGAAGTTAAACCTAATCGTTGGTGTATGACCTATATAAATTTCGTGATAGTGTTTTAAACGTTTAGGATATAATACAGAGTCTTTTTTCACTCTTTTATCCATAGTTACTGCCATTTCCCAAAGGGTTCTGTCAAAATATAAAGTCTCAGGATGCACTTCATTCTCTACGCCATGCATTGATGTAAATCCAGCATGTAAAAACAGTTGATTATTAGTGTTAAGATGATACAATTTCATTTGCTTAAAAAACTGTAAATGTATGGCTTTGTCTTCGTCTGAAAACGGATTATAACTTGCTATTGTACCTTCGCCTCCATTAACAAACCAAGCTTGATTTACGGTTTTATCTTCTAACCATTGTTCACACCAAACATCATGATTTCCTTTTATAAAAATACAATTGTATTGCTTAGAAAACTCAATTAAAAACTGTATAACCTGTGCAGATTCGCTCCAACCATCTACATAATCTCCTAGAAAAATAAAACTATCATCTTCAGTCAAACCAATACGCTCTAACAATTGCTTTAACCCTTTTAGTCCTCCATGAATATCACCAATTACAAAGTTTCTGTTTAATGTCATATATTACTTTAATATTTAATTAAATTAAGACTGTTATTAAAAATATTGACCGATACCAAAGACCAAGCCTTGACCATCCTTTTCTGAAATTCCGTAACCATAATCTATTCTAAAAATAGCATTAAAAATAGATTTGTGTATAAAACGCAAGCCTACACCAGGAAACACTCGTAAGTTATCAGCATCACCAAAATCACCTAAATCTCCACCAGGATTTCGCCAACTTCCTGCATCTACAAACGCATTACCCTGTAGTGCAAACCAACCTTTTTCATATAACGTGTGTCTATACTCCGTGTTTATAACGACTGCTCCTGTACCTCTATCAATCGTATTACCAACACCTCTAATATTTAAATTATTATCCACTGAAAATGGTGCAAAAGGGGTCTCGTCATTACTGGATAAACCTAATCTAACACGTGTTGCCCAATTCCCTCTTTGCCCTACTCTTTTGTAATAATTAAAATCATTCCATCCAATTAAAAATTCAGGTAAATCATCACTAGTAGACGTTACATATTGTACATTTAATTGACTTTTAAAACCCGAAACGTATTGGTAATTGTAATCTAGATTATTGTATTCGTAGATGGCTTTATACAGTAATTTATTAACACTTAATACTTGAGGAACATCAGGATTTGTTGCTCCTGACTGATATTCATATTCTTCTAAAAAAGAATTAATACCAAACTCAAAACGGTTATTAAAGTTAGGCTGATACAATCCTAAAACTTCAAAAGATTTATTTCTGTATCTATAATCTGAAGTGGTATTATCAAAAAAAACAGGTTCTAAGGTTTGTAAATCCTGATGATTAATTGCCAAACCAAACTGACGACTAAACAAATAAGGTGCTCTAAAATTTATACCATAAGAACTGAATATGTCTTTTTGATAAAATCCACCAAAAATCATATTTTGACCTAAAAGATTAAACTCATACACTCCAAGTCTATAAGCAAACTCGCCATCATTTGAAGTATACACATTAAAAGAAGGTATTATTGTAAAATTTTCTTCGATATTATAAAATACATTATAATCTCCATTTTCCGAAGGAAACACTTGATAATACGCATGAGAAACTGAAGGTAATCGTTTTAACAACTTAATATCTTCGTCCAACTGGATACTATCTAAAACTGCACCAGGCTTAGCATTAGCTACTTTTTTGACAAAACTAGATTTTAGCTTTTTATTGCCTTGTATTTTTAAATCAGTAATGTTTTGCGATTGCGCAATTGTAACTCCAAAAAAGGTTAAAACAAATAATAAATACTTCATTTAATTTACTTTATAATGTTCTTTAATAAGGGTTTCTGCAGGTTTATTTTGTGGTGTAAAACGGTTATTATCCACACCTCCAACTTTGTCATGATTTATAAACCATTTCCAGACAAAACCTCCTGCAAACCAGTCTTCTTTCCAGAAAGCTTCAAATAAAGCTTTGGTAGTATTAACCTGTGCCTCTAGATTTACTTTTTCTTCAATTCTATCTACAGTCCATGGTGCTTTACCTGCATAATCTACACTACGGTAACCAAACTCGGTAAACAAAATTGGTTTATTATATTTTTCAGTAAACTCTACTATTGTTTTTTTATGCTTTATCCAGCCCTTTAAACACTCTTCTACAGTAGGTGTTTTACTATCACTAACCGGAAAATAGGCATCAATACCAATATAATCTAATTGTTCCCAGAAAGGTGTTTTTGTGTACTCATTCCAATTAGCTGCGTAAGTTAATTTACCTTTATAAATAGCTCTGACCTTAGTAATTAAATTAATCCAATAGTCTGGTCGCTGTTCCACAAAGTTCTCTAATTCTGTACCAATACAAAAAATTTCTGCTTTTGTATCTTGAGCCACTTGAGCAAAATCTAGAATATATTTAGTGTAAGTTTCTTCTAAGATTTTCCAATCCGCTTCGGTTTTCATTGTTATAAAACCAGTAAACTCGCCATGCCAAACCCAAAGTTGCGGTTTAAGCATGATTTTAATGTTATCTTTTTTTAAGGCATTTACATACTGTTTGCCACCTATTTTAGTCTCACCAAACCATTGTCTTTCGGCTCCATAACTAACCTCAGGATGAGCTAAATCTTTAATAACACCAAAAGGCATAATGGCAGCATAATTGGCATTAACATTTAAAAGTGGATTGATATTTTGCTGAGTAATACTATCTCTGTGCGCCACAAAACTTACTCCGTTTATTTTTTTGTCTTGTGCTGTACAAGATTGAAGTAAAATTGCAATAAGTAAAAGCTGAATAAAGCGCATCATGTTTTTTTACTAAATATAAATAAATCCCGCTTTTCAGCAGGATATATTTACTTTTAAATTACTATTTAATTATTAAAACAAGGCTCTTAAACCAATATTAAAAGATTGTCCTAAACCAGTATTGCTTCCTCTAACAAATTTAGAGTATAAAGTTTCAATATTTAACACATCACTAATTTGGTATTTTGCTCCTCCTCCAACTGCAGTAAAATCTTGTTCAAAATCATTACCTGTATCTATACGTTGTGAGTGTTGTACTAATCCTAAAACGGTAAATTTAGAACTCGGGAAATAACTTAAAAACAAACCTGGTGTTAAGCTTAAACTGTTATTAGCAAAACTATCTTCTTTTTTACCAAAGTGATATTCTGTATTAAGCTCTGTAAATAATTGCCATTTAGAGTTAAAATTATAATCATAAAAAAAACGATTTTGAAACGTAAACCCTTTTTGGTCTAAAAACACTCCGTTTTCACTTTCGTTATCTACTAAAGGAATATGAAACGCGGTCTGGATAGTAAAATTACTAACACTTTTAATAGGATTAAATTTAACGGCAGGCGCAAAAGAGGTAAAACCAGAACGTGCAGTATTTGTTTCGCCATCAAATTTAAATACATCTAAAGCATCACGATCTCCAATAACATTAGACCTAAACTCTAATAATAAACCAACATTAAAGCGGTTGTTAGCACTAATACCTGTAAACACATCTACGGTTGAAGTAAAATAAGTCTCTCTAGCTTCTGTACTTGATGTAAACGTACTTTCTGTTTGCGTATATAGGTTATTAAAAAATTTAATATCCCATTGTCCTTGGCTTAATAATTTAGAAGGTGTGTAGGTTTGAATGTTACTTCCTGAAGTGTCATCATCTTGAGAAAAACCAGTTATTGAGGTTGTAATAGCTAATAGTAGTAAAGTTAGTTTTTTCATGCTTTTTTTTGTTTTGCTTTCCGCGAAAGCGGTATATTTTTTTTTATTGTTTGTTAAGTTTCCAGTTATAAGAAAAGTACTTTAACTTATAATTTTCAGGTATTGTATTAGTTCTGTATTTATTTATAAATTCAATTTCAGTCATACCGTTTTGCACAAAATCTTCATTGTACCATTTCATGATTTCAGAAGCTTCAACCGTTTTCTTTTTATCATCAACTTTCACAAAATAATCACCATTTAACGCTAATTTTGTTTGCTGCTCTAATTGCGCATCAAGTGTTTTTGACAAATAAGCTTTAGCAATTAAAGGCGGACAACCATTGGCACCACAAACAAGTACAAAATGAAATCTTGCATCATTAAACTTGGCTCTTAACAATTCATTTTCAATGGTGTTTAATGTCACCTTTTGTCCTGCTAAACTGTACGTTGTTTTATCAAAAAAACCAGCTTTATCCAATGGTGAAGCTATCGGATAATTATCAACAATCCCTTTAATAACAGACAAATTATAAGCATTAATCCAAAAAGCTTGATAGTTTTTAGCATCTGTTTGGTCTACAATAATATGATCTGCAATAGTTAAAATTGTGTTTAAACTAACCACGTTTTCCTTAACTGCTATATAATCTACTTTACCTTTAACCACGTAGGATTTTAAAAAGGCGTCTGTTTGTGTAAAAAAGTCGTTAAGGGTTTGCGCTTTCGCGGAAAATAATCCGCTGACAACAAGGACTATTATTAGGCTATTTTTAATCATTATATTGGTTTTTAAATCTTTGTAACATTAATTAAGTCTTAACATTTAACAAAAACTTTCAAAAAAATAAAAAAAAAATTGACGTCTCAATGTTTTTCAAAACCTTACAAACACGAGTAATTTAAACCCATTCTAAACTACTAAACCAATTAAGTTTTTAACTTTAAAAACGACAGACTATCTAACAATCTCAATTTATGGAACACATCGTCATTATAGGAAACGGAATTTCTGGAGTCACTCTAGCAAGACACGTCAGAAAATTATCAGATAAAAAAATTACTATTGTTTCTGCTGAAACGGATTACTTTTTTTCACGTACAGCCTTAATGTATGTGTACATGGGTCACATGAAGTTTGAACACACTCAACCTTACGAAAATTGGTTTTGGGAGAAAAACCGTATTGAGCTTAAAAAAGGTTATGTCAATGCTATAGATACTGATAAAAAAACACTCCACTTTACTGAAGGTGATGCAATGTCGTATGATAAATTAGTAATTGCCACAGGAAGTAAACCTAATAAATTTGGTTGGCCAGGACAAGATCTAAAAGGTGTACAAGGCTTATACAGTAAACAAGATTTAGATAACATGCAGCAAACTGCACCAGATAACAAAACTTGTAAACATGCTGTAATTGTTGGTGGAGGATTAATTGGTATTGAAATGGCAGAAATGCTAAATTCAAGAGACATACCAGTTACTTTTTTAGTTAGAGAGACTAGTTTTTGGAATGGTGTTTTACCTGAAGGCGAAAGTCAAATGATTAACAGACACATTAAAAATCATCATATTGATTTAAGATTAAACACTAATCTAAAAGAAATCAAATCGGACGAAAACGGAAACGTAAAATCCATAATTATTGAAGAAACTGGAGAAGAAATAGCCTGTAACCTAGTTGGGCTGACTGCTGGAGTATCTCCAAACATTTCATTTTTAAAAGACTCTAAAATTGAAACCAAACGAGGTGTACTAGTCAATCGTTATTTAGAAACTAACATCAAAGATGTATATGCAATTGGAGATTGCGCTGAGCAACACGAAGCTATTGGTAACAGACGTCCTATTGAAGCGGTTTGGTACACAGGACGTATGATGGGAGAGACTTTAGCACAAACCATTTGCGGAAATAAACTACAATACAAACCAGGACATTGGTTTAATAGTGCAAAATTTTTAGATATCGAATACCAAACTTACGGTTGGGTTTTTGGAGAGCGTGGACGTCCTGAATATGAAAAACATTTCCATTGGAAACATGAGGATGACACCAAATGTATAACCGTAGCTTACAATAAAGACACCAGGACTTTTTTAGGCATTAACACTTTTGGTATCCGAATGCGACACGAAACTTTTGATACTTGGTTGACAGAACAACGTGATGTGGATTACGTAATAAAAAACTTAAAAGAGGCCAATTTTGATCCAGAATTTTACAAACATTTTGAGCAGGATATCCTAAAGGCATACAACAAACAACTACAAACAGTATAACAACATCCCAATATGAGTAATAAATTAAATCATAGTATGTCATTAGCATCACCAGATGCGTTTCATATATCAACAAAACAAAAATTTGCTTTAGGTATTGGTCTTGTTGGACTATTAATTTTGGCATTAGCCTTATTTAACGTCAATCTACCAAATACAGCATTATTTTTAACGCTAGCATTAGGATTGATTACAGTTGGTGTTATTATATATTCTAGAGAAGCGTATTTAACCAAATTAGAAGGTATAAAAAATGACGGAGTTTGGTATAAATCTATTTCATCCAGAGGATTTTGGGGTTGGGCTTTAGGTATCATACTAACCAGTTTTTATATTGTATTATACTTTTTTCCTGAATATTTAGGTTTAGGTAAAGATGGTGCAGCAAACACTGGTTTAATTAGATTATTCGACCCTTTAAGCAATTTATTAAGTGGTAGAAATGCTAGTCAATGGTTTGTCTATGGTACATTATATACCATTGCCATTTTAGCATTTGGTTACAAATACATTTTAAAATATAGACATAATCGCTATCAGCAAATCCGAACCGTTTCTGTTATGTTTTTTCAGTTAGGTTTTGCTTTTTTAATCCCAGAATTTATGTACGTCATGAATAATGATTTACCTTATTATGATCTTAAAAGCGTTTGGCCATTAAATTATTACATTTTTGATGAGTGGTCTGTAAAAGGCTTTTTATCTAATGGTAATTTAGGACTAGCATTAATCATTTTTGGGATAGCTTCAACCTTTATCATTACTCCTATTTTAACATATAAATACGGAAAACGCTGGTATTGCTCATGGGTTTGTGGTTGTGGTGGTCTAGCCGAAACTGCAGGAGATAGTTTTAGACATCTATCTTCAAAAAAACTTTCTGCTTGGAAGCTAGAACGATGGTTAATACATACTGTTTTGGTATTTTCTGTAGTGATGACAACAGCAATGGTGTATAGCTATTTAGGCAAAGACAGTAATAATTTTTGGTTAACACGTGATGTTTTTATCATTTCTGTAATAACATTTTTAACCATTATTTTTGCAGGTGTCATGTATTTTAGAGGGAAAGAGCTTGGTAAAGATGCTAAAGCTGGTGCAATTGGTTATGCTGTTGTAATTGCTCTGTTATTAATTATGCACTTTACATCTACAACCGATCACTTATTTTTTGTAAAAGGTAGTGCTTTAAGATCCACTTATGGAATCTACATAGGCTCCATATTTTCAGGAGTTATCGGAACAGGTTTTTACCCAATTTTAGGTAGCAGATCTTGGTGTAGATTTGGATGTCCTATGGCAGCTATATTAGGATTTCAACAACGTTTATTTTCAAAATTCAGAATCACAACCAATGGTGGACAATGCATCTCATGTGGTAATTGTTCAAACAGTTGCGAAATGGGAATTGACGTACGTGCCTATGCGCAAAAAGGAGAAAACATTGTACGTTCAAGTTGTGTTGGATGTGGTGTTTGTAGTGCTGTTTGCCCAAGAGGTGTTTTAAAATTAGAAAACGATACTATGGATGGACGTATCAATCCAACAGAAGTCTTATTAGGTAATGATGTTGACTTAATGGATTTTGTAAACAAAAAATAAAATGAAAACCTTTGTCCTATATTGCTTTATTGTTTTGGGTTATAACGCTTACGCGGAAAAAACTTACGTAAGGACGTATTTCGATAACGGTAACCTATTTTCTAAAGGTTGGACTAGCGATAATAACAAAATAGATTTTTGGATTTATTACTACCCAAACGGAAGCATTAAAGAAAAAGGAAACTATAGTTACAACCTTAAAACAAGTTATTGGATAGAGTATCATGACAATAAAACAATCAAAGCTAAAGGCAATTATAATAAAGGCTTAAAAGAAAAGTATTGGACTTACTATCACAATAACAACACCTTACACAAAGCTGGCAATTATCTTCATGGTAAAACCAGTGGTTACTGGAAAACATATTATAAAAATACCTACTTAAAAAGTCAAGGACTTTATATAAATGGAGTAAAAAATGGCTACTGGAAAACCTATTATGACAATTCAAAAACTAAAAGCGAAGGACATTATTTAAACGATTTAAAAAATAAATTCTGGAAATTCTATCATAGCAACTCAGTAATTTCTAAATTTGGAAGCTTTAACCAAAACCTAAAAGTTGGCTACTGGCAATATTTCCGCGAAAGCGGTAAAAAAGAAAAGGAAGGCCATTACATAACTGATAAAAAGGTAAAATGGTGGCTATTTTATGATCAAAACGAAAAAATTAATCATAAATGTCAACTTAAAGACAATCAAAAAAACGGATATTGTCTTATGTATAAAAACGAAGCGTTAATATCTGCAGTAAAATTTAAAGCAGGACAAAAAATAAAAGAATGGACCGATTTAAAGTCCTTTAAAAAAGAAAATAAATTAAGCGACCTTAAATGACCAAAATAAAAGTCATCATTCCTGCCTACAATGAGCAAGATTCTATTGCAAACGTTATAAACGATATTCCTAAATTAGTTGATGAGGTGATTGTAGTTAGCAACAACTCGACAGACTTAACAGAAGTTAATGCAAAAAACGCAGGCGCAACTGTTTTACAAGAAAACAATAAAGGCTACGGTTATGCTTGCTTAAAAGGTATGGATTATATCGCTAAACAAGATAGCAAACCTGATATTGTGGTGTTTTTAGATGGAGATTATAGTGACTATCCGGAAGAATTAACCAAAATTGTAGCGCCAATTATAGATCAAAATATGGATTTTGTTATTGGTGCACGTGTCAAAAACTTAAGAGAAGAAGGCAGTATGATGCCACAACAAGTGTTTGGTAATTGGTTAGCAACAACCTTAATGTCACTTTTTTTTGGTGCTAAATTTTCAGACTTAGGACCATTCAGAGCTATTAAATATGATAAGCTTCTAGCTTTAAACATGGTAGACAAAACCTATGGCTGGACGGTAGAAATGCAACTAAAAGTATTAAAGCAAAAATTAAGCTATATAGAAGTCCCTGTAAACTACAGAAATAGAATTGGTGTCTCAAAAGTTTCAGGAACAATAAAAGGTAGTATATTTGCAGGCGTTAAAATACTAACGTGGATTTTCAAATACAGTTTTAAAAAGTGATTCTCGAAACCATTACCATTATTATTTATAGCATTGCGCTAGTACTTATTTTCATGTATGCTTTGGCACAATTAAACCTACTGTTTAATTACTTAGCAGCAAAAAAGAAAGAAGAAAACGGACCAAAATTTAACTTTAATAATTCGGAAGAAATTCCGTTTGTAACTATTCAACTTCCGGTTTTTAACGAGTTGTATGTTATGGATCGTCTATTGGACAACATAGCCTTAATGGATTATCCAAAAGACAAATTAGAAATCCAAGTTTTAGACGACTCTACGGATGAGACCGTTGCTACAACCAAAGCTCACGTTGACCAACTTAAAGCAAAAGGGTTAGATATTACACATATTACCAGAACTAACAGACAAGGTTTTAAAGCAGGTGCTTTAAAAGAAGGTTTAGAGATAGCAAAAGGAGAATATGTTGCTATTTTTGATGCCGATTTTTTACCAGAACCAAATTGGCTTAAAAAAACAATTCCGTTTTTTAAAGACCCAGAAATTGGTGTGGTACAGACACGTTGGGGACACATTAACAGAGATTATTCTACATTAACAAAAATACAAGCATTTGCCTTAGATGCACACTTCACTTTGGAGCAAGTTGGACGTAGTAGCAAAGGACATTTTATTAACTTTAATGGTACAGCTGGTGTTTGGCGTAAAGAATGTATTTTAGACGCAGGAAACTGGGAAGGTGACACCTTAACAGAAGATTTAGATTTAAGTTACAGAGCGCAACTTAAAAACTGGAAATTTAAATATTTGGAAGACGTTGAAACTCCAGCAGAGCTTCCTGTGGTAATTAGCGCAGCAAGATCACAACAGTTTAGATGGAATAAAGGTGGTGCCGAAAACTTCCAAAAAATGTTTGGACGTGTGGTTAAAAGTAAAAATATTACAGCAAAAACTAAACTTCACGGATTATTACACTTACTAAACAGTACTATGTTTTTAAACGTATTAATTGTTGGTATATTAAGTATCCCAATGTTGTACATTAAAAACGAATACGCACACCTAAGACCATACTTTTACGTCATGAGCTTTTTTGTAGTTAGTACAATCATATTTTTTGTGTGTTATTGGGTTATGTATAAGCAAAGTCATGGTAACACATTTAAAGACTTTTTAAAATACATTGCACTATTTTTTACGTTTTTCTCAATAGCTATGGGCTTTTCATTACACAATTCTATTGCAGTATTAGAAGGTCATGTTGGTAAACGTAGTGAGTTTGTACGCACACCAAAATTTAATATCAGTACACTTAAAGATAGTTGGAAAGGCAATAAATATTTACGTAAAAATATATCCATTAATGTGATTTTTGAAGGTGCATTAATGCTATACTTTGCGTTTGGTATGTATAGTGCTTTTGTGGTTGGAGATAAAGGTGGAGACTTCGGTTTATTTCCATTTCACTTAATGTTAACCGTAGGCTTTGGATTTGTGTTTTTTAAATCCCTAACCTCTAAAGCATAGTATTTTGGGCGTTACCACAAGGGTCGCGTCTTCCATTATATCTTTTCTGCGACGCAGTTTTATATTAATTCAAAATTGTTTTATAACACAAACTCTTTGTAAACAGCAAAGATTTGTTGTAAACTATCGCAAAAAAGGATGCCATTTCAACCGCTAACGCAGGACGCATCATGCTTAATACATATTTTTTAAAAACTAACAAACTAACACTACTGCTAATACTAGCTAGCTTTTGTTTGTATGGCGTGTTTGCATATGGTATAGCAAGAATAGACCACACCAATCTAATATCCATATATATTGTATTATTTGGATTATTTCTTAAAATACTAAATAACAACAAAAATAGTTTTAAGCTTTTAGTTGCAATAGCAATCATTAGCAGATTAATCTTTTTAATAGCAATCCCTAATTTATCACAAGATTTTTACCGTTTTATTTGGGATGGACGCATGATATTACAAGGCTTTAATCCTTACTTACATACACCTGCAAGTTTTATAATATCAGGAAACTATCCTATTGATCAAGCACAACAATTAGTAACAGGTATGCAAGCGCTTAACGCTAGCCACTACTCCAACTATCCTCCAATAAATCAATTACTATTTACGCTAGCTAATTTATTCTCTTCTTCAAGCATTCTGGGATCAGTAATAGGATTAAGACTTATAATAATAGCTGCAGATATCGGAACCCTATATTTTGGAGCCAAACTATTAAAAAGACTAGGACTAAAACCACATAAAATATTCTGGTATACCCTAAACCCATTTATTATAATAGAACTAACAGGGAATTTACACTTTGAAGGTGTCATGATATTCTTTTTAATACTAAGCTTATACTTATTACATAAAAACAAATGGCAATGGGCTGCTGTAGTCTTTGCGCTGTCAATTTCAACAAAACTAGTCCCTCTTTTATTTTTACCGTTATTTGTAAAATGGTTTAGAGTTAAAGACAACCATTCCAAAATTGATTTCAAAAAACTAATTTGTTTCTATTTAATAATTGGCGTCTCTACATTAGTATTATTTACACCATTTTTTTCAATGGAATTTGTAAACAACTACTCCAAAACTGTAGGTTTATGGTTTGGAGATTTCGAGTTTAATGCAAGTATATATTACATCGCTCGAGAGGTTGGTTATTTAATTACTGGATACAATCAAATAGCAATAATTGGTAAAATATTACCTATAATAATTTTTACCTCAATTTGGTACATAGCACTAACCAGACAAGACCAAAACTTTATAACATTGGTAAAAAGTATGCTTATTGCTTTTACAGTATACTTATTACTAAGTACAACCGTACACCCATGGTACATTGCATCCATTTTATTGCTTTCTATATTTACAAACTACAAGTATCCATTAATTTGGAGTTTTATAATCATAATAAGTTATTTAGCATATGCCAATGCAGATAACATAGAAAATTTATGGATTATAGGCTTTGAATATCTTGTGGTTTTCACAGCACTATTGTGGGACGTATTAAAACAAAAAAAGCTTCTCTAATAAGAGAAGCTTTTTAACTTTGTACAGGCGGAGAGACTCGAACTCTCACACCTCGCGGCACTAGATCCTAAGTCTAGCGTGTCTACCAATTCCACCACGCCTGCAACTTATACCGATAATTTCGGATTGCAAATATAAACAATAGTTTGAATATTCATAATAACTTCAAACAAATAATTTTCATTTTTGTATTTTTACATAAATTCAATATTATTTTTCAATGAAAAACATAAAATCTTACGTCCAAGAAAACAAGCAACGTTTTCTTGACGAATTAATAGAATTACTTAAGATTCCGTCAATCAGTGCGGATTCTGCTTATAAAGAACATACCATTAACACCGCAGACGTTGTGGCAAAAAGCTTAAAAGACGCTGGTTGTGATGTGGTTGAAATTTGCGAAACAGAAGGCTATCCAATTATTTACGCACATAAAATAATCGATAAAGACTTACCAACCGTTTTAGTTTATGGTCATTATGACGTACAACCGCCAGATCCATTAAATTTATGGACCTCTCCTCCTTTTGAGCCTGTTATAAAAACAACAGATTTACATCCAGAAGGCGCTATTTTTGCACGTGGTGCTTGTGACGACAAAGGGCAAATGTACATGCACGTCAAAGCAATGGAGTTTATGACAAAAAACAACACTTTACCTTGTAACGTCAAGTTTATGATAGAAGGTGAAGAGGAAGTTGGAAGTGTTAACCTTGGTAAATTTGTAAAGCAAAACCAAGACAAATTATCTAACGATGTAATCTTAATTAGTGATACTGGTATGATCGCACAAGACACACCATCCATTACAACAGGATTACGTGGTTTAAGTTATGTTGAGGTAGAAGTTACAGGACCAAATCGCGATTTACACTCAGGATTATATGGTGGTGCAGTTGCCAATCCAATTAATGTGTTAACTAAAATGATTGCATCATTACACGATGACAATAACCATATTACCATTCCTGGTTTTTATGATAATGTAGAAGAATTATCTTTAGACGAGCGTGCACAAATGGCAAAAGCTCCGTTTTCATTAGACAAATACAAAGCAGCTTTAGACATTGATGCTGTATACGGAGAAGAAGGCTATACAACCAACGAGCGTAACAGCATTAGACCAACCTTAGACGTTAACGGTATTTGGGGTGGTTATACTGGAGAAGGCGCAAAAACAGTAATAGCAAGTCAAGCATTTGCAAAAATATCGATGCGTTTAGTCCCAAACCAAGATTGGGAAAACATCACAGACCTATTCAAAAACCATTTTGAAAGCATTGCACCAAAAGGCGTTAAAGTAAAAGTAACACCTCATCATGGTGGACAAGGTTACGTAACTCCAATAGACAGTGTGGGTTACCAAGCAGCAAGTAAAGCCTATCAAGAAACCTTTGGAAAAACACCAATACCACAACGTAGTGGAGGAAGTATTCCAATCGTAGCTTTATTTGAGCAAGAACTAAAAAGCAAAACCATTTTAATGGGCTTTGGTTTAGATAGCGACGCAATCCACAGTCCAAACGAACATTTTGGAGTATGGAACTACTTAAAAGGAATCGAAACTATTCCATATTTCTATAAGTACTTTACAGAAATGCATAAATAATAATTAGGGTGTCACCACCTTTTGCTTTAAAAGAGGCAAAAGGTGGTCGCGTCATCCGTTATATCTTTATTTTGCCATATATGGCAGCAAAATAAAGGATGCCACTACTACCGCTTACACAACCAACCAAAGTGAAAGACCAACATTTAAAGCACGTCTTAGCATTAACCTTTGCCACACTACTAATTAGTACATCTGGTAGTTTAGGGCGTTATATAAGCATGCCTGCACCAGTAACCATTTGGTGGCGTAGTTTTCTAGCATTATTTTTATTATTAGGCTATTGCAAATACAAAAACATTACCCTAAAAATAAACTCTAAAAGAGACTTGGGAGCTTTTGTGTTAAGCGCCTTATTTATGGCCTCGCATTGGATTACTTACTTTATAGCACTACAGTTGTCAAGTGTCGCTATTGGTATGTTAGCCTTATTTACATTTCCCATAATGACAGCCTTTTTAGAACCCTTATTTTCTAAATCAAAATTTGATTACATGCACCTTTTATTAGGCGCAATGGTCCTTTTAGGGATTTATATCCTCTCTCCAGAATTAGACTTTCAAAATGACTCCGTAAAAGGGATTCTGTTTGGACTATTTTCTGCCTTCTGTTATGCTATGCGTATTTTAATACTTAAACAATACGTAACCTCCTACCATGGTAGCAGTCTAATGTTTTTTCAATTATTAATAATTAGCATCATTTTATTACCTGCCTTATTGTTATTCGACACTTCTAATATAAGCACACAGTTTCCGTATGTTATTATACTTGCATTAGTAACTACAGCAATTGGACACACATTATTTATTCAAAGTTTAAACCATTTTAAAGTCAGTACTGCCAGTATTATTGGTAGTACACAACCAATATTTGGGATTATAATTGCCTTTTTCTTCTTAAACGAAATCCCTACTTGGAACACTTTTTTTGGCGGAATGCTAATCTTATCTACAGTTGTTATTGAGAGTTTACGCTCTAGGAAGTAGTGACTAATCCAATCCTGTCATAAAAATCACTTAATAAAAAGTCTTTATTTAGGCGTGCCTTTTTTGTGATAACGTAGTTATTTCCGTTTGGGATGAGATCCTGAAACTGGTTCAGGATGACTTGGTGTGAGTGATAATACGTGTGAGATGCTTCAGTCGGACCTCCTTCTAAATGAAACAACAACACTTCTCCTTTTCTATTTGTGTTGCTATAAGATTCTTTTTTATAATAACAATAATCACGTCGCATCTCTGTCATTCAGAGCATAGCGAAGAATCTCAAAAAATCAACATTCATTAATCATAACCCAAAATATCAAGGTTAATAATAATAATATCAAGTGTTACTACTCTCCTCTTTAGTTAAAGAGGAGAATGAATTTTATTTCCCCTGAAAAGGAATTAAAAGAAAGAGAAGTTTGAAAAACCAAAAAAAACACCTCTACATTTGTAGAATCAAATATTTATTCTACATTTGTAGAAGTTAATCTAAACTTGTAGACATGCAATTATCAAAAACGGAAGAAGAATTAATGAACCATCTATGGAAACTTGAAAAGGCTTTCATGAAAGATTTACTAGAAGCCTATCCAGAACCAAAACCTGCAAACACAACAGTCGCAACCTTATTAAAACGCATGACGGATAAAGGTTTTGTGACTTACACCAAGTTTGGTAACTCTAGACAATACCAACCAATGGTTAAGAAAAAAGACTATTTTTCTAAACACGTTAATGGCTTGATAAAAAACTTTTTTAATAATAGCAGCTCTCAATTTGCCTCTTTTTTTACCAAAGAAACCGATTTAAGTAAAAATGAATTAGAGGAGTTAAGAGCAATAATTGACAACGAAATTAAAAACAAGTAATCATGGAACTACTACTATTAAAATCCAGTGTTTGCCTTTTAGCTTTGCTATTGTTTTACAAAATAGCTTTAGAACCATTAAGCATTCATAAATTTAAACGTGTGTATTTATTGGTTGCTGTTGCAGTCGCAGCAATCATCCCTTTTATAACGTTTGTAAAATATGTCGACCCTACTTTTGACAATTCATCATTTATTTTTGATACTTCGGCAACAATACCATTAGACACAAATTTTAAAATAGTAGAAGAAACCAACTACTTATCCATCATTTTATGGAGTATTTATGCTTTAGGAGTAGGTTTATTCTTTATTAGATTTTGCGCTAATCTATTTAAAATAGTTTCAAAAATCAGAAAACACACTAAAGTCAAAAGCAGCTCTTTTATAAATGTTTTAATGGAGCAATTAGAAATTCCGCATACCTTTTTTAATTATATCTTTTTAAATAAAAACAAGTTTGAAAACAATCAAATTCCACCCGAAGTCTTACTTCACGAACAAACGCACGCTAAACAAAAACACAGTTTAGACATCATATTTATAGAGCTACTTCAAGTCGTGTTTTGGTTTAACCCATTAGTATATTGGCTAAAAAAAGAAGTGAAACTTAATCATGAGTTTTTAGCAGATCAACATGTTATAAACCAAGGAGTCAATACTAAAACTTATCAAACTATTTTATTACAATTCTCGTCCAATCAACAAGAATTAGCATTAGCAAATGCTATCAATTATTCATCAATCAAAAAACGTTTTACACTTATGAAAACACAAACACCAAAAAGAACAAAATGGACACGTAGCGTATTGCTATTACCTTTATTAGCGCTATTACTTTATAGTTTTAGTAGTACTAAGGAAGTTGAAAAAGAATTAACTCCTGCTATGCTTTTTCAAGATGAAAAAGAATTAAATACTAGCTCAAACAACTTAACAAAACAAATTGAAGATGATTTAGAGAAAATTGGACAATTAAAAATCAATTACCTTAATCAAGACACAAAACTATTAGTTAACGGAATAGCATGTAATGGCTGTACACTTAACTTATCAAAAAAAGGAATAGCAGAATTAATTTTAAGCACAACTAACCAAGAAGACATAACTAACTTTAAGTTAAAAATTCCTGGAATTAAAACAATATTTAACGAAGGTAACATGCCAAATAATGAAACTAGACAATATGTTTTAAAAACCAAAAAAGGAGATATTATTCAACTATTTGATATCAAAACTAAATCCAACAAACTTAAGCCTGTTGTTATAAAAGTTGTGGACAAAAATGATGAGAACTATTCAGAATCACCTAAAGTAAAAAAAGGAGAAGAATCTAGTATTCCGCCACCACCTCCACCACCACCTGCAAACCCTAATGCAACTCCAGAGGAAAAAGCAAAACAGGAAAAGGTTGTTAGCGAATACTATAAAAACAACAAAGTTGTAAACGGAAAAGTGTTAAGAAATCCACCACCTCCACCGCCACCTGCTAATCCAAATGCAACTCCAGAGGAAAAAGCAAAACAGGAAAAGGTTGTTAGCGACTACTATAAAAACAACAAAGTTGTAAATGGAAAGGTGTTAAGAAATCCACCACCACCTCCACCTCCGGCAAGCACATCAGAACACATTGCAGAAATGGCTAAAAAAAACACCACCTTTTTTCATAATGGTAATCCTATTACCGCTGAAGAAGCTAAACAAGTCATAAAAAACAATAAACAAGTAAATATCTCTTCACACACCAATAATGGTGTTTCGACTGTTCTTCTTTCTAATAAGCCTATAGAAACGATAAATGGAAAACAAGTTAAGAGCAATTCAAATGACTGTTTAAGTTTTAATAATACAATAAACTTTAAGCAGTCAAATACAACTTTAAAAATTAATTGTATTGAAAACTACCCAAACAACGAATTAAAAATATTTAACCGTTGGGGAAAAATGATATATAGTAAAAAAGGGTATAACAACAGTTGGAATGGTAAGGTAGACCAAGAATTTACAGATAATGAAGATGGATCTGTTACACAAGGCACTTATTATTATGTACTAAAAACAGGCACAAAAGAAGAACCAACAGCTGGACCTTTGTATATAATAAACTAAACTACTTTTAATCTTTAATTTTAAAACCAGAAAAATATTTTTCTGGTTTTTTTTTGCTCAAAACTGTAACAAAACCAGCTATTTAACGTTCTAATAGATAATCAGTCCTGAGCTTGTCTTAGAGTCATCAATCAAAATCAATCACATCATGTTAAAACAATTTTTTATAATCTGTTCTGGAGCAGATACAGACCTTCTTAAAACATCCTCCATTGGCGAACAAAATAAATACGCAGGAATAGGCGCAACCGTGTTTTTTACTGCAGTAATGGCGTTTATAGCTTCTAGTTATGCACTTTACACCGTTTTTGACAACGTATACATGTCCATTGGATTTGGATTAGTCTGGGGACTTTTAATTTTTAATTTAGACCGCTTTATTGTGTCAACAATTAAAAAAAGAGGTAACTTTTTCAATCAATTATTACAGGCAACACCTAGACTAATTTTAGCTTTAATTATAGCTATAGTCATCTCAAAACCTTTAGAACTTAAAATTTTTGAAAAAGAAATCAATCAAGTATTACTGACAGAAAAAAATGCAATGACGCTTCAAAATCAAGAGGATATTGCTTTACAGTTTTCACCAAAAGAAACGGAATTAAAACAAAAAATCACAACTTTACAGACTACTATTGACACCAAAGAAGCAGAAGTAAATACGCTTTACAACACCTATATTACAGAAGCGGAAGGTACATCTGGAACTAATACATTAGGAAAAGGACCGGTCTATAAAGAAAAACGAGACAAGCACGATACTGCATTAGCAGACTTACAACTATTAAAAACAGAGTCTAAAGATAAAATTACAGCTATTGAATTGGAACTGCTTGAGCTTAAATCAAATTACGAGTTACAAGTAGCCAACACGCAGCCTATTATTGATGGATTTGACGGTTTAATGGCCAGAATAAATGCCTTAAACACATTACCTTGGTTGCCATCCTTTTTTATATTCTTGTTGTTTTTAGCTATTGAGACGTCTCCAATAATAGCTAAACTATTGTCACCCAAGGGAGAATATGATTTTAAACTAGAAGATCAAGAAACAGCTATTAAAACGGTTGTTGAGCAACGTGTTCAAGAAAGAAAACTATCTGCGAAAGCTGACTTTAAAATAAATGATAAAATTTATACTGATTTATCTGAAGACGATGAATTGTATCAATACAAACGTAAAAAAGCACGTGCATTAATGCAACTTCAAGCAGATGCATTTTACAAACAACAAGAAAAAGCATTGTAACAAAAAAGGCTTCAATTAATAATTGAAGCCTGTTTTATATGTTGTCATTAAGATTATAGTTTCTTAACGTACTCTGTAATAATAACGGTTAGTGTTGGTCCTACTTTACCTTCAATATAGGTAGCATTTTCACGATCTAATCTAATATTTCTAACTGCTGTACCTTGTTTAGCCACTTGACTAGAGCCTTTTATTTTAAGATCTTTAACTAAAACAACACTATCTCCAGTTTCTAAAATTACACCATTACAATCTCTATGGATAATTTTATCCGCTTCATCTTTATGCTCATCAGTTAATCTAGCAATTGCTAAGTTATCATCGTCCAAGTACATCATGTCCAACAAATCTTTTGGCCAACCTTCGCCTCTTAATCGTTGTAACATTCTCCAAGCCATAATCTGAACAGCAACGTGCTCTGACCACATACTATCGTTTAAACACCTCCAATGGTTAACGTCCATCTCTGTGTTTTTTTCGATTTGGTCATAACAGTTAGCACATACCATTAAACAAGTATCAACAGTTTCGTTTAATGATGGCGGAATATTATATTGTCTTGTATCTACATTAGAAGTACACAACTCGCAATTAGAGTTACTTCTTTCTTTTAACATTTGTAAAACGCTCATATTTAATATTATTTGATGCGCACAAATATAGTAATTGCTTTGTGTTTAGCTATTAAAACTACAACTAAGATGCGTGTTGTATATTATTTACTGAGCTATCGTCAATATATACCTCTAATAGTTTAGCGTTAGTAGAATTAAAAACGACTGCATTTGCTTTAGCTGGAATTAGTATGGTTTCGCCCATTTTTAAAGTTTCATGTTCAGTACCTATGGTAACTTCTACCGTACCTTCCACACACATAAATATTACAAAAGAGTCCAAGTTGTCATATGATTTTGCTTGAAGATTAGTAATATCCAAAATATTAGTGGTAAAGTATTCGCAATTAACCAAATTAGTCCTAGTGTTAGGTTTTATGTTATAACTAGCTTTACCGTTAGTATCAAATTGTTTTGTTGCTTGCTCAGCTAACTTAGTATGCAACTCTCTTTTTTGACCATTATCATCTACTCTATCCCAATCATATACGCGATATGTAACATCTGAAGTTTGTTGTATCTCTGCAGCTAAAACACCTGCTCCAATAGCATGTATTTTTCCTGCTGGTATAAAAAAACTATCGCCTTTTTTAACTTGTTCTCTGTTAAAAATAGCATCTACATTATTTGCATTTATATGGTTTAATACCTCTGGGTTTATTGTTTTATCTTTTAATCCTAATACAATATCTGCATTTTCATCACTATCCATTATGTACCACATTTCAGTTTTACCAAAACTATTATGATGCTTTTTAGCCATTTTATTATCAGGATGCACTTGTACAGACAAATCTGTTTTGGCATCTAAAAATTTAATTAGCAATGGAAAATCAAATCCAAAATTTGCAAAGTTATTTGCACCTAACAAATCTGCTTGATGTGTTGCAATTAATTGTTTTAAACTAGACCCTTTGTATACACCATTACTAACTTCAGAAATATTTCCATTTACATCAGAAATCTCCCAACTTTCGCCAACATTATCTTTAGCAGTGTTTTTACCTAATAAAGTTCCTAGTTTGTTTCCTCCCCAAATTTTTTCTTTTAATATTGGATTGAATTTTATTGGATATACTTTCATAGTTCTGAATTTAAAATTTACTTAAATATTGTAGTTCGATAAACTGGTTTTTGACTTTTATTTTTTTTAAATAATCAATAATTGAAAACAAGCTTTGAAACAGAGATACTTTAATTTTACGTTTTTTAAGCTCTTCGATATTAAACTTAGATAGTAGTTCTTGATTTTCGTTTATGGCATCTATCAAACCATTTAAGCCATGATACTTGATGTTTAGCATATTTGCAGACACATATCCTAATTGATTTAAATTAAATTGGTTGGACATATATCTTGCTCCTGCTCTGACTGCCGAAATATCTGATTTAAACTTTTTAATATTTACTACAGACACTTCTGGACAAGCCTCTTTAATTTCGTCTAACATAACAGATGTATTATCCTTACTATCATTATCAACAAAACATAATTTTAAATTTGATGTGTTTCTTATTTTTTGAATAAAAAAAGAGGGGTTAATTTGTTTTTCGTTATTGTGAAAGATTATGATAATACCTGTTTTCATGATTTGGGGAAATTTAAAGATTAGGCTACATTAACTTTAGTTGCGACTGCAGCTTTTGAATTTTGTTTTTTATTTCTGTAAACCCAAGCAATTTGTCCTAATTGTCCAACAATTTTTACTGAGTCCTTCATTGATAATTTAGAACCATCTGCATGTATCCATCTTTTTAATGGTTGCTCGCATAGCATTGCTTTTGCTTCTTTTAATCCAAAATGGATACTCATTCTTTTAAAAATCTCTACATCAAAAATCCATTGTGTTACGAACTTTTTACCAAAAGCGATGTCAATTACATCTTTATGGAATATTTTAGCACCACATTGAGTGTCTTTAAAATCCATTTTTAAAATCTTTCTGATAATAAAGTTTATCGTTAAGCTAATTATTTTTCTTGCAGACTCTTTAGTAATATTTGCTCCCATTCTTGAAATTCGAGAACCACTTACAATTTTAAAATCTGTAGTTTCAATAGTTTTAACTAAATCATCAAAATCTGCTAAGTCTGTAGATAAATCTGCATCTAAAAATCCGATGTAGTCTAAATCTTCTTTTTTAGCCATATGCAACATTCCTAAACGTACAGCTTCAGCTTTTCCTCCGTTTTTCTCACAGTCATAAACTGTAATAAAATCTTCTCTTCCTTTTTGTAATTCTTTTAAAACTTCTAATGTTTTATCCTTACTTCCATCATTTACAAAACATAAATGATATCCTGAGTTTTTATCTATATAAGTAATAAACTCTTCACTTAGTAAACGCTCTTCTTCATTGTAACATGGGATCACAACACCTACGCAACGCTCTTGTATCATTACATCACTTTTAGTTACTATATTAGAAACTTCTGGTGCACCAATTAGACGTTTTACACGAGCACTAATTTCGTTTAAGCTTAATGGTTTTTTCATGTAGTCGTTAATACCTAATTCAAAACCTTCAGTAATAGTTTCATCTTTAGTTTCACCAGACAAAACCATTATTGGTGTTTGCGAGTTTTTAGTCAGTCTAATATGTTTTACAACTTCTAATCCAGATAATCCTGGCATATTGATGTCTACTATTACTAAATCTGGATTAAAAGATTCATATAATTCTAAACCTTTAACTGCATCTGTTTCGATTTTTACTTCGTAACCTAACTCTACTAATCTTTTTTGTAAAGGCAGTAATACTAATTGTTGGTCATCTATTGCTAAAACTTTCATAATAAGTGTATTTGTTTGTTGTTGATGGTACAAATGTACATGAGATAAGTGCCTTAAATTTGTAATTTAGTTTAACCTATAGCTAAGTGTCGACGAATGGTAGATTGCTGTAGATAATTAAAAATGGAAGCACTATTTTATTTATTTATCTTTACCATATATAATAGCGTAAGCTTTAAATGAAGGAAACCTCAAACAAATACTTAATCACAGCTATACTTTTAGCTTTAGCATTTCATGGTAGTGCCATATTTTTTACTTTGGAAACTACTTATGATGCGTTAATTCATTTGTTTTTTGCAGATCATTATGCTAATAGCTGGTTTGAACCTTGGAATTACGAATGGTATACAGGTTTTACCGTACAAAGTTATCCACCTTTAGTACATCAATCCATCGGACTACTCTCCATGATTGGTGGTTTAAAATTTGGAATGTTTAGTGTTGCGTTAATTGCTATTGTGCTGTTTGTGACTGGTACTTATCGTTTCTCTTTAATGATGACCGCTAATAAAACGGTAGCTGGTTATGCTTGTGTACTGGCAGTATTTAGCTCATCGTTTGTGGAGACGCTTCATATTTTTGGACAATTACCCAGTATTGTTGGTGTGTCTGTATTAATGCATGCCTTACCCGAAATTTACTTATGGTTAAAAACAGGTAAAAAATGGTATTTAGCAACCTCCTTATCTTTAATAGCAGTAACGGTAACTTCACATCATGTAACGCCAATTTTTGGAATGATCTTTTTTATCTTCCCTTTAATAGGAATGGTAATTATGGATGTTTCGCGAGAGCAAGTCAGCACCATGAAAGAAGTGACTTTCAAAATATTTTTGAATAGTTTTTTTAAACTTTTTAAACGTATTGTAAGTTTTGGAATGCTATCATTAGTCTTAATCGTTGGATGTATTTTTCCATATTGGCTAAACTCTAAAGCCAATCCAATTACTCAGGTTCCAATTCCGCATGGTTCTCGTGATAATTTCTTAGAAATCACATCCTCAGGATTAGTCTTCTTTTTAATTCCTTGGGGAATCTTACTAATATTATTACCCTATATTTTTTACAGATATTACAGTAAACGCTACTTGTTTTTTGGACTATCAATAACTATTTGTACCATTTTAGGAACTGGAGGAACTACTCCTGTACCACTAAAAATGTTAGGCGAAACTGCTTTTAATATTTTAACCTTAGATAGATTTACACTTTGGGCTTCTATATTATCCATTCCTTTAATGGGTGAATTTGTATATCGTTTTGTTGAAGGTGATTTAAAAGAACTTATTCAGTCTA
Source organism: Olleya sp. Hel_I_94 (assembly GCF_007827365.1). Lineage (NCBI taxonomy): Bacteria > Pseudomonadati > Bacteroidota > Flavobacteriia > Flavobacteriales > Flavobacteriaceae > Olleya > Olleya sp. Hel_I_94. Next base: position 1,843,998 of record NZ_VISI01000002.1, read on the forward strand.
AATTTGGTGCTGTTTACCATCGTATTATTGGCGGAATACTTGCTGGACTCATGGTATTTATGGTAGTTTTTACTATGAGTTTAAATTATTTTAGACCTTCGCAGCCACAAAAAATTAAGATGTTGCCTATTGTTAATTTTTTAAATCAAGATGACCACGATAAATGGCGTTTTTTAACGCTAGGCTTTGGAGATCAAATGGCTTGGCTAAGCGCGCAAACTAATGCCATGACAGTAGATGGTAATTACCATTCTGCACGTCGATTACCAGAATTAACCACACGACCAATCGAGCGCTTAGAAAACTCAAAATTTAAAGGAGTTGCCGGAATTGGATCTTTACAGCAATTTTTAACAACGCCAGAAAAATACAATCTTAAGTACATATTTTCTAACGATAAGTTTTACGATCCCATACTCTACTTTTGTGGTTGGCAACGTTTACGACAATTAGAAAACGGGATTATGGTATGGGAACGATTAAACATTCCGCCTGTGTCTTCAATTTTACCAAAAGAAGATGTTGCCAAATGGGTTAAAATAATGTGGGGAATTATTCCGTTTTTAACCGTTTTAGTGGCATTTGTTTTAAATATTCAAATGCTTTGGGTTAACGCTTTAAAAACTCGCATAAAACCAGTTACCGAATTTTTAAAATTCCCAACGACCTATAATAAGTTTAATAGAAACGTTTTACGTATCACACACGTTTGGGCATTAATTCTAGCCATAGCTGTGTTTTATGGTATTTATTTGTTTTACTTAAAAAACGATTCGCAACGCAGTCCAGAAAATGCCATTATTGCCTACTATGATGCGTTAGATTTTAAAGAATTTGAAAAAGCACATAGCTTAATAGATCCCGAAAACAACTTGCCAATAGCACAATATATGCTAGAGATATCGGTAACCGATGGGTTGCTAAGTAGCTACGCAAAAATGGATGCTATCGAGACTGAAATAACTAAACATAACGACAGTACAGTATCGGCAAAAGTAACCAGCCAATGGATTACACCTTTAGAAAAAATTGAAAAAGTGGATTACAAATCGCTATCAAAACGTCAAGGCAAATGGTATTTACAACCTGACGATTTAAATAACGACTTACCTCCAGACCAACTCTATTCTGATAACACAACCAAGTATTTTAATCAAGGTCGTAGACGTATTACAACAGAAGCAACACACCATGAAGATATTTTAAAACAGCCTGTTTTGGAGATCGTTTCAGCTAAATTAGTGAAGTATGATGGTAGTTATGCTATTATTGGAGAAGTCCAAAATGTAGACAATGTACCAGCAGATGTTATTTTAAAAGGCACCTTGTATAACGATAACAACAAACAACTAGCAACATACAACGCAAAATACCACGTCAAGCATAAATTAATGCCTAAAGAGTCTAGTAGTTTTAGGATTAATTTTGAAGGTATTGCTTGGTCTAGAACACAAGATTCCATTCCAGACACATTTAATCCAGATGAATTTACTCCAGTTGAGTTTGAAGAGCAACCAACAAAATTTAACTTACAAGCAGCAGGAAATGTTTCGGGATCTGACTTGTACAAAAACGTTGTACTAAGTGCCATTAGCATTAAAGACAGTATTATAAACGGAAACTTATTTAATAGTGGTATCCAAGAGATTACAATACCTCAGCTTTTAGTAACTTACTATGATGAAAACAAAAACATGGTTTGGGTCGATCATTTATTTGTAAAAGAAGGTGTAAGGCAACAACGCAAACAAGATTTTGAATATCAGATTTTAAAGGACGGTAAAGTTAAAATCATAAATAGTGATATGAAAAATATTTTTGTAAATGGTTTACCAAACGATGCTATAGCTGGAAAAGTCGTTCCTAACAGAATTGAAAACCATAGCGATGCCCAATTACAAAAAATTGATCATCCTGATTTTAGTTATATTAAAATAGAAATTAACACCTACATAGGAAGTCCAAATTAATGCCATTTAAACACACATACATATTTGTGATAGGTCTGATTTTATTATCATCGTTTGCTGTTGTACAACAAAGCGAGAAGACTAATCCTATCAAATTAGTAACAACACTAACAAATTATAATGTTGGCAAGCCAATTGTTTTAAAATTTACTACTTCAGAAGGCGAAAAACCATTATTGTATTGTTCAAACAGTTATGGATCTACTTTAGTTTCGGCTATAGCCAAAGATGGTACACTTCAATATATAATTCCGGAAAACATAACCAAAAAAATTGGTGTGGTCAATTGGATAGTATTAGACAAAAATAAATCTGCGTCTGGTCAATTTAATATAAATCCAAAAGCAGAAGTTGCAACCATGGAAACTTATATTGGACCTCCAAGTATTGAGGCTGGAGCAACAGATTACGCCATGCTGGTTGTTATACCTACAGATTCTTTAGACAATCCAGTGCCAACAAACACTAAAGTTGATGCTAAATTTCAATTTTTAGCTTCAGAAGAAAAAGAGGTCATTTTTACAAAAAATTTGATTTCTTATAAAAACATTTATTCTAAAAAAGAAAGTGGACGCATGTTAGTGTCATCAGAAAGTTTAGGAGTTAATTCCAAAGAGTTTACCATTAATGTTTGGGCTGCAATTCCTACAGATTTTAAAATTTCGGCAAAAAGACCACATAATTACGCAGACGGAAATCAGGTTACCACGTTTAACACCACAGTAATTAAAGACAAGCAAGATAATGTGGTTAGCGATGGGACTTTTGTTACCTTTTTTATTACCAACACTAGTGGAAATATTTTAAAAACTACAGGTACAACAATTGAAGGAGTGGCACATGCAAAAATTATTCATCCTGATTTTAAGGATAATTGGAGTATTAAAGCCTATGTTGATGGCATGGCAGAAAGCAATACAATTACTTTAAGTTACCAACGCGTTATTGAAGATTTTGAGGTTGCTTTTGCCAAACAAAATCGCGAAATTTTAGTAGGTCCATTACAAAGTTTTATGAAGCAAATGATTCCGGATGGCTTGCACGTCAAACTTTTAATTTACAAAGACAATGTGCTTATTGACACCATTATAAAAACATCTTTTAATGGGTATGTTACTTTTAATTTAAAGCCTGCTGTTTATCAAAACGACACCTATAGTTTTAGTGTTGAAACTGCTGGAATAAATAAAACATTTAATAACAAAAAACTATGGTAGGTCTTAACAAAAACATACTACGTACCATATTAATAATCTCATATATTATGATTGTAGCCTTAATAATATCTGGTATTAGTGGGCTTTTTAGCTACTTAAACACTGGAGCAGACAGAAGCACAATGCTACATACCGAAATACAAAAAATAGAACAATATGCTCCAAAATTAATTTGGGAACCTTTAAATAACGAAGGCAGACCAATGGATAACGAAAATCTAAATGCACTTCAAAACAACTACTTGGACGCTTGGTATGTTAAACAAATAGCATATCAAACCAATAAAACTGCTGGTATAAAAGATTATTATACTGATAGCGCTAGAGAAAACTTATATGCATTTATCGAATTAAACAAAGCTGAAAACACGACCATTGAAGCCACAACATTAAACCACAAACCCACTTTAGAGTTTTTTAGTGAAGATGGACAGTTGGCTGTTGTTACCGATAGAGATGTTGTAGAATATAAACGTGTTTTTAAAGCTGAAAAACTAGTCCTAGAAACAACAGAAACCTCAACTTATAAAATGGTGTTTTTATTAGAAGATGGTTTTTGGCGTATTAGACATCTTGTTAAAGAAAGTACTAAACCGTACTTACCAGAAATAGCAAAAATTGAAACTGATAGTTTAGTTATTAAAGGAATTAATTATTACCCAAAAGCGACACCATGGAATATGTTTGGTGACGCTTTCGCGAAAGACACAATTGCTAACGACTTTAAAATCATTAAAAATGCTGGCTTAAATTCGGTTAGGATTTTTGTGCAATATGATGACTTTGGAAAAGCTAAGGTTGATCCTAAAAAGTTAGAAAAACTAAAACACACTTTAGATGCTGCAGAAGAGCAAAACCTAAAAGTAGTAGTTACGTTATTTGATTTTTATGGTGATTATTCTGTAATGAATTGGACCTTAAACCAACGTCACGCAGAAACTATAGTGTCCACTTTTAAAGACCACAACGCTATTATTGCTTGGGATATTAAAAACGAACCTAACCTAGATTTTGAATCTAGAGGAAAAGATATGGTTATCGCTTGGTTGGACAATATGATTGACTTGGTAAAATCTATAGACAAGGTACATCCTGTAACTATTGGTTGGTCAAACACCCAAAGTGCACCAATTTTAAAAGATAAGGTAGATATTGTTTCGTTTCATTATTATGAAGGCTTAAGCGAATTGGATGCTGCAATAAAAACCATGCAAAACCAAATACCAAACAAACCATTAGTATTACAAGAGTTTGGAATGTCATCTTACAATGGTTTTTGGAAACCTTTAGGAAGCAATGAAGAAGATCAAGCTAATTACCATAAAAAAATACAAGAGATTATTGCTGCTAATAATTTACAATTTATGTCTTGGACGTTGTATGATTTTGTAGACGTACCAAAAGCTGTTGTAGGTATCAGACCTTGGCGTAGAAATACCCAAAAACATTTTGGGTTTATTGATAAAAATGGTGTAAAAAAGGCATCGTTTAAATATATTACTAACTAGTAGCAGATAGCTGTTTAAATAGTTTTATAAAAGCAAAAATCTCAAATTAAGTAGGTTAATTTGAGATTGTATAAAACTATATTTGCTAAATCAATATGAGATATTTATTTGTTTGGGACAAAAAAGGTATCGTAATTTACTAGTACTATTCTGCTGAAGCTGGCTCTAAAACCACTGCTTTTTGACTCATTTTTCTTAGGGCTTTTTTTGGTGATTTAGTTGCAATGATAGCATCAAAGTTATTAAGGTACATATCTGCAATTTTTTCCATTGGGTAGGCTGTTGCAGCTTCGTAGTTTGCTTTACCTAAAGCTATTCTGTGTGCTTCATTTGTTACTATTGCCTCAATTGCATTTGCTAAACTTTCTACAGAAGTAGGCTCAAAAAATTCACCTCTATAACCTTCATCCTTTACTAATAATGCAAGGTCACCTAAATCTGGCATAACAACAGCTTTACCATAACTTCCTGCTTGGTGTAAAACACCAGAGCTTCCTGTTGTTGACGTGTATGGAAATACAACTACTGCACTTTCTTTAAACAAGGTTGGTACTTCAAATTCTTCAACATATCCTGTAAAACGCACTTGTGGCACATGCTTATAATCTTCTTGCACTTTTGCTAAATAACCTGGTACGTTTGGGTTGTCTGTTCCTGCTATTACAACTTCTAGATCTAATCCAGTTGAAGCTCTTACTTTTTCAACCGCTTCAATCATACCCTCTACTTTTTTGTAAGTTCCAAATTTTCCAAAAGTCATAACTTGTAAAGGTCCTTGTGGCAAATCGTATTCTGGCTTTTCTTCAGAGATTTCAAAAGTTCCGTGCGGAATTAATGTCACATTTTTCACCTTATACTTTTTCTCTAAAATATCAACATATTTTTGCATTGTTACCGCAACTGTATCTGCTTGTAAGATTAGCTTTGTTAAGCTTGTTCCTATAAAACCATAAACTTTTTGCATAATTTTGCTACTTGTAAATCCAGCAGATCCTAAATCTACTTCTTCTAATATATTATGCAATAACACGATATTAGGAATTTTTTTAAGTTTACAAACTAGTGGTAACATTAATCCTAAAGCTGCAGCTATTTTTTTGTCTCCAAACTTCATGAATTGTAAGTTAAATAAAACTGCATCTGGCTTAGTCTTACTGATAGCTTTAGTTACATTTATAATGTTTGTGTAGCTATTAAACGCCCAACACTCTTTAACTGTTATTTTACAACCATCTTCTGTAAAAGCAATGTCTTTTGCGCCTTCTGTTTTATCTGTTAATAAAACAATCTCAGTTACATTTTCTTTTTGTCTAAAGTGCTTTACTAAATGGTAAGCGTACTCATTTAATGTTACTTTACTTGGTGGATATGCTGTTACGATTGCTAGTTTCATTTTTATGTGTTTTAATATGTTGTTTCTTAATTACACTACAAATTTGCGTTATTTAAGACACTAATTAAGACCTCTTTAGACAGATTGCAAGTTACTGTAGACGAATGGTAAAAAGGTGTCGTTTTACCATTTAACGTGTTGACTTTCAAAAGAAAAAAACCAACAAAACTTATACTATTATTTAAACTACTATAATATAACATTAAGATAAACATTTTAATATCCACTTGCAAAATACTTACAACAGAAAAAGCCATGGTTTAAAACCATAGCTTCTTCATTTATAATAGACTAATAAAATAAATTACTTTTTATTTTTTCATTTTAGACTCAAAAACAAAGAAGATCACTTGGATGACCAATAATGATACCATTGCTATTATTTGCATGTGTACGACTTGCTCTAAACTGTCATGAAAAAAGATAACTAATCCCATTTGCAACATTCCGAAGACTCCAGATATTACCACAGGAATATATCTATCTAATGATAAATAGTAGTATGCAAAGATGTTTGATATGGCAAACAAACCAGTTGCTAAAGCATACTTCCATAATAAAGGCGCCATAGTTAGATAACTATCTCCAAATAATATAGTAATTGCAGTTTCTGGAAATAAAGCACAACCAATAACTATTGCAGTTGCAATTGCTGCAATGTAACCAACGTATTTAAATAAAATTGGCGCTGTTGCTTTTCCTTCTTTTTTAAGTTGTACCACTGTTGGTAATGAAAGCATAATAAACATCCATGCTACAAAATATACAATACGACCTATTAAGGCTAGTGATGCATACAATCCTGCGTCGTAAGCGTCAAAGTAATGCTTAACTAATAAGATGTCACTGTTGTTGATTATAATCTGTGTAAACTCGTAAAACGCTGTGATAATAAAAAAGCTTTTTACTTGTTTAGATTGACTTGCTTCTATAGCAATAGTTTTTTTGAAGTTTAAATTTTTAAATTTAAAAGGCACTAATCCAAATCCAAAAGAAATTAAAATTCCGACTGCAATAACAACCGATGATTGTATGTCAAATAAAAAAATTAAAGCTAACGTAATAACCAATCGGCTTAGCATTTCGGCTTGATAGGTAATGGATAAAGACTTGAATTCTTTTTTACCCTGAAACACACCTCTGTTTACACTCATTAAAAAATAAAGTGGTACTCCTACTCCAAAAATGGTAAACATACTAGAAGATGATGTATTAAAAAGAGCTTGTAATTGATTTGCAAACACGATAATTAAAGCACCTAAACCTAATCCTACAATTGTCGCATTTTTGTAAATTTTTGAGATAAAATTTTTAAACGTATCGTTTTCAAAAACTACCGAGAATTTTGCAGTCACTAATTGAAACGTCATGGCTACAAAAGATAGCACTAACAAAAAGGTAATTAACACAGCTGCATCTGCAAATTGTGCTGGACCTAACACACGACCTAAAATAAGATTGTACAAATAGTTTCCTCCATTTACTGCTAATACGCTAAGCATAAATAATTGCTCTGGAGATATTTTTTTTGTTTTTAATATAGATAAAGCTTGCATCTTATTATGGTGTGTTGATTAATACTAATTAGGCTACTTGTGGATATACAAATGCTTCGTAAATTTCTTCACTTCTGTTACCTTCAACAAAAAACATTTTCTGGTTTGCTACACCTTTAACATACATTGCTTTTAAAGTTTGTAATGCACAAGCATCCATATCTGTAACCTTATCAATGTTTAGTGTTACACTTTTAAATGCGTTTAGTATAAAGCCAAAATGTGTTGTAAAATTATTGATGGTTGCAGTGTTTAAGCTTCCTTCTAAAATAATTGTGTTGTCCTGTTGTGTAATTGTTAATGCCATAATTGTTATATTTAAATTGTTATTGTCTGATTTCTGATACAAAGATGCGACGCAAACCTCTGAAGGACTGTTGAATTTCGATGAGTGGACGATTGGTGTAGATGAATGAATGGATATGAATGCCTAACTTGCAATTGATTTAAAACTGAAACATGAAACTCAAATTTTTTACCCTACTTACCTTTTTAATAACTACTGTATTTAGTTATGCTCAAGATATGCAAGAAGGCTTTACATACCTAGAAACAGGGAAGTACGCTAAAGCGGAAACGTTTTTCCAAAACATACTAAAGGAGCATCCTACCAATAAAACCGCTAGACTATGTTATGGTCGTGCAATTGGTTTAAACGGAAAACCAGAAGAAGCCAATACCCTTTTTACAAATCTTTTGGCAGATTACCCAACAGATTTTGAGGTGAAACTAAATTATGGCGAATCCCTATTATGGAATAAAAACTTTCCAAAAGCAAAAACATATTTTAAAACGCTAATAGATGAAGACCCTAAAAGTTTTCCCGCTTTACTAAGTTATGCCAACACATTATCTAATTTAAAAGAATATGAAGACGCGTTACTATATGTAAACAAAGCTTTAAACGTTTTACCTGGCAACCCAAATGCTTTAACCTCTAAAAAATACATGTATTTAGGTTATGCTTATCAAAAACAACAAGCGCAACAATATGATGAAGCTGAAGCTTTATTAAAACAAAACCTGACACTTTTTGATAACGACAAAGACACTTTATTAAACTTAGCAAACTTATATTTAATAGCAAATAGATTAGACGATGCTAAAGCAACCTATGATATTTTAGCTAAAAATCCTGAAAATAAAATCACAGCATTAAATGGTTTAGCATTAGTATCCCACTTAAACGGTAAAGAAAAAGACGCGCTACAATTAAGCCAACAAGCCTATAATAGTTTAGAGGCATCAACAGATGCAACATTAACACAACAAACTACAGAGCGTTATGCGCAAGCCTTAATTTGGAATAAAAAATATAAAACTGCAGATACGCTTATCGCGAAATTAATTGAGTCTAAACCTAACGAAAATTGGGTTTTAGCCTTACGCGCAACACTTAATATTTATAAAAGTGATTTTAAAAAGAGCGTCAAAGATTACGACCAAATTTTGGTAAATGACAGCACGTCTTTTGATGGTAACCTAGGAAACGCAAATGCATTAAAAGCCTTAGGAAAATATGAAGCTGCTTACACATCTGCAGAAAATACCTTGAAGTTTTACGACAATCAAAAAGACGCAACAAACTTTATAAAAAACCTTAATACAACCTTTACACCTTTTTACGAAGGAAAAACATCATACACCTTTGACAATGGAGATAATGAAGCGTTTGCAGTAAACAACAATCTAGAGTTTCCATTTTCTACAAAATTTAAAATATTAGGAAGCTACAATTATAGAAGCACCACTAATGCAGTAACAAATAACGAAGCAACCTCTCACGATTTTAGCGCAGGAATATCCTACCAATTATTACCAAACTTAACCTTTAAAGGAACTGCTGGTTTAACGTCTGCAAAAGCAACCACTAATGACTACACACAATTATTAACAGACTTGTCATTTAATATTAAACCTTTTAAGCTGCAAGATTTAACCGTAGGTTATAAACGCGAATTACAAAGTTTTAATGCCGAGTTATTAGATCGCGAGATTGTACAAAACAACTTTTACGCAAACTACAGTTTAAATACTAATTTTAATCTAGGTTGGTTTACGCAGTACTTTTATACTAGTCAAAGTGATAGCAATGCCAGAAACTTATTATTCACATCTTTATATTATAATATTTTACCCAAACCATCACTTAAAGCAGGTTTAAATTACCAATACATTACGTTTAAAAACCAAGTTCCATCCGTATATTTTTCGCCAGAAACCTTTAATGCTGTAGAGGTGTTTGCAAACCTTATTAAAGATGAAAACATCGCAAAGCCAAAAGAATGGTATTATGAATTAACTGCTGCAACCGGTTTACAATATATTGAAGACGACGAACAGCAAAGCACTTACAGGATACAAGCTAAATTAGGTTATAAATTCTCAGAGCGCTGTATGGCTAACCTTTTTGGTACACGAAGTAACATTGCATCTGCAACTGCTGCTGGTTTTACTTTTAACGAAATTGGATTACGTTTTAAATGGTTATTGTTTGATAAGCCAGTTTTTAGGGATTAGATAATCACTTTTTAAAACCCAACGTTTTATAAACCCATTCCATAACAAAGCAAAATAAGATAATACCTAAAGCCACCATAACACCAGTAACGTTAGTTTGAAATTGTTGGATAATAAGTGTACAAAAAGCCAATAAGCATAAAACGCTTGCTATTAAATGAATGGACTTATTAGATACTAATTCTTGATGTTTTTTAAAACCAATGTAATTAACCAAGCAAAAAATTAATAAAAAACCTGCGCTACCAGCTGTGGATATACTTTCTAAATTGAATAAATTTACCAAGATTATTGATAAGATTGCTGTCACTAAATACCCAATAGGTTTACCCCAAAACATATGACAAAAATAACGTGGTAACTCTTGATCTTCAGCAATATCATAATTTACCCTTCCGCTTCCTAATATGGTAGCATTAATTGCTGAAAAAGTAGAAATCAATGCAGTAATAGTAATTATAGTAAATCCTATTTGCCCCAAAGTAGGTGCTGCTGCTTCTGCTAAAACATAATCTTTGGCACTTGCTATTTTGTCAAAAGGTAAAGATCCTACAGTAACAATTGCAATTAAAATATATAAGACAACTACAAAACCTACTGCTCCAAAATAGGCTTTTTCAGTATTTTTTTCTCGGTTTTTTAAATCTGAAATAGAGTTTGCAATTAGCTCAAAACCTTCATAAGCAACAAAAATTACCATTCCGCCAGATAGCAATAAAAAAGGACTCTCCCAATTACTAGGTTGTAATTGATGTACATTTTCTGAATGTAAAAAAAACCCATAAAACCCAACACCTATAAATACAACTAATATTAACAGCTTGACAATCACTGCAACAGACTCAATACGACCAACTAAACTTACACTTAGATAATTAATAGCTAAGGCCAGTACAATTATTGACGTTTGACAAATACGGACATCTAGATATTTATCACCTGTAACACTAAATAACTCGGAAGCATAAGATCCAAATGCGGAAGCATACAACGCTAACATCACGATATAACTTATCCAAAGCAAATTATTTATTCCGCCAGCAAAAATCCCGCTACAATATTGTTGGTGGACAAATCTAACAGTCCCTCCATTTTCTGGAAATTTTTTAGATAATTTAGCATAGGAATATGCTGTTAATAACGCAATAATACCTGCAAACGAAAAAGCAACAGGTGTACCTCCTTTAGCTAATGACACTGCCAACCCAAGAACTGCAAATATTCCGCCTCCAACCATACCTCCAATTCCTATAGAAATAGCGTCTTTTAAAGTTATTTGTTTACTCATTTACATTTTAATTTAAGTATTAAAGATAATAAATAACAAAAAGATGTTACAAATACTAAGTAGCTAAAGTTTTAAATTCTATTAAAAAAAGCTATGAGATTAATCATTGAACGATTTTATTAATTTATATTGCTTTTAAACAAGAACATTCAACGTTGTTTTAACCAAACTTAATTAATAATCAGATACAATAAAAAGAATAAAAACTAAAAATATTGCTGTGATATGTTATTTTAACTGATAAATATTCCTTTTAACAGATGCTTATTATTATATTTACTTTAAAAAATACTTAGACACTAAAAATCAACAAATTACACTCGATAAGCCCTAACTTATTAGTACTGAACAATTACTTACATGAAAGAACTTTACAATCAGTTATTTCAAAAACATACGACTAAAGACAATATTAGTTACACCTACATGGACTCTTTACAAAGAGACATAGCTATTGGATCTTGGGAAGTTAATCTCCAAACCAATAAAGCTACATGGAGCGCCATGACTAGAACTATCCACGAAGTAGAGCCAGAATACAAACCAAGTTTAGAAGAAGGTATCAACTTTTTTTTAGAAGGTTATGACAGAGAATTAATAAGCATCCTATTTGATCGCGCTATTAAAAATCAAGAACCTTATGATAATGAGGTACAACTAAAAACTGCTAAAAACAATATTAAATGGGTACGTATTGTAGCTTATCCTGTTATAAAAAATAATAAAACTGAAAAAGTTATAGGTGTCATTCAGGATATTACCGAAAAAAACAATACACTTTTAGAACTTAAACTAAAGGAAGAACTAATTAGAACCACGTTTGACAACGCACCTAATGCTATGGCATCAATTAATTTGGATGGTCAAATACTAACATTAAACAATAGCTTTAGCGACTATTTAGGCTACAGCAAGGAAGAGCTTTCCGGCTTCCCTATTAATACGTTATCACATCCAGAAGATGTCGATTTAGTACAACAAAACTCAAAAGACTTAGTCGCAGGTAAAAGCAATAAGTTTCAGTGTGAAATACGATACATTAAAAAAGATAAATCCATAATAAACTGTTTATTGTCTGTTTCTATTTTAAGAGATGAAAACTATAAACCTGTACATTTTATATTTCACCTTATTGATATAACAAAAAGAACAATTGCTAGTAAAAAAGTGGAGTTACTGTTAAAAACCACAAAACAGCAAAATGAAAGGTTACTTAATTTTGCACATATATTATCTCATAACTTAAGATCACATTCTGGAAACATAGAAATGTTATTAGATTTAATGTATACAGAGGTCCCTGAAGCCACAAATAACGAATTTGTTCCATTAATATTAGAAGCTGTAAATAAACTAAGCGAAACCATTGATAACCTAAACGAAGTATCTACCATTAGCGCAGATAATAACGATGATTTGCAACCTTCCAATCTTTTAGATTACACAAAAAAAGCTTTAGCAAACTTTAGCGCAGAAATTAAAGAAACCAAAGCCATAATTAATATAGATATAGAAGAGGATATTTATGTATTAGCAATACCTGCTTATTTGGATAGCATTTTATTTAATTTTATATCCAATGCCCTAAAATACAGACATCAGGATAGGACACCTAAAATAAATTTAAGCGCAGAGCAAACAAAACACTATATTAAAATTGACATTGAAGATAATGGACTTGGCATTGATTTAAATTTACATAAAGATAAAGTTTTTGGCTTATATAAAACCTTTCATAATCACAAAGACGCTAAAGGTTTAGGTTTATATATTACTAAAAACCAAATTGAAGCTATGCAAGGAAAAGTAAAAGTTAAAAGCATTATAAACAAAGGAAGCGTTTTTTCTATATATTTAAAGTATGAAACAAATTGAATCAGCTTGTCTAATTGACGACGACCACATCTTTATTTTTGCTGCTAAAAAAATTTTATTAGCTACAGATATATGTCAAAATTTTACAGTTTATAACAATGGAGCTGATGCTATTTCAGGCTTAACCGAAATTATTAAAACCGGAAAAAACGTTCCTGAATTAATATTACTAGATATTAATATGCCAATAATGGATGGATGGCAATTTTTAGATGAATTTATTAAAATTAAATATCCCAAAAAAGTTACACTATACATCGTTAGTTCTTCAATCGATCCTGTAGATATTAAAAAAGCTAAAGAGTATGAAGCTATTACAGATTTTATAATCAAACCCATTACACGAAAAAACTTGATTAATATGGTGTCTACTGTATCTGCAAACGAGCAAGATTAAAGTTAAACACCTTTTTATTATCAAAGAAAAAATAACAGCAAACTTCTTAAATAAAAAAAGGGCAAAAGATTTCTCTTTTACCCTTAGTGAGTAACCAACTGTATAAAGCTATTATTAGTTATTAGGTTACCACGTATCAATCAACAAACTAAATGAAATTGTTACTTTATTAGCAACTTTAAGGGATTGTAATGTGTTTTAGCACTTGATAATTTACAGATATATAATCCAGAACTTAAATTTTGTCTGCTTAGTGCTATCTGGTTTTTACCAACTTGTGCTTTTATTGTTTTATTATAAACTACTTTACCTAACTGATTGTAAATAACTAACTGTACTGTTTCAGATTGGGTAGTAGTAAAATATAAATTTGATGTATCCACCATTGGATTTGGGTAGGCTGTAATACTATTTTCTAAACTTGTTGTCTCAAAATCATTAACAGATAATGTTGTCCCTCTAGAAAAACGCACATCTTGTAAATTCATTTCTTTAGTCACAGTACTTCCATCTTCACTAACCATAGTAAAAACAATAGTAACAATGTCATTTGCATCTAAACCTAATGATAAGGTAGATGTGAAATCAGCAAACGAAAGTGCGTAGTTTTGAAAATTATCTGTTAAAGCAATAGTGGTCTTGTATTGTTCTTCCCAATTGGTAATACTTTGCTTCACTAATGTAATCTCTAAGTTTCCTGTTCCTTTAGCTTTTAATTTAAGACTATTAAAATCTGTTAAATCAACAGCTTTAAAACGTGGTGTTATCGCTCTGTAAGCTGCAAAATAAGTGCTTGTGGTTGCATTAAGCGTCACATTACGTTCAATTGGAAAATCTAAACTATTAAATGTAGTCGTGTTTTCTGTAACATTATAATTATTGACGTTAGTAGACACCTGAGAGTCATCAAAACCCCAAGGACCATCAGACATAAATAAATCATCAGGAGTATTAATTCCATCTCCAATTCTAAATCCAATATCAAATAAATGTCCTGTTGGTACTGTTATCTCTGTAATGTAATTTTCGTTTAAATCAAGACTGCTAGACGTGTAGTTAAAATCACTAGTTTCAGTAGTTCTAAAACCAGAATCAAAAGCAACAGTGTTAGTCGCATTTGTATTTATTATTTGAAGATCTAAAGCACCATTGTTATATTTTCCTTTTCTAACAAATACAGTTGGAGGCGTTGATAGTTGATATTCCGAAATTGGCTTTACCGTATCCAATAAGTTTAACACCTCTTGAGCTAAATTATATAAATCATCAATTGAGTCTGACCAAATTTGGAAATTATAAAACGTTACATCTGATTGATATAAATCTAAATTCCAATGTGACTCTATTGCAAAATTAGCATCAGCATTGTCTAATTTAGCCGACAAACTTAACACATACTCAAAACTACCATCAGCGTTTTTAATAATTGATTTAATAAACGGTTGATCGTTGATAGCTATGGTTGACACCGAAATTAACTCGGCTCCCAATAATCTATCACAGATATATTTTGTGTGCTCATACACACCATTTTCTGTTTTTAAAGCTAAAATCGAAGCAATTGAAGCACCTCCTTGCATGTAGTCTACTGAGTATACCTCTGTAGCGTTAGTAATATTTAGTAAGTCTAAAGGTGTTGAGTCTATTGCATAATCTTCATTAATAGTTGTTAATGGTATAAAATCTTGTAATTGAAAACTAGTACTTGCTGATCTATAATTAGAATACAAATTACTTGTATCTCTTGTTACACGTTTTGCAGATTTCTGGTCAAATTTATAACTTGATTTTGCTCTATTAAAATTACGTTTATTAATTGCTTCAGACAATCTTCCGTTACTTTCTAAACCACCATCATTAGCTGTAGTTGGAGGTGCAATTACATCACAACTTCCAAATCCAGAACAAGATGGATCTTCACAATCAATTAAACCATCACCATCATCATCAATACCATTATCACAAATTTCTTGTGCTACTGGAGCAGTAGGACAACGTGCACCATCATTACTTGCACTTGAAGGACCAAAAGCAAATAAGTTAGAATCCATCATAGTTGAAGGCGTTACATCCTGTACATTTTGGATAACATATACTGTTCCTGTTTGATTAGCAGACACGTAAAAACGACCATCTGCATCAAAATAAACAGCTCCATAAGTATAATTTAATCCTGACAAAATTGGCACTTCACCTAAAGCCTGAACAGTACTTGTAGTTGGATCAATACGGTATAAAATATTTGTACTTTTTTCTACTGCATATAAATTTCCATCCACTGCATTAAAAGCCCAATCGTGAATACTAATATTTTGAGATAAGTTTTCTGTAGATAAATATTGTGTATATGTAGCTGAGCTTGGATCTAAATCTACTTTAAAATAACTAGTTCCACCTGCTTTAAAATAATAAATTCCGTCTGGACTAATATCTCCAACATATTTATTTCCTGAGGTCAACTCTGGAATAGTAAACGTTGTTGTTTGAAAATCGCTACCAATTCTTACTATTGTTTGAGATGGCGAGCTTAAATAACCCCAAATAAATCCATCAGCTGGGTTGTAAGCTGCTGCATTAATATTACCTGGAGTAATATCCTTAGCTGCTAAAAAAGCATTACCAGAAGCTAAGTCAACAGCATAAACATCATTATACTGAAATAAATACGCACTATAATCACAATTAAAAGGTGTGTCTTGTGCTAGACTAGAAACGCTTATTAATAGTATTGCTAGTGCTGATATTTGATTTTTAATAGAGTGTAATATTTTAGTCATGATGTAGTTGTTTATTATTTACAAGACAAATTTACTTGTAATTCTTGCTGGAAAACTCGTTTTTCGATTGATGCTTTGTAAGTGTAGACGAATGGTAATTAACTGTAGATAAACTAATTTTACGTTTATAGTTTTACAAAAATATTAGTAAAATAGTTTTTACCTTCTGCATCTTGTTTTGTGGATATACCAATGTTTGTTGCTTCTGGGTTTTCTATATTTTCTCTGTGACTTTCGCTATTTAACCAAGCATTAACTAAAGCTTGCGCATTACTAAATCCAAAAGCAACATTCTCTGAAACTGTCTTTGCATTAACCGTTTGTTTTAGGTTTTGAGAACGTAAATAAAAATAGTCATGACTTGGTGTACCTTGAGTAACCATATATTGATTATGATCAATAGCTTCTTTTGAAGCTTCATTTAAAATAGCCAAACTTGATAATCCTTGAGAAATTCTGTAATTATTAATCAACTCTATAATCTCATAATCCAATTGCGTGTATGATACATCTGCGATTGTAGCACTATAGCTTTCAGGTGTATTCACCTCTTCCTCTACAGAACAAGACATTAAAAAAATATTGAATAATACAATTAGGGTTACAGTTAGTTTTTTCATCTTTATTTAGTTATTTGATGACAAAACTAATTTTAAAGCTTGCTGGATTTATAGTTTTTCGATTAGTGCATTTTAAACTATCGACGAATGGTAATAATCAACAGATTAGCTATTTTTTTTTACCTTACGTCTATGATTTGTTTAAAAACAACACAAATAAAACACCACCTAACGTGTTAATAAGATATAAGTTAGGTACGATGCAAACAATTTAAAAAGATACTGTTATAGTAAATTTAAACGTTTCATTAATTCTGGTCTATTAGATCGACTTACAGGAATTACGTCTTTTTTGATTAATACACTATTGTCCTCGATATCAATAATTTTTTTAACATTAATAATGTAAGATCTGTGGACTTTTAAAAATAAATCATCGGGTAATTTATCTTCAATTTTTTTTAATGTAGAATGTACTGTATAATTTTTATCCTCTGTTTTAACTTGAATATAGTCACCTTTAGCTTCCACTAAATAAATACTTGGAATATCAATTTTAATTAAACGTCTATCAATATTAACATACAAATCATTACCAGAAGAGGTTTCTACATTTTCAGATTTTGAAACTGGTTTAGCTGTCGTTTCCTTTATTGATTCTGCTTTATCAATTGCTTTTTTAAAACGCTCTAAAGTTATAGGTTTAACTAAATAGTCAACGATACAGTCGTACTCAAAAGCTTGAATAGCAAAATTTGGATCTGATGTTGTAAGTACTATTTTAGGTGGATTTTTAAGGGTTTCGATAAAATCAAAACCAGTAAAATCAGGCATATGTATATCTAGAAAAATTAAATCTACTTCGTTTTGATTTAAATATTTTATGGCTTGCATTGCATTTGGAAACTCTTCCAAAACATTTAGACTTGGTACATTTGAGCACAATTGAGAGATAATCATCCTTGCTGTAGCTTCGTCATCAATGATAATACAATTCATATTTTTTTTATATTTAAATTTCTTCTAGATAGTTTGTTATGCTTTGCAATATCGCTTCAAACTGATCTTTAAGATCTGTAGTACCGTCTAACAAATTGTTTTCGTATGCTACTGCGACTTCATAACCTTTTTCCAGGCCTAAAATACTAATTTTATGCTTAAGTTTATGCACATTATCTGCTGCTAATTTAAAATTATTAGCTTCAAAATTATCAAAATAGACTTGTTTCTCTTCTGGATACTCTTTTTTAATAATATCAATTAGCTTTTGTTTGAAGGCTTCATCACCTCCTGATAGACTGTTAATGTAGGATTGGTTAGGTTGTTCCATTTGGGGATTTTTTTAAAGTGAAATAAAATGTTGTACCAACATTGACTTGAGATTCTAGCCAGATTTTACCACCATATAATTCGACAATTTTTTTAACTATAGACAATCCAATTCCTGTTGAGTCTGGATTGTTTTCTAATTTTATAAAGGTTTTAAATATTTTATCAAAGTAGGATTTATCAATACCCTTACCGTTATCTTTTATGTAAAATTGCCAGTAGCTGGCTTTATCTTCTGCTCCAATTTCAATAACGCCTTGGTCTTTATCATTGTATTTAATAGCATTACTAATAAGGTTTTGAAACAATTGTTGCAACCTATATTTATCACCTTTTATTACTGGTAAATTGGTTTTAGTAACACTAATATTACTTGGTACATGAATAATTTTTAGAATGTTTTCTGTTAGTAGATTAGCATCCACATCATAGGTTTCTATTTGATTTTTACCAATCGTAGAGTATTCTAAAATACCACTAATAAGCGTGTCCATTTTCTCCACGTTATCTCTTATTAGATCTAATGTGTTTTTTCCGTTACTATCAAAAACCTCAGCATAGTCTTCCGTTAACCAAGACGTTAAAGCGTCTATACTACGAAGTGGTGATTTTAAATCATGAGACACCATGTGTGCATAGTCACTAAGTTCCTGATTTTGGTGCGCTAACTCATTTAATAATGCTTGTTTTTGTTTGTTCATTTCAATAATCTCCTTGGTTTGATTATCGATAAAGTCAACTAATTTTGAACCTGTAAGTTCTATATTTTCAGTTTTTTGGTCTTCTTCTAGATTATAAAACTTAAGCGTATCTATAACACTTTTTAGTTTTTGAATAACCACTTTTTGTTCTTCAGCTTCGTTCTGTAATTTTCGATTTGCTGCATACAACTCGTCAGAACTAATAGACATTGCTCTTTGAATCATATGTGATTGCTCGTCAAAATTATTGTAAGAGCTACTTATAGCATTAAAAAACTCTGAAAGTGCGTCGTTGTTTTTTAAATCTTCACTTAAATATTTGCGTATTTGTCTTTTTAATAATGAATTCATTATTCGCTAATTAGCGTTATAGTCATGGTTTGATTATGTAATTGACACGCAACTTCGCCATGAAATGGTGCTATTTCTCCGTAGGAATAAAATCCGCTAATGACTGTATCAGTACCTATGACCTCAATAACTTCTTCAATTTCTTCTTCTACACGTTGGTCTAAAACAATTTTTCTACCAATACAACTTACTAATATGGCTAATTCTGGTTTGTTTTTTCTGTGCGTTAAGGCTTGGGTTGCTGCACGCTCTGACGCATTAGCTATGTGATCCACGTTAGTCATCATTAACTGTACTTTGGAGTTTTCTTTGATATCTCCTGCTAAAATTACAGCATTTTCTGCTTCGTTTATATTTAAAATTGAACGTACTATGGATTGATCTTCGTCTTCAGACTTTACATTTAAAGGATATAATAAAGCTGCTCCTGGAAGGTCTCTAGCTTTGTCACCTAAATACGTTTTGTATAAGTCTAAAGCTGGTTGATCATCCAACTCGTACAACACATTACCACTAGATTTAGTAACAATACGCTCTGGACCAAAAGGTGTCCATCCACCATGAATTGAAAACGAAATCTCAAGTGTGTCTCCATAAAACCCTATAGCAACTAGCTCTCCTTCTTTTGGGTTTTCATTATAAGATGCTAATGTTTTTTCAAAACGCGCATCATCACCACATAGTCCACCTGTTATTAATAGGTTGTCATTTGTAGCAGCACTCATCCCTTTTGTTAATTGGCTTCCGTTAATAAAACTACCTTCTGAGACTACAAAAGCATATTTTAATCCTTCTTCAGGAAATTGTTTTATCAATTCGTTTCCTGTTTTAAAACTATCTAAATCTTTGTTTAGAACGTTACTAGTTTTTATTAAAAACTTACTTTTTTCAAATTGTATAGCTGTAACTGTAATACTATTTTGATTAACTGTATTAGACGAAATTTCTGCACAAGAAGATGCAAAAACAATATGCCCATCAGGAAAAATTTGTCTAAGATCTTGGTATACCGTTTTTTCTTCCAACATAAATCTATTTCCAAAAACCAATACTAAAGGCTCTATTAGATCCTGTTTTTCAACAACATATTCCCAATTTTTATTTTTATGTTTTACTAATTGTACTGTTTTCATTGCTATTTTTTTAATGTAAAATAAAAAGTGGTTCCTACAGTTGGTTGACTATCTAACCAAATTTCTCCGTCATGTAAATTAACTATCTTTTTTACAATAGATAATCCAATTCCTGTAGAGTCTTTACTTTTATTAAGTGCATGGAATATTTTAAATATTTTATCATGAAACTTTTTATCAATTCCCATACCATTATCTTGAATTGAAAACTTGTAGTGACTTTTTAAATCCTCCACATCTATGATAATATGTCCTTCTGTTTTATCAATAAACTTTACTGCGTTACTAATTAGATTTTGAAATAACTGCTGTAATTTGGTTTTATCACCATTAATATTTGGTAATGTTTTAAGGCTTTTAATGTGTATATGGTCAGGAATGTAGAGCATACTAATTAGCTCACTAACCATACTATTTAAATCTACTTCAGATTTTGCTGTATTATCAGCTCCTACGCTAGAGTAATTTAAAACATCTGTAATTAGTTGCTCCATTTTTTCTAGAGTAGATTCTATCAATGCAAAATTTTGAAGACTTACATCGTCTAACTTTCCTTGATTGTCTTCTTTTAACCAACTAATTAGTGCGTCTATGCTTCGTAAAGGCGATTTTAAATCGTGTGAAACAATGTGTGCATATTCTTGCAACTCGTCATTACTTTTTTCTAATTTGGCTAAAAGTTTTTCTTTTTGAAGCTCTAAATTTTTAATTTCGGTGATGTCTAAATGGATCCCAATTGACCCTACAATGTCACCTTCTATATTATAATTAGGTGCACCACTAATTAACCAATATCTTATTTCTCCAGCTTTATTTTTAACCTTAAGCTCATAGGAATTAGACAATCCTTTTTGGCGCTTTTTATTTTGTTCTTTTATAATGTCAGAACCATCTTCAATTGGAAAAATTTGTGCTGCATTTTTTCCTTTTAATTCCTTTTCTGTATAACCTGATAATTGCTCAAAACTTTGATTTACCATCAATATTTGGTCTTGATTATCAACCTCAATCAGACCTAAATTCATGTTAGCAATTATGTTGTAATATTTTTGTTTTTGTGCTTCTAAACTTTTTCGGTAGGTACGATTTAAGGTCACATCTTTGAATGTCCACAAATACCCTTTGGACTTTTCGCCAATTATAATTGGTGTATAATTACGTTCTAAAATTTTACCATCAACCATTTCTAGTTCATCACCAAGTACCACTTGTTTAGCCTCATCAATTGCTCTCATTCTTTTTAAAAACCCATCTGGATCTTTAAATAATATTTTATTTTGCTCTGAAGCTGCTTTACAATCTATACCTATTAAATCTTTGGGAGTTGTATTTATTCCGAAAAGCTCACAAAATTTATTATTAGTTAGTACTATGTTTCTGTTTTCATCTTCCAAAACAATACCACTATCCAAATTAACAACTAGCGATGCTAATCTGTTTTCAGATTCTATTAATTTTTCTTCAGAAATTTTTTGATTGGTGATATCTCTAACAATACCTTGTGCAGCAACTGGCTTTTTATCTTTATCAAAAATAATACTAGCATTAATGTGCACCCATTTTACCTCTTTAGATTTGGTGTATACTCTGGCTTCATAACCTTTAAAAAAACCCTTAGTGTATAACTCATAAAAAGAAGTCATAGCGTATTGGTAGTCTGCCTTATATATAAGATTGGTAACATTTACTTTATCTCTAGAGACATCGTAACCAAATAATTTTGTTGCAGCTTCGTTAAATTTTATGACATCGCCTTGAAGATTCATTACGACATAGGCATCAGCTATATTCTCGAAAACGCCTTGTAGCTGTGACGATTTTTCGTCCAATAACTGCTCTAACCTTTGAGATGTAAAGTAGAGTTCTCTTGATTTTTCTTCAAGAATTTTTTCAGCAGCTTTTCTTGCTGCCTTTTCTCTAGTTAAAGCACGCTTTAATATTTCTGACTGATCTTGACTCATTAATTTTTATTAATAACAAATCTAACTTCTGTACCGTCTTCTTTAATTTTTTGTAAATCTATAGTTGCTGTTGCATTAAAATGCGCGAATGTTTTATTCATTAACCCTAAACCAAAGTGATGCATTGCTCTGCTTGAAGTATATATCATTACTAAAGAGTTTTCAGTTTTTTCCACTACTTCAAACGTTGGTAATTCTGCGTCAGGATAAATTTTTCTAACTTCTACATGAATATGATTTTCAATAGATGAAATCATCTCGATTGGATCTTTATAGGTTGCTAAAAGTCCTGGATAACTATTTTCTATTACACTAAAAAAGTGCTCTGCATAAACCAGTAATAAGTTATCTATTGAAATACCAGTATTTTCGCTTAAATGCGTTAAAAGCTGAAGCATTTCTGAAAAACTATACGTCCCAACAGCTGTGTAAACTCCATCGGATTCTAGCGTAGAGCTGGTTATTATATTGTCAACCATTTCTAGACCAAACTTGTCTTCTACTAACTCTAAAAATTCTGTAAAAACTATACCCTTCATTACTTATACTACTATTAATTCATTTATACTCCAATAGGCTAATAATCTTTCAATTTTGATTACGTAATCCTCATATTTTAAAGGCTTAATCACATATCCTGCTACACCAGTTTTATAACATTCTAACAAGTCTTTTTGGTTATTAGACGTTGTCAAAATTATTGTAGGAATATATTTTAAAACATCATCCTTCTTTAAAATTTTTAAAAACTCTATACCATTAATTTTAGGCATGTTTAAATCTAATAAAATTATGTCAGGTAAGTTGTCTTTTTTCTCTAATATTTGCAATGCAACTTCACCATTATTAGCTTCAATAATAGTATGGTCTAATTTTAGGGTAGAAATTGTTCTGTTCAATTTCATTATTTCAATCATGTCATCTTCAATTAGAAGAATTTTCAGTTTTTTAATCATCTTGAGGGTATTTGTATTAATCCGTCGAAATTTACCCCTTAATCAAGGTTTAAAATTTATATTTCGGTTAGACTTTAATAACTGTCGACGGATAGCGTTTAAGTGTCGACGAATGGAAAATCTACTTTTGTTTTTTATAAAAACGAATAGATTGTATTGTATTTAGCTTAGCAGACTGCTTAATTATAGATAGCTCTTGAAGAAAACTAAGAGAATAACTATCTACGTCTTTATTATCTAGATGCATTTCAAAATTTGAAATAAATTCTAATTGCTTTAAATTTAAATACAAACTTTTACTATACTGGTTGTCATACATATTATCTAATGTATTGTCTTTAACATTAGTTATGACTTTTATTTTGGCTTTGAAAAAATTGAGAACACTCATACTGTGAGAATATATGTTTAATGGTGTCAAAGGTAACATGGTATATAGTGTTGAATTTTTTATTTCTTTAAAAGAGAATTATATATAGATAAGTTGCAGTTAAGTGTCGATAAATGTTTTTAAGACTCTAATTCTAACCGAATTTTTTTAGTCATTCCTTTGATTACCATATCATAGGAGTGGTCTATTAATTGCTTTATAAATTCTGGTTTTAAGTCGGCTTTATGGATGTAGACCGTATTCCAATGTTTTTTATTGGAGTGCCAACCAGGTACTATGCTTTCATGAGCTTCACGAAGGTTTATAGCATATTCTGGGTCGCACTTTAAGTTTATAGATGCTAGTCCACGCTCCCATTTTTCTAGTGGTACTAATGCAAACATTTTACCTAATACTTTAAACACTAAGGTACTTTCATCAAACGGAAAAGAATTGGTAACCTTAGGCTTACTTAAGCAATAGGTACGTAATTGCTCTATATCCATATAAAGTCAAATTAATTTTATTTTTGATGTTTTGTATTAGACTTGCTAGATTGCCTCCTTAATTTTTTTAAATAATGGGCTTCTTCCTTAGTTGCGATTGGCGGAATGTCTAGGCTTAATAAAGTATCATTAATGTATTGTAAAAATTTGTTCATAACTAATAGCTTTGGTTCTATAAATCAAGGTATTAAAACATAAATAGGTTACCACAAATATACATCCTTAAAACATCAAATCTGACTAAATACTGATTTAATCGACCAAATGCGCTTTATTTTAATAACTTATCTTGTTTAGCACTAATTTTTAAAGCAGAATAGTCCAAAGTCCAACCAATAGTTTCTACAATATTTTCAACAAGAAGTAAAGATTCTAAAGCTTCTTTTTTAGCCACATTATACAA
This sequence comes from Olleya sp. Hel_I_94, assembly GCF_007827365.1. Classification (NCBI taxonomy): domain Bacteria; kingdom Pseudomonadati; phylum Bacteroidota; class Flavobacteriia; order Flavobacteriales; family Flavobacteriaceae; genus Olleya; species Olleya sp. Hel_I_94. The sequence continues at coordinate 1,868,769 of NZ_VISI01000002.1, forward strand.
TCCGCTTTCTGGAACTTTGTCTCTAATATGTTGCTTAGCTTCCTCGCTTAAATTGGTCAAATCTGTGGCTTCAAATCTATTAAAGTAGCCATCTTTTTTATCGTAATAATTAATATTAGTCTCGATAGACAAAATTTCTGGCTGCGGAAAATGACTAATAGTTACGGTCTTTTTTTTATGATTTGATGTTAATTCAATTTTATTAAAATCGTAGCCAACATAGGCTTTAGCATTAATTACTACTAAGGCTTTTTTCTTGCTTGACACTAATTTTAAAAACCGTTCTTTAACGTCTTCATAGTGATAGATTTCGGCAAAGTCCCCTTCTACAGTTATAAATTTACAGACCTTTTTTATTTTATCCAATAGTATAACAGACTGTGCTGTTACCTTTTTTTTGTTTTGTAAATGATTATAAAGCGTGTAGACACCTAACCCTAGGATTCCTCCTATAATTAAAGTAAAAAATGTTTCCATTTAATTTTCGATTTTATATAATATAGGTTTACTTGGTGTTGCATCATTCTCGATTGGAGCGATTTGAAGATTTAAAATATACTTCCCTTCTTCAATTTTGTTTGACACGTATATAAACTCTGTAATTGTGGCATCTTTTCTAATCTTACCATTAAAATCCCAAAAAGCTTTATGTGCTAATAGTTTGCCATCATCCTTCTCTTTATCAATACTTGGTAAGTCAATCAATAAGTGTTTTACTCCTATTTTTTTTATAAATAAAGCAGCCTCCTCTGTTAAATAAGGCCAGTTTGTATTGGAGTATTGTCTAGATTTTTTCTCTTTAGTATTAGGCATTGTCCTTATAACTAAAGCCTTAGGTTTACGCTGTTTTAATAAATATTGTAGTTGCGCTTTTGATATCACCTGATCCTCTCCTATTAACTCTGGTGCTACAGAAATAACTTCAGCTAAATAAAAAAACTGTTTTAAGCATTTATTTACACTATAAAACTGCTCTGTAATATGACCAACACACTCAGTATGTGTACCATGTGCATGTGGATTAAATTGAATGTTATTAAAATTTATCGATGCACCTTCTTTAACGCTTGCTGTCCAGTCGTTAACCACAACAGGTTCTATTTTAGGAGCATCAACATACCAAGCATTAGCATTGGATATTGAAGCGCGAAGTGGCATAGATATGTCTAAAGGTTGCGCTAAGTTTACGGTATATTTTTTATTGTTTATGGTTATTGTAGAAATCAAAATTAGATAATTTTAAATAAGTCCGAAGCAATTCCGTCGCTTAGAAACTTACCGGTTTTTGTTGTTTTTAAGTTGTTATCCTCAATATACAACATTTGTTTGTTTATATACTGATTAGCTTGTTGCAACAAGTATTCCAAAAAAGATTCTCCAAACTGTTTTTCAATTTTATCTAACGAAACTCCCCAAATAGTACGTAATCCAGTCATGACGTACTCATTATACTTATCATTTACAGTCAAAGTTTCTACCTCCAATGGTAATTGATTAAGATTAATTTTGGAGATATAAATCGCGTTGTTTTTTACATTCCAAGCACGCTGACCTCCATTAAAACTATGAGCAGAAGGTCCAATTCCCAAATATGGTTTACCTAACCAATAGGCACTATTGTTTTTACTATAAAAGCCTTTTTTTCCAAAATTGGATAACTCGTAATGATCAAAACCTGCTTGCTCTAATTGCTCTATTAAAATATGAAATTGCTCGTGTGCCAAATCGTCATCCACATTATCTATAATCCCTTTTGCAATAAAACTAGCTAGTGCTGTTTTAGGCTCAACGGTTAAAGCATAACTAGAAATATGTGGTACACCAAAGCTTAATGCAGTTTGTATATTATCCAACCATTCTACATTTGTACTATTTGGTATTCCATAAATTAAGTCTAAACTTATATTATCAAAATATTGGGTTGCTAATTGCAAACAGCGCTTAGCTTCTTGCGCATTGTGTGCACGATTCATTAGTTTTAAATCCTTTTCATAAAAAGATTGAATACCAATACTAAGTCTATTAATAGGACTTTTAGAAAGTTTAATTATAACCTCTTCGTTTAAATCGTCAGGATTTGCCTCTAAGGTGATTTCTGGATTATCTGTGACTTTATAGTTTAAATAGACACTATCTATCAAGTATTGCAATTCGTCTGCAGACAAAACACTTGGTGTACCTCCTCCAAAATAGATGGTTTCTACCGTTATATTTTTAAACTCGTCTTTACGTAATTCCATTTCTTTCGCTAAAGCGAAAATAAGCTGATCTTTCTTTTTCATGGACGTCGAAAAATGAAAGTCACAATAATGACAGGCTTGTTTGCAAAACGGTATGTGTATGTATATTCCTGACATTTTATTAAGCTATTAGTTGTAAAATATAAGAGTTTCTATTTTTTAACGCGCTTTTCATTCTGCTTTACAAAACTTGCCCAACCTGTATAACTTTTACCAATCTCTACACGTCCTTGATTGTAAAAATGGCACACAGCTGCTCCAAGTCCATCCATCGAATCTAGATTTTTTGGTAAGGTTTTAATACCCAACATGCTTTGTAACATTTTAGCAACTTGCTCTTTACTAGCATTACCATTACCTGTAATTGCCATTTTAATTTTTTTTGGTGCATACTCTGTTATTGGTACTTCGCGACTTAATCCTGCAGCCATAGCCACACCTTGTGCACGACCTAACTTAAGCATACTTTGTACGTTTTTACCAAAAAAAGGTGCTTCGATAGCAATCTCATCTGGATGATGAGTTTCAATTAGCTCTATGGTACGATCAAAAATTAATTTCAACTTTAAATAATGGTCATCGTATTTTTTAAGATCCAATTCATTTAATTGAATAAGACTCATTTTTTTGTTAACCACCTTTATTAAACCAAAACCCATAATGGTTGTTCCTGGATCAATACCTAGTATAATTTGTTCTTTACTCATTTAGTTACATGTATAACAACCACTTAACGATACAGCCACACCAACAGTTACAGTCAACATATTGCCATTAAAAGATCCATAACCTTCTGTAATTGGGTCAAAATTGTCTGCAAAACCTAATATATAGGAGGCATCCACAAACGCTGAAACTGTTTGACTTATTCCGTAGTGAAACTCCATGCCACCCATTGCATTTAAAAACGAGGTTTTATTATCACCATAATCTCCTAATGGTTTTATCATAGAGTAACCAGGACCAACATGAAATAACATTCCAGTTCCAAACGGTAAAAAATTAAAATCGCGTGTAGCATCATACACAAACTGTAAATTTACACGTGTGTAGTTTGTTTTAAACTCTGGTGTATTATCTGCATGTGCAAAACGGTTATAACCAAAGTCTAATTTTGCTCCTAATTGTGGCGTAAACATACGTTGAACACCTAAATTTATGGTTGGAAAATTAATACTATTAGCTTCAAAGGGAGTCACCAATCCGTCTTGTGATGGACTGTTAAAACCTACAGCAAATAAGGCTTTCCATTTACTAGTTTCTATTTGTGCGTCTGCTGTACTTAAAGTAAAAACAGCAATTAATAGTAAGCAATAGTGTTTAATAGTAGATAACATTGTGTAATATTTAGTTTAATTTGCAAACGTCAACATTGGCGCAACTTTTATGCACAGCAACTTGCCTTACAAAACTAAACAATTCTTTTTTGTACTTATTAAATTAAGTATAGTTGTTGGTGCATTTTATTTTATCTACCAAAAACTACTTTATAATGACACTTTAAATTTTAGTCATTTTATTCACTTTTTAAACCAAAACAAACTGTTTAGTCTAAAAAACATAGTGATTTTAAGTTTTTTAAGTGGTTTAAACTGGTTTATAGAAATTATAAAATGGCGTTTTTTAGTATCCAAACTTAAGGTTCTGTCGGTTTTTGAAGCTTCAGAGCAAAGTTTAGGTGCCTTAACAGCATCTTTATTAACACCTAACCGTATTGGAGAATATGGTGCCAAAGCCATTTACTACCCAAAAGCGCACCGAAAACGCATATTACTAATCAATTTAATTAGTAATATGATGCAAATGGGTATTACGGTTATTTTAGGCGTTATTGGTTTTATTTTATACCATAATACGTATGACACAACTATTGATTTTATTAAAATATCAAGAGGGTTACTTATAGTTATCACTATTATTATGATAACACTACTTGTATTAAAACAAAGCACGTATAAATTAAAGGGGTTTTCTATTCAAAAAATAACAAATTATATCAAAACACTAGGTTTACCATACATTACAATTGGCTTAGTACTATCGTTATTACGATATATAATATTCTCTTTTCAGTTTTATTATATTTTAATCCTTTTAGGAATTGAAATAAGTTATCCTAATGCTATGGTAATAATTACAACACTGTATTTACTAACATCTATTATTCCGACAATTTCAATTTTTGATGTGGTTATAAAAGGAAGCGTTGCCATTTATTTATTTGGATTTGCTAACATTGCAGAACTTCCTGTTTTAAGCTGTGCGTTAATTATGTGGTGTCTTAATTTTGCATTACCAAGCCTAATTGGAAGCTATTTTGTTTTACGCTTTAATCCAATAAAAACCAACGTTAAATGCTAATCACCTTTGTAATTATTACTATTCTGTATCTGTTTTTAATAGGCTTTTTTGTACTAGGGTTTGATAAAGTAAAACAATTTAGACTACAAGATATTACTCCAAAGACCACGTTTACGGTAATTATTCCGTTTAGAAATGAAGCCGAAAATTTACCAGAATTATTAGACTCTCTTTTAAACTTAAATTATCCTAAACATTTATTTGAGGTTGTTTTAGTAAATGACGACTCACAAGATGATTCGGTTAAAACCATTAAAAATCAACTATCTAATAGCCAAACCACTCAGTATAACATTAAAATAATAGACAATCAACGCGAAACAAATTCACCAAAAAAAGACGCTATAACATCTGCCATTAAACAAGCTAAACACCAATGGATTATTACCACAGATGCAGATTGTATTGTACCCATCTATTGGTTGGATAGTTTTGATAACTTTATACAAAGCCATACTGTAAAAATGATTGCTGGACCAGTATGCTATAATCAAAACAAAGGACTATTAAATTATTTTGAAACTTTAGATTTTTTAAGTCTAATTGGTGCTACCATTGGTGGTTTTGGCATTAATAAACCATTTTTATGTAATGGCGCAAATTTAGCTTATCAAAAACAGTTTTTTAAACAACTAAATGGTTTTGAAGGCAATACAAATATTGCCAGTGGTGATGATATTTTTTTAATGGAAAAAGCTTTAAAAACTGATAATCAAAGCATTCTATATTTAAAAAACAATCAAGCTATAGTTACCACAAAACCGCAAAGTAATCTTAAGAACTTAATATCACAGCGTGTACGTTGGGCTAGCAAAACTAGTAATTACAAGAATAATTTTGCCAAAATTGTTGGGCTACTAGTATTACTAATGAATGCTAGTCTTGTAATTGGATTACTATTAGTGGCTTTAGGACTATTTGCATTAAAACCTTTTGCTTATCTATTTTTTATAAAAGTAGCTATAGACTTTATACTAATTTATAAAGCCTGCCAATTATTTAATAAAGAAGAATTGCTTAAGCATTATTTGTGGAGCTGTTTTATTTACCCATTTTTTAGTGTTTATATTGCCTTTATATCTATGTTTACAACCTATAAATGGAAAAACCGAACATTTAAGAAATAGCTTTTTCAGCCAAAAACATTTACTTTAGCATTAAACCAAACTACAGCATTATGAAAACCCTAGTTTTATTTTTAGCCTTAAGCTTTACAACGCTTACTATTGCACAAAACTCGTATACGTTTAATAACGAAAAAATTGAACTTAAAACAGAGGTAGAGGGTGACTACGACTTGTTATGGAACACCTTTGAAGGACGTTATCGTTATTTTATTAAAGGTCAAAATGAAGTCTTAACAGAATTGACAAACACTAAAGGTGCAGACAATAAATATGATAATGCTTATCAAACTACTTTAAAGGCTACAACAGGTCAAGATGCCTCCAAAGTAAAACTAACACTTTACAGTCTAAAAAATTTTATTAACCAAGCCAATGCATTAAGCGATGCTAGTTATACATATAATAGCGATAGGCCAAAATTAAAAACTAGAGTTGGTATTTTTAGCGGTTTAACCAACCATCCTTTTGTGGTTAATCCAGACAATAAATCGGTACCCTTTTTTGGAGCAGAATTGGAAGTATTTCAGGACAATCCAACACCAAAACATTCTGGGTTTTTAAATATACGTAGTGCAGGAGATACTGACGATTTTAAATATAGCGCAACCCAAATTGCTTTAGGTTACCGATTTAGATTTTTAAACAAACCAAGCTTTAATATTTACGGACAAACTAAGTTTGCTACTTTTACTACATCCAAAACTACTATTACCTATCAAGACCCTAATAATACGGAAACAATAATTATTGATGAAGTAAAAAATTCTGGGTTTGATGTGCCTTTAATTTTTGGTTTAGGAGCTGATTACAAATTAGGAAATGGGTATATCACGCTTGTTGTGGATTCGTTATTTGCAGCTTTTATAGATAACGAAGGTAACTTTCCTTTGGATCTTGCTTTAGGCTATAAGTTAAATTTATAACATGCGTTATTTAGAAAAAACTTCTAATCCAGCATTTACAAATTACTTTTGGAAAAATCAAAATCCTGCTTCTGGTCATAAAATGACAGTTACAGGTATTATGACCAAAACCTTATTTTGTTTACTAGTTATAACAACTATTGTTGTTGCCATCTGGAAGCTTTATGCCAACGGAACCAGTATTAAATGGTTTGCTTCTGGAGGTATGCTTGCTACTATTGTTATTAGTATTGTGCTTTCTGTTAGACAACAGTGGGCTCATGTTTTAGTACCATTGTATGCTGTCGCAAAAGGCTTTTTTCTTGGTGGTATTACTGCTTATGCTCAGGCTAGGTTTCCGGATTTACCGTATCAAGCCATAGGTGTAACTATCGTAACCTTTTTTGTGGTTTTGTTTTTATATCAAACCCGTTTAATTGTAGTAACCAACACCACTAAAAGTGTTATTATTACCGTGTGCACGACTATATTTTTAGTATATATTATCTCTTGGATTTTAAGCCTTTTTGGAATTAAATCTTTTATTTGGGGAACCTCTTGGCTAGCTATTGGTTTTAATATTTTTGCAACCATTTTTGCCGCATTATCCCTTTTATTAGATTTTGATTACATAGAAAGACAAAAAAACAAAGCTTCCAAGTACAAGGAGTGGATGGCAACTTGGGGACTTTTAGTTACTTTAATTTGGTTGTATGTTGAGATTTTAAGACTAATGAAAAAGTTTGCTATTAGATTTTAATAACCACCATTAATTAACCCGTAAAACTATAGGTAATTTAAACTGAGACTTTACCTGTTGTCCACGTTTGATAGCTGGATAAATTGTAGGTAGCGTATCCAGGCTATTAGTAATTATAGTTTTAATTTCTGGAATTTCTAGGGTAGTAATACTATCTATTTCTATAGCATTTATAACTAATTCTCCTTTTTCTGAAATTAATAAGGATAATAAAATTGTGTCATTTATATCCTGAGACACAATAATAGTTTGTTCTTGCAATTTACTTGAGATATGATTAGCTAAGGTTGTCTCAAAACACTGTTTAGCATCTAATTTTAACTGTAAAGTATCGCAAGTTTTAAAACTTGGATAACTGTCTACTTCTTTCCAATTAAAAGTTTTGAGTTCTTTTTTTAAAATAGCTTCAGAAGAGGTCTTCTCTACATCAAAATATTGACAAGAGGCCAACATCAAACACAGTAAGAAAACAGCTATTTGCTTCATAATTAACTAATATAGCCGAAAAGTACAACTTTTTTAAATGACAGAAACTGGTATGTTATTAATTTCTTTTAACTACAAACAGATTAGAATAGGTTGTATTGTCTTTTGAAATTTTTAATACATAGACACCATCCTCTAGTTTATCTACATTTATGACTTCGTTTAAATCACCTTTAGTAAAGCGTTTTTTGTATTGTTTTACAAGTACACCATTAGTCATGTAAATAGCAAAATTATACTCACCTTTAAGGACCGCTTTAAAAGCCACATTTAACTGGCTTACTGCAGGATTTGGATAAAGACTAATATTTTGTTTAGATAAGGTAGTTGTTATTGCATCGCAGCACACTTCCTCTTGAACTACTTTGGATGATTTAGCACCTAATGTGATTGTTTTTACACTTATTTTTCCGTCACGTTGAATCGTTAACTTTACAGTATCAAAAGGCTGATAAGCTTTTACAGCATTCATAGCATCACCTCTTCTATTTACTTCTAAATCGTCTATTGCCAAAACTAAGTCGTAGGGTTGCAAGTTGTTTTCTGCAGCAGCAGTATTATCTATTACTTTTAGGATAATAACACCTTGATCTGTTTTACTTTCTTTATCACATGGACTACCAAACTGAACACCTAAAAAAGCAGTTTCGTATACTATTTTATCAATTGTGCAGGTTTGTTTACAATCATTAGCGGTTTGTGCATTTACTATACTTGCAAAACTTACTAAAGCAAAAATCAAGGGTAGACATCTTTTCATAATAATAGAAATTTAATACATTTCAATATATAGTATTTTTCATACAAAGTTATTAATTATACTAATAAATTTGATTTTTGATATAAATCCTAGATAAAAATCCAATTATACCGATGATCTAACAATATGAATTTATTCAGTTTTATTTTGAAATTTTTCGCTTTTGTACGTCGCTAATTTAACCTTTAATATTTCTGAATATTTACTGTCCGGAAATTGATTAATATACTTTTCAACCTCTTTTTGTTTAGCGTCAAGGTCTTTAAAATAATCCAATTTTGTAAAGGTCCTAAAAAAGTAATTAGACTCTGTCTTTGGATTTTCTTTTATTGCATTAGTAAAAGCCTGAATCGCTTGGTCTGGTTTATCTTGTAAATTGTACAAAACACCTAATTTAGCATACTGCTCATCCAAGGGTTGATCCTGCAGTTTAATTGCTTCTAAAACATGCTTTTCGGCTAAATCATATTCACGGATTTGTTCATAATTGATACCTAATAAATAATGATTATTAGCATCCTTTGGGTCTAACTTTAAAGCTAGGTCTAAATATTTTATAGCCTTACTGTAATAGTAAACTTTACCATAACAATACCCTAATTTTTCGTAAACAAACTTAGTTGTTTCGCCCAAATCTAAGAGTTTTAAAAACTGACTTATGGATTCATGGTACTCATTATTTAAATAGTATTTTTGAGCAATAAGTCCTATTAATTGCTTGTTATTAGGATAGGATTCTAACCCTTTATTTACATAATCTTCAACTTTTTTAAATGCTCTTTTTTGGAGACTGTATTTAGCCAATTCAAAAATTACTTTTTGATGTGTTTGATCAAGTTGAAAGGCTTTTAAAAAATTATTCTGAGCAGTTTCAAAATCGTTTGAAGCATTACCAACCAACCCTAAATAATAGTAGTAATTAGGGTTAGATTGATCTGCTTTTATTAGGTCCATCAAATGTTTTTTAGCTTGGACTAATTGACCATTTTGAAACAATAATTTACTTAATTCAAACTTAAATAAAAGATTATTTGGACTATTTACTACTGACTTATTATAGTAGCCTACTGCTTGGTCATAGTTGCCTAAATATTGATAGGATTTGGCTATTTTATCCGTATAATCTGCAGTATTATCTAACTGATTATAAAATTGGATTGCCTTAGTGTAATTTCCGTGATTATATAAACTATCTGCAGTTTCTAGAATGGATGTTTGAGCGTTAACACTAACAAATAAGAAAATACTGACTATGACACTAAAGGTTTTCATTTATTTAATTTTAAACGCGATTGGTAAACCGTAAACAACATCTACTGCTTTACCTTCATGCATACCAGGTGTCAATTTAGGTAAATTATTTATTACACGATTGGCTTCTACCTCAAGATCAGGATGTTCTGCTCTTGACATGACATCAATAATCTCTCCTGTTTTACTTATTTTAAAACTTACAAACACCTTAGTGATTCCTTTTTTTAAATCTAAATTATCAGCTAATTTAGTATTAAAATTGTTTAGGACATGATTAGATACTTGATCTGAAAAACATTTTTTTTGTTGGTCTTTGTCAACAAGCGTTTTACAGGCTTCAAATAAAGGGGATTGATCAATAGCAGAAAATGGCAGGTCTACACCTATTTGCTTACTGTTGTTTACATCTAATGTTTCGGTCTGCATATTTACTATTGGGTCTTTGTTTACTTCACTTTCGTTGGAACAAGATGAATAGACTAACATTCCTAAAACCATAGGAATTAATAATAAATACTTAACTAAATGTGTCTGTTTCGTTTTTGATTTTTGTAACATAATGATTCGTTTTTTGATTAATGATTGATTGAAAAATGGATTGATAAAAGCATACGTTTTAACATTAAAAACTTGCTGTAATAATTGTTGATAATACTCTGATTTATTGAATTCTACTGCATTTTGATCCGCTAAAAATTCGTGAATATTACTAATTCTGATTTGATATAAATACACTAAAGGATTAAACCATAACACAATCTTTAAGACCTCAAACCACAACAAATCAAAGGTGTGTTTTTGTTTGGCATGTATCTTTTCGTGTTCAAAAACAGATTGCCTCTGAGTGGTTGTTAATGTATCTCCTAAAAAGATATAATTAAAAAAAGAGAAGGCTGTGTTTGTTTCTTTTAAATGGACAATAGTTAAGTTATGGTATTGGCTTTTTGGATTTTGATGGATAAGTTTTATAATCTTAATTAGCTTGATAATAAATAAAATAAAAATAAATAATGTGACCAATAAATATCCATTAGTTACTGTAAATACAGTATTACTTAACGCATATGTTGGTGATTGATTATTTAAATTCCCTAAAACTAATTCTGGTAATACCATTATAGATGATGTATCTATTAGGTTATTAAACCCACTAACTTTAACTAAGGGAATAACTAATGACATTAAAGATGTAATTAACAAATACAACCTATTGTGACTAAAAAAAGTATCTCTTTTTAAAAACAAATCATAGACTATTAAAAATAATAGCTGAAATAAAATACTCTGAAACAAATAACTTATCATGACTATTCTTTTTTATTAATCTCCTTTAATACCGTTTCTAACTCGTTTAAACTAATGTCATTTTTTTTAACAAAAAAAGAGACCATACTTTTAAACGAACCTTGAAAATAATTATCCACCAATTTAGTAATCGATTGATTACTATAATCTTGTTTTTTTAAAACAGGAAAGTAAATATGTCCTTTTCCTTGTTTTTTATAATCTACAAACCCCTTAGATTCTAAAATCCTAACAATGGTGGACACTGTATTATATGCTGGCTTAGGTTCTGGTAAAAACTCAATTATTTGTTTAACATTAGCATTTTCTAGCTGCCATAAAACTTGCATAATATCCTCTTCTGCTTTGGTAAGTACTTTCATTTTTTTTAAACTAACTTTTTAGTTGAATGACTCAAATATAACTAAAAATATAGTTTAAACTAATTTTTTAGTTATAAAATTGTAACAATATTTCTTTTAATCAGTCTTATTAATAAAATAAAGAAATGGATATCTTATTTAGCCTGTTAGGTTTAATGTTTATATTATTTGGATTGGCTGGCAGCTTATTACCTATTATTCCTGGTCCTCCATTAAGTTGGATTGGCTTATTGTTTTTATATATGACTACAGCTGTACCCAATGACACGACTTTTTTAGTAATTACAGGTATTGTAGCTATAGCTATATTTACTTTAGATTATTTTATTCCTGCAATTGGTACCAAACGATTTGGTGGTAGTCGATCTGGAGTCATTGGAACAACTATTGGATTATTTATTGGCTTATTCTCGCCTATTCCAGGAGGCATAATTATTGGTCCATTTGTTGGTGCTTTTATCGGTGAAAAATATAATAATGCTAATAATAATCAGGCACTAAAAGCTGCGTTTGGATCGTTTTTAGGATTTATAACAGGAACCTTATTAAAGTTTATAGTAGCTATTGTATACTTTGGATATTTTATTGCTACGTTTTGGGAATACAAACACCTAATGGTATAAAAAGATAAAGCAACATCCTTAAATGTTGCTTTATAGTGTGTAAATGTAAATGCTATTAATCAAACAGAAGTTTGAAGGGAATGATTAACTTTATACTAAGTTATATAGCAAATATATATAATCTTACATTTACCTATTGTGGTTAAAACCACAACGTTACTGTGGTTAAAACCGCAAGTTTTAGTAATACTAAGTTGTTTGAAAGATTTTTGACAGCTAAAAAAAACTAAAATTTAACATTTAAATTTAAATATAGCCTTTCTCCTTAGCTATGCTTATAAGCGTTTCGTCCTTACCATCATCCACAATAAATAATTCTTTAAGATTTTTTTTACGCTTTTCAATTGCACTTAATGTAATGCCTAAAGGCTCTACTAAATCTTTTGTCCTAATACCTAATGACAAATAGTAAAGCATTTTGTGATTTATCTCATCCACTTCAATAGGATTAAAGATGCTTCGTTTAATAATAGTATTTATTGTTCCTGTATAAAATGGCGGTTTTGTTTGTATAACCTCAAAAGCACTAGCTAACTCGCTTGATGTTAGATCACTTTTAATTAAAAACCCTTCAGGATTTATTGTTTTAATTATATTATGTATTCTGTAAACCTCGTTAAACATGGTTAAAATAACCACTTTAGCTTCTGGTTGTGTCTGCTTAATATGTTTGGCCAAATCTTCTCCAGATTTATAAATACCATCTGAGGATTGAGGTATACTAATATCAAAAAAATAGATATCGTAGGGTTTTCCAATACTTTTTGATTTTTTTATTGCAGCTAAAGCAGAGTCACAGTCCGTAGCAATATCAATTTCTAATATTTGATTTTCTTTTTTAGTAGCTAATAATGTGTGTTGATAACCTTCAATAATCATTGGGTGATCATCAACCATTAATATTTTTAATACTTTACTTTCCATAGGTTAATTATTAATTGTAGGGACAATAATTATAATTTTAGTTCCTGTATTTTCATGGCTTTTTATTTTAAGCTCGCCATTAATTTCTTGTATTCTATCCTCTATATTTTTTAATCCAATGCCTTTTTTAGCTTTATGTGTATCAAACCCTTTTCCGTTATCCGAAATGCAAAAAACTAATGCATTAGCTTCCATTTTAAATGAAATATCCACCTTAGTTGCTTCAGCATGTTTATATGCATTTTGCATTGTTTCTTGCAAAATACGATACAGGTGAATTTTTACTTTATTATTTAATGCATCCCAATCAATACTATCGTCGCCATAAAAAGTGTACTCTATTTTATAAGCATTCATTTGTGCATCAACCAACGTCTTGACAATATCCAAAAAACCAGATTGTTTTATAAAGTCGGTATTTAGCTCATGGGATACTTTACGGATGTCTTCTTCTATATTTTTAAGCTCGCTTATATAATAGCTTCTTTTGTCAATAGCCTCTTTATTTACGCTTAAATTTAGACCATCCAAACTAAGTCTTACTCCAAAAAGTTTTCCTAATATACCATCATGAATATCTTTAGATATTCTATTTTTTTCTAAACTTCTTGCTTCATCAATTTTATCTTGCTGAGATAACATGAGCTTGTATATCTCCTCATTAGCTTCTTGCTGCTGTCTTTCTAACTGTAGTTCTTTATTTTTTTCACGTTGGGTTTTAATAATGTACAGAAAAAACAATGTAAATAATAACCCTCCAGAAACAATAAGTAACCACAAGCGCTGACGTGAGATTTGTTGATTTTCTTGTTTAATTTCTTCCGTTTCATAATCAATTCTCATAAATTTATTTCGACTTGATCGTTCTGCAAAAAGCAAACTATCATTTAGTCTAATATGTTCAAAGAGATATTTTTTAGAAGGTTCACCTTTTTCAATTTCAGACTTTATATAAAGCGCTTTTAAAATAGTCTTATTATGCTTTAACTCTTTACCCAAAGAATATGCTGTAGTAGAATATATCGCTGCAGAATCAAGTTGATTAATGGTTTTAAAATAGTCTGAAAAATTAAGACTAACAGACATCTTTATATTTTTATCTGAAATGGAGTCACTAAGCCTAAACGCTTGTCTATAAAGGGTTTCAATTTCTTTATTAGAATCCTTACCACGCAAAAATTTAGAATACGCCAAATCGTTTATTACATAAGCATAAGTCGAAGCATCCTCTGATAACAGTTTACTACTTTCTAAAATTTGATTGTACTTATCAATAGCAAGATTGTAATCCCCTTTTTTTCGATAAGTCGAAGCTATATTTACGTTAGAATAGATTTTGTAGAAATAATTATCCTTTAGTTTATTACTACTATTAATCGCTTTGTTGTGATATTCTATTGAGTTATCATATTGCTGAAGCTCTCCTGATATTATACCAATAAGGTTATATAAGGACCATTCTGTATCTACATTATAGTCGTTTTTTTGAAGTTTATCAACAACATTTATGGCCTTAATTACATTATTTTGTGCTCCAATATAATCTCTTTCAGACTCTTGGATATTTGCCATATTTAATAAAACAGCAGCATAATTTTTAAAATCTTCTAACTTATCGTAAAGCTTAACTGCGTTAAAGTAATAATAATAAGCACTATCTACTTTTTGTGTTTTACCATAAGAGTAGCCTAGATTATAGTATGCATTTGCTATTGATACCGAATCTTTTATTTTTTTAGCAAGAGATAAATTATCAAGATTTATTGATTTGATATTATCTATTTGCCCATCAATAATGTATAAAAAAGATAAGACCCTTTGACTATTTAATAAAGTAGAATCACTATCAGTTTTAGCAGATAATGTAATTGCTTTTCTAGCATAGATAATTCTATCTTCCGTAGTTATTTGGTCATTTTTGGCTAAGTTTCTGTAATAGTATATTGAGTCGGAACTCTGACTAAAACCTAGACTAGCAAAAAGTAGAATTACTAATGGAAAATATTTTATCAATCTATTTACAAAATTAAGGTAAAACCAAATTTAGGATAAAATAGATAAATATAGGTATACATAGCACTGATAATTTTTCAATGCTTAAAACACTATGCCAATAAAACAATAGACTATCCTTGAGATGGTACCTTATCTTTTTTGATACCATTAGTTGCAAGCAACTTAATATCTACTTTTTTAACTTCAGTATTAGAATTTTCTTTGTTTGGTGTTGTATCGTTTAAAGCGCTTACTCCAGTTAATAATACGATAGAAAAGATTGCTACTAATGTAATTTTTAGGGATTTCATAATAATAATTATTTAAGGTTAATTTTGAGTTATATATTAATTTTAAAATTTAAATATACTAACAGTAAGCTAATACTATAGCTTACCAAAATCACACACTAATTATTTGTATGTCCAAGAAGATTAATTAATTAGCTTTAATAGAGGTAATATTTGAGGGAAACTTTTAAAGCCCGACGAAAATATCATAACATAGAGTAAAAGTAGTAAATAATTCGATGAAAAGCAAATAACATAGACGAAGTGTCCTAAAACAAAAAAGCATCCCAATTTTCTAGAAGAAAAAAGGAAAGCTTTCCATCGGTTCAAGCTATTTGACTAGCTTTCTACCAGTTTGATAGACTACTACATCTATCAAAACAACACAACTAAATTTTATTGCCAAAAAAAGCTCCGATAAATCGGAGCTTTTAGCAATTTTCGCGGTCTGGACGGGATTCGAACCCGCGACCTTCGCCGTGACAGGGCGACATTCTAACCAGCTGAACTACCAGACCGTTGCGTTATTGCGAGTGCAAAGATACACTTCTTCATCAATGTCGCAAACTTTTTTTCACTTTTTTTTTATTTTTTTTAAATAAATTTTTCGCGCTCGATCATATACGTAGTCAAAATTTTGTCAAACGCCTGATTTACATCAGCATTAACGTATTTAATCTTGTATTGCAGACATTTCATTTTTAAATCATTAAAATAATTTAAAACTTCGTTTTTATAATTATCCTTGACTTGGTCTGCATATAAATTGACGTAGTCTCCAGTTTCTATATCAATAAACTTTTTGGGCTTATTATTAAAATCAAAAGCAACTTCCTTATTTTTATCATGCACATGAAACAAAACCACCTCATGCTTATTATGTTTTAGATGTCTTAAAGCTTCAAATAACTTCTCTTGATTTGTTGAAGCCTGAAACATGTCTGTAAACACAAATATTAAAGAGCGTCTGTGTATCTTCTCTGCTATTTGATGCAAATACACATAGGTATCTGTTTGTCTAGTCCTAGGGTCTGCTTTAACAGCTTCTTCCAATTGATGGATTAGCATTTGATGATGACGCTCGCTACCTTTTTCTGGTGCGTAAAAATCGTATGCATCACTATATATGCTTAGTCCTACAGCGTCTCGCTGTTTTTTTAAGATATGCATCAAAGCTGCTGAGGCTAACGCAGAAAAAGCAATCTTATTTAAAGTTCCTAAAGCGTAGTTGTCCATTTTTGGATAATGCATAGAACTACTATTATCCAAAATAATATGACAACGTAAATTAGTTTCGTCATCATACCGTTTGGTATACAGTTTATCTGTTTTAGCAAATAGCTTCCAATCTATATGACGTGTACTTTCACCTTGATTATAAATTTTGTGCTCTGCAAACTCTGCAGAAAAACCATGAAACGGACTTTTATGCATTCCAGATATAAAACCCTCGACCACTTGTTTTGCCAAATGTTCGAGGTTTTTAAATCCACCTGCTTTATTAAGTTCGTCTTGTAGTTTCATTACTCAGCTATACCATCAACAATACCATAAGCAACAGACTCATCTGCTCCCATCCAATGGTCACGATTAAAATCTTTCATTACTTTATCATATGTTTGACCACAGTTGTCTGCTAAAATATGAGCACTTAGCTCTTTTGTTTTAACAATTTCTTGAGCTGTAATTTCAATATCACTTGCTTGACCACGTGCACCACCACTTGGTTGATGTATCATGACTCTTGCATGTGGTTGAATAAAACGTTTTCCTTTTGCTCCAACAGATAGTAATATTGAACCCATTGATGCTGCTAGTCCTGTACATACTGTAGAGACGTCACTTTTTAAACTTTTTATGCAATCGTACATTGCAAATCCTGAGGTTACATAACCACCTGGACTATTAATGTATAATGTAATATCTTTTGTATCTAAGCTATCTAAATACAGCAATCTATCTATAACATGCTTTGCTGATTTATCATCTACCATTCCCCAAAGAAACACTTTACGCTCTTCTAAAAGCTTAGCATCAATAGCATCTTGTACTTTTATTGTTTTACTCATTTTTTATAATTTTGATCGTTTAAATCTTAAAGTTTAATATCACTATACAAATAAAGCCTTTAATTTATTTAGACATTTATTATAGTTTCAACTAAAGTAAAAAAGGTTTGCCATTACAGCAAACCTTTTATCAATACTTTAATAACATTGACTTATAATAAAGCGTCTAATGCTTCAGCGTAAGCTGTTTTTGGTGCTACACCTACCTGACGTCCTACTACTTCACCATTTTGAAATACTAAAACCGTTGGGATGTTACGTACACCATATTTTGCTGCAAATTCTTGATTTGCATCTACGTCTACTTTTCCTACGATGGCTTTACCTTCATACTCAGTACTTAATTCATCGATGATTGGTCCAACCATACGACATGGTCCACACCAGGCTGCCCAAAAGTCAACTACTACAGGCTTATCGCTTTTTAATACTGTTTCTTCAAAGTTTGCATCTGTTATTTCTAATGCCATAATATTATGTTTTAATTGTGTTTTACTACGTGTTAATATGCAATATTAGTCAAAAATATTGCCAAAGCTTACAACCAAACAATTTGTTTTAACTATTACTGCATTGGTTTGGCTTATGCTAGAATGAATTACAATTTAATCCTATCTAGACTTTTACTAAATTAAGGTTTTAACCTTTACAATTTACAAAAGTTTTTTTATTGATTAATTAAATAATGAATCTGTTGCTCTTGTAACTCATTTAACAACTCATTAGTCACTTTAATTTTTTGTTTTCTACTTATCATGGTTAGCTTAATTTTATCTCTATTGTCATAGACTAAAAAGTTTAGTGCATGATTACCTGGATGCATGGAGATTAACTCTTTTAAATACTGAATTTTCTCTGCTTCCAACTCTTTAATATTTAGCTGAATTGATATTTTACGGACGTTTTTTTCCATAACATCGTGCAGCAATTGAAAACTATTAAATTGTAATCTAGGTTCACTTTTTTTACCAGTATCTCTATTAACCCATCCTTCTCTAACAAATGCTTTAACATGAACAAATGTGTTTTGTAACAAAAAGGGACGATGTTTTAAATACTCTTCTCCAAATACCCTAAACTCAAAGGTGTCTGTATAATCTTCAATAGTAAATAATGCCCAACCTTTACCTTGTTTACTAACACGATGTTGTACATCTGTTACTACTCCTCCAAAGGTAATTTCTTTGTTAACATGCGGATTAAGATCATGAAAATCAGAAATTTTACCATTACAAAACGATTTCATTTCTGTTCTAAAATCATCCAAAGGATGCCCAGAAATATAGACACCAACCACCTCACGTTCTCTGGACAATTTTTCCATTGTTCCCCAAGTTTCGCACTCTGGAATAATAGGTTCTTCAATTTGCACATCGCTCTCACCTCCAAACAAACTAACTTGTGCCGAATTTTCGTTTTCCTGATGCTTAGCACCATATTTAATTGCTTTTTCCAAAAAGGTCAACTCGCTACCATCTTTAAAAAAGTATTGTGCACGATGTGTGTCTCCCAACTCATCAAATCCACCTGCAAGCGCTAAGTTTTCAAAAGCTTTTTTATTAGCTGCACGTAAATCTATACGTTTAGCTAAATCAAAGATTGACGTATATGGTCCATCTTCATTTCTATTATTAACAATAGTCATTACTGCACCATGACCAACCCCTTTGATGGCTCCCATACCAAATCGCACAGCATTGTCTTTATTTACTGAAAATTTATAATAAGACTCATTAACATCAGGACCAAGTACTGGTAACTTCATACGCTTACACTCGTCCATAAAAAAGGTTACCTGCTTAATATCATTCATATTATTAGACAGTACAGCAGCCATATATTCTGCTGGATAATGCGCTTTTAAATATGCTGTTTGGTATGCAATCCAAGCATAACACGTCGAGTGGGATTTGTTAAAGGCGTAACTTGCAAATGCTTCCCAGTCCTTCCAAATTTTTTCTAACTTTTTAGGGTCGTGTCCCTTTGCACTAGCTTGCTCAACAAATTTTGGTTTCATTTTATCCAAAACCGCAATTTGTTTTTTACCCATTGCTTTACGCAAGACATCGGCTTCACCTTTTGTAAAGTCTGCCAACTTTTGTGATAAAAGCATCACTTGCTCTTGGTATACTGTAATTCCGTAGGTTTCTTTTAAGTACTCCTCCATTGCTGGTAAGTCATACTCAATATCCTCATCACCATGTTTTCTGCGTACAAAACTTGGTATGTATTCCATTGGACCAGGTCTGTACAGTGCATTCATTGCAATTAAATCGTCAAAAACGGTAGGTTTAAGATCCTTTAAGTGTTTTTGCATTCCAGGAGATTCATATTGAAAAACACCAACTGTCTCTCCACGCTGGAAGAGTTCATAGGTTTTAACATCATCCAAAGGAAAAGTGTCAGGATCTAAAACTATACCATGTTTAGCCTTCACAATTTTTACAGTATCCTTAATTAAGGTTAACGTTTTTAAACCCAAGAAATCCATCTTAAGTAATCCTGCATCCTCTACTACAGAGTTATCAAATTGGGTTACATATAAGTCTGAATCTTTTGCTGTAGATACAGGTACAAACTTAGTAATGTCATCTGGTGTAATAATTACACCACAGGCATGAATACCTGTATTTCTTACAGAGCCTTCTAAACTTCTAGCAAGGTTTATTGTTTCGGCTTCTAAATTATCACCTTCCGAAATATTAAAAAGCTCGTTAATTTTTTCCAGATCTTCAGCTCTAAACTTTTGGCCTAGTTCCTTTTCATTTAAACCAAAAATCTTTTTTAATTTAGACATGGTCGGAATTAACTTCGCGATCCTATCTGCATCAAAAAGCGGTAAATCTAATACACGTGCTGTATCTCTGATACTACTTTTAGCAGCCATAGTACCATAGGTAATAATTTGTGCTACTTGATTACTTCCATATTTATCTATTACATAATCCATGACACGACTACGACCTTCATCATCAAAATCGATATCAATATCTGGCATACTTACACGATCCGGATTTAGAAAACGCTCAAAAAGTAAGTTATACAATAAAGGGTCAATATTTGTAATCCATAAACAGTAAGCTACAACAGATCCTGCAGCACTACCACGTCCTGGACCAACCGAAACATCCATTTTTCGGGCTTCGCGTATAAAATCTTCTACAATTAAGAAATATCCAGGATATCCAGTATTTTCAATTACTGAAAGTTCAAAATCTAATCGTTCAATAACCTCATCGGACAGCTCTTCTCCATAACGTTTTTTAGCTCCAACATAGGTTAAATGCCTTAAAAAAGCATTTTCTCCTCGTTTTCCTCCATCTACCTCATCATCGACATGTTTAAACTCGTCTGGAATATCAAACGCTGGCAATAATACGTCTCTAGCAAGCTCAAATCCTTCAATTTTATCTACAACTTCTTGGATATTTGTAATTGCTTCAGGAATATCTCTAAATAATGCCTTCATTTCTTCTGAAGACTTAAAATAATATTCTTGATTTGGTAAACCGTATCGGTAACCACGACCTCTACCTATTGGTGTTGATTGTTTTTCGCCATCTTTAACACACAATAAAATATCGTGTGCATTAGCATCGCTTTGTTTTCCGTAATAGGTATTATTAGTTGCAACAAGCTTAATATTGTGTTGATTAGCAAACTTGATTAACGTTGGGTTTACACGATTTTCGTCCTCTTGATCATGACGCATAAGCTCTATGTACAAATCGTCTTGAAATAAGTCTTTCCACCAAAGCAACGCTTCTTCCGCTTGACTTTCTCCAACATTTAAAACCTTACTTGGCACCTCACCATATAGGTTTCCTGTCAAGCAAATTAAGTCTTCGCGATACTGCTCGATTAATTTTTTGTCAATACGTGGTAAATAGTAAAAACCATCAACAAACGCATGCGATGACAGTTTAGCTAAATTGTGGTATCCGTTTTTATTTTTAGCAATTAGGACAATTTGATACCCATTATCCTTTCTAGTTTTATCTGTATGGTCTTCGCAAACAAAAAACTCGCATCCTAAAATCCCTTTTATTTCTTTGGCTTTAGGTGTTTCTCCTCTCGCTTCTGCTTCTGCATTTTTAGCTTTTACTGCTCTGTTATGACCATTAATAGCCTTTACAAAATGGAAGGCTCCCATCATGTTTGCATGGTCTGTAAGTGCTAC
The DNA here is from genome assembly GCF_007827365.1 of Olleya sp. Hel_I_94. Lineage (NCBI taxonomy): Bacteria > Pseudomonadati > Bacteroidota > Flavobacteriia > Flavobacteriales > Flavobacteriaceae > Olleya > Olleya sp. Hel_I_94. Next base: position 1,890,407 of record NZ_VISI01000002.1, read on the forward strand.
TGCAGGCATATCTTGCTCTGCTGCCAAATCAACCAAATCAGTAATACTAATAGTAGATTGTAAAACTGAAAATTGCGAGTGATTATGTAAATGAACAAAATCTACAGATTGCAGATCTTTGATGTTTTCTTTAATTTCGGCAGAAGAAATCTCGTTTGTATTCTGCTTTTGTAATTGCTCTTGGATTTTAGCACTTTCCTTTTTAAGGTTAATATGCTTTAATCCAATAAGCTGTATGGTTTGCGGATTAGCCTTATTAAAATGCTCAAAATACTCTGGCTGAACGTCTAATTGCTCTTTTGTATATTTTTTTAATCTTATTAACTCTAAAAAGCAACGTGTTGTCGCTTCCACATCTGCTGTTGCGTTGTGCGCTTCTGCAAAAGGCTGATCAAATAAAAACTGATGCAACTCTGTTAAAGTTGGCAACTTAAATTTACCATAACGTCCACCTGGAATCTCGCATAACTCTGCAGTCTGCTCTGTACAAGTATCTAAAACCGGAAGTTCTTGCAATGGGTTTTCTACGCTTTCGCGAACAAATTCCGCTCCCATAATATTTAAATCAAACTTTACATTTTGACCGACTACATACTTGGTTTTACTAAGCGCAACATTAAATTTTTCTAAAACTTCAGATAACGGAATCCCTTGTTGTTGAGCTAATTCTGTAGATATACCATGGATTTTTTCAGCATCATAAGGTATATTAAAACCTTCTGGTTGTACTAAATAATCCTGATGCTCGATACAGTTACCCATCTCATCATGTAATTGCCAAGCAATTTGAATACATCTAGGCCAATTATCTGTATCTGTAATTGGTGCATCCCAACGCTTAGGTAATCCTGTGGTTTCGGTATCAAATATTAAGTACATGTTGTGATTTCTTTGAAGTTTGTGCTGAAAAATACGAGCCTATAAAAGTACGTAGAATTTATAATTCTTTAAAGCGAATTAGCAAACAGTTGTAAACAAAAAAAAAGCCAACATGTAAATGCTGGCTTTTTTTATTATATAATTATGCATTTATGAGACTAGCTCTTCATGCACTTTTTCGGTATTAATTGCTGCTTGGATTGCGTTTCTATGCTTAGCAATTAAGCTATCTATGGTTGGTGGCAAATTATTTTCTTTTAACAATTTGTCATATTCCTCAAGACTTGCTTCCTCACCTTTAATTGCTTCTTCTAAGATTGCTTCTTCATTATTTGAAGTAAAGGTTGATTTTAAGCTCATCCAATTTCTGTGCATGGTTCCTTTAAAACTTCCAGAATCTTCAGGAATTTGTCCATATTGCAAGATTTCGGTTCTTAGTTCTTTTGCAAACGCGCTACGCTCTGAGGCACGTCTTTTAAAAAACATTTTTAATTCATTGTTATCTACGTTATCAATTGCATTTAAATACCCTTTTTCGGCATCATAATTTTTAATTAATAATTCGTTTAACTTGTTTGAAATTTTTTCGCTGTAGTTCATAATATCTTTGATCATTTAAATTTCAATATTTTTTTTAAAGATGCATATTGTTTGACATCTACAATTACAATATAGCACAAATGACAGCTGTTGTCAAGCGATTTAACAGGGTTTGTGATAGCCTTAAGAGTATTTAACAAAAAAAAAGCCAACGCTAATGCGTTGGCTTAAATATTATAATTTAAAGGTGATTAATTAGTACAATCTCCTAAATCATCTATTAAGTCTTGTATCGATCCATCTGTATCACCACATTGTTGCTTTTTATTCTCTAATGCAGTTTTATAAAAGTTACATACTTGCGGATAATCTGCAGACATAATATCTACTGCTTCGTAATTAGTTTGAGTGGTCAAAGCTACTGCTGTTGCATTTTGGCAAGCCACTAAAGGATCTATCGATACTACGGTTCCGATGCTTAAAATTGGCACATTATAAAAATACCCTTTATTAAAATTTTCTGTTTGTGTACCAGAACTATCAAATACGTTAAAAGTAAACGTTCCCGAAACGGTTCTTTCAATAATATTAAAATCAGAAATATTTATTTTACCATCTGCAGGATACACTTGTAAATCTGGGTCAGGCACGTTATTAGTTGAATAAAAATCACCAAACTCATTTTCATAAGTTGCAGATGATGTTGTATTTCCTAAAAGGTACAAAGTCTCGGCAGTATCATTTGTTTTAAGTATTATAGTCTCTAAACCTCTAATACCAGTAATTGTTAAATTTCCTGAGCCATCAACATTAGCTCTATAGGTTGTTGCTTCCCATAACTCGCCATCATTATATCCTATAAATGCAGGATTATTAAAGACTAGATCCTCACTACAAGATGTCAAGGTTAATAATACAACTAATAAAATTGTTATTTTTTTCATTATCGTTACTTTTATACAAGACCAAAAATAGAATAATTTATTTTATTTGACAGATTTACTTTAAAAAGTTGAAAATTAAAAAAATATAGTATCTTTGCAGCTTATTAATAATAGAGGTCGCGTACCTTACAAATTAATTATTTATGCCAGTAAAAATTAGATTACAAAGACACGGTAAAAAAGGAAAACCTTATTACTGGATCGTAGCAGCAGATGCTAGAGCAAAAAGAGATGGTAAATACCTAGAAAAATTAGGTGCTTACAATCCAAACACAAACCCAGCAACTATCGAAATAAACGTTGATGGAGCTGTACAATGGTTACAGAATGGTGCACAACCAACTGACACAGCAAAAGCAATTTTGTCTTACAAAGGTGTTATGCTTAAAAACCATTTAGCAGGTGGTGTTAGAAAAGGTGCTTTAACAGAAGAGCAAGCTGAAGCAAAGTTTACAGCTTGGTTAGATGAAAAAGCAAGTAAAGTAGAAGCTAAAAAAGACGGTTTATCAAAAGCGCAAGCTGATGCTAAAACTAAAGCTTTTGAAGCGGAAAAAGCAGCTAATGAAGCTAGAATTGCAGCTAACGCTCCAGTTGTAGAAGAAGCTCCTGCTGAAGATGCAAAAGCATCTAACGAAGAAGAAGAATAAAAATTAATTTTTATACTTTTAAACTCCGATAATTTTTATCGGAGTTTTTTATGCAAAAAACTTTTGTTATGGATATTAAAGACTGTTTCTTTTTAGGTAAAATTGTTAAAAAATATAGTTTTAAAGGCGAGCTCCTTATAAAACTAGATACTGATGAGCCTGGACTTTATGAAAACTTAGATTCTATGTTAATAGATTTACGTGGTTCATTGGTTCCGTTTTTTGTTGAAAGCTCTCAATTACATAAATCTGAATTACTTCGTGTAAAATTTGAAGATGTCGATACCGAAGCTGATGCTGATAGTTTAATTAAAAGCAACATATACTTACCACTAAGCGTTTTACCAGAATTAGAAGATGATAAATTTTATTTTCATGAAATAATAGGTTTTAAAGTTGAAGACAAAAACTTTGGAACTGTTGGTATTATAAAAGCGGTTAATGACAGTACAGCACAATCCCTATTTGAAATTGACAGAGATGGTATTGAGATTTTAATCCCAATGAATGATGAGTTTATTTCTAAAGTGGATAAACCAAACAAAACTATTTTTGTAGATACTCCAGAAGGCTTGATTGACTTATATTTAGAAGATTAATTTTTTTGCACTGAATTTATTTAAGCATCACATCAAAACTAAAGAGATCCTCAATACATTTAGGATAACGCCATATGAGCAAGCCTTTTAAATTTAAACAATTTACTGTACAACAAGACCAATGTGCCATGAAAATTGGTACTGATAGCGTTTTACTTGGTGCTTGGTCACCTTTAGACACCAACCCATTTGCTATTTTGGATATTGGTGCAGGCACAGGTATTTTAGCTTTAATGCTTGCACAACGTAGCAACGCACAAGTAATTGATGCTTTAGAAATTGACGAACAAGCGTATGAACAATGTGTTGATAATTTTGAAACTTCGGTTTGGGCTGATCGCTTATTTTGTTATCATGCCGATTTAGCTGAGTTTACAGAAGAAATTGAGGACAAATACGACTTGATTATATCCAATCCTCCATTTTATGCTGAGGATTACAAATCTGACAACACGCAACGTGACTTAGCACGTTTTACAGATGCCTTACCTTTTGATCATTTAGTTGCTTGTACTGCTCAACTATTGTCTGAAACTGGTATTTTTACGGTTGTTATTCCCTTTAAAGAAGAAGCTCATTTTATAGACCTAGCGTCTAAAGTTAATTTGTTTCCTAATAACATCTTACATGTTAAAGGAACGCCTACTTCTGAGGTTAAAAGAAGCTTGCTAGTGTTTTCTTTCCGCGAAAGCGACATTAAAACTGAGACTTTGATTATTGAAACCTCAAGGCATCAATATACTGATGATTATATTACGTTAACTAAAGAGTTTTACCTTAAAATGTAGTGGATTGCATTGCTTTTGGATGCTGTTTACTTTTTTAAGTGGGATTGGATCCTAAAACTAGTTAAGGAGGACTTGGTAAGAGGTTTTTTTTATGCTATTGTGTTTGGTGGTCTGTAAGAGACCCTTCGACTGCGCTCAGGGAGACATTGATTTTGCTAGAAGTTTTAGTTGCTTTTTTATAGATTTTATTGTTTCGGGATGACGTGGTTTGCGTGGCTTTGTTTTTACTATTAGGTTTGATTTGTTACTCTAAGGATTTGTGCTAAAATGCTAAATATGTTATTATATCCTAGTAAATAAAAGAATTCTTAAAAATTTGCCTTAATTTTTGATATAATATTGTGTTCTGAAAACGATTTCGTTATTTTTGTGATTGAAACAATAAGCTACACGAATAGTTTATTTTTAATACAGACTTAAATGAAACCAGATTTATTTGAAGCGCCAGATTACTATAATCTTGACGAACTTTTAACTGAAGAACATAAATTAGTACGTGATGCTGCTCGTGAATGGGTTAAGCGTGACGTCTCTCCTATTATTGAAGAGTATGCTCAAAAAGCAGAATTCCCGAAGCAAATTGTTAAAGGATTAGCAGATATTGGTGCTTTTGGACCTTATATTCCTGTGGAATATGGTGGTGCAGGTTTAGACCAAATTGCTTATGGTTTAATTATGCAAGAGATAGAACGTGGTGATTCTGGTGTACGTAGTACTGCCTCAGTACAATCGTCGTTAGTAATGTATCCTATCTGGAAATATGGTAACGAGGCACAACGCCAAAAATACTTACCAAAATTAGCTAGTGGTGAATGGATTGGAAGTTTTGGTTTAACTGAGCCTGACCATGGAAGTAATCCTGGAGGCATGGTTACCAACTTTAAAGACATGGGAGACCATTACCTTTTAAATGGTGCAAAAATGTGGATTTCAAATTCGCCATTTTGTAACGTTGCTGTTGTTTGGGCTAAAAATGAAGAAGGACGTATTCACGGTTTAATTGTAGAACGTGGTATGGAAGGCTTTACAACACCTGAAACACACAACAAATGGTCCCTTCGTGCGTCAGCAACAGGCGAGCTTATTTTTGACAACGTTAAAGTACCAAAAGAAAACTTACTACCAAACAAATCTGGATTAGGTGCACCATTAGGTTGCTTAGATTCGGCACGTTTTGGTATTGCTTGGGGAGCAATTGGAGCAGCAATGGATTGCTACGATACTGCTTTAAGATATAGCAAAGAACGTATGCAGTTTGGTAAGCCAATTGGACAATTCCAATTACAACAAAAGAAGCTTGCTGAAATGATTACCGAAATTACCAAAGCCCAATTATTAGCTTGGCGATTAGGTGTTATGCGCGAAAATGGTACTGCAACCTCAGCACAAATATCTATGGCGAAACGTAATAATGTAGATATGGCACTAAAAATTGCTAGAGACGCTAGACAAATGTTAGGTGGTATGGGAATTAGTGGAGAGTACAGCATTATGAGACATATGATGAATCTTGAAAGTGTTGTTACTTATGAAGGTACACATGATATCCATTTATTAATTACTGGTTTAGATGTTACTGGATTGAATGCTTTTAAATAGATTATAGTAGATAGTGTATAACATAGCTTAAGCTTTTCTTACTTATTATATTATTTGACTGATTAGCATGCAATGTATAGATATAAAAAAAAGCACGTCGTTAAGACGTGCTTTTTTTATTTTATATTATACCATGGGCTTATGCTGTCTTGTAGGTTTTGAATTATGCTTCGGTTTATACTGTGGTTATATTTAGGCTTATTTATTTCACTTAAAACCCATCTGTAAATCGCCAGATGACACCAATATTACATTGGTAATAGCTACCTACTTCTGGACTGTTATTTTTAACTGCAACGTTAGCACGTCCAGAGATATTAATAGCCATTTTAGGAAACATCCAATAACTAATGCCTAAACCTGGACCTACAATAAGCGCGTCTGTATTAGCGTACGTGTATTTTCCTGCTGCTAAAAACACGTATAACTCCTTGTAATCTCGTGCTGTATTTGGGATAATATAATAATTAACATCTGCTTGTACTGCAAACAAACTCGCATTGGATTTGGGTGTTTTTAGCGTATTTGTGGACACATTAACACCAACACTCCAATTAGTATCCAACTGATAGTCTACGCCTAAATTAAAAGGCGTTGCAAAGTCTAACTTATCTATTGCCCAAGGTAACCTGCTGTATGGATAGTTATTAATAATGTTGACACCCAAAGCTAGCTTTACGTGTGGTTTGTCTTGTGCTACAGCTTTGTACATGACTAATGTACTAACTACAGCAATGTGTAGTAATAGCGATTTTATATTCATCAAGTTACTATTTTAACTTAGTTACTATATTGCGCTATTAATAGTTTAGGGAGTGACTTTACAAACCTTTTTAAGGCGTTATTATTGTTTTATTTTTTAAACTGATACCACTTTTTCTTAACCGTTTCGGCATGATAACCATAACCATAGCCATAATTATAACCATAACCATACGATCCTTTAAAGTCAATATCGTTAATAATATAACCCATGTTTTTAATCTTTTTCTGGTCCACTAATTTTTTAGAATATTCAATTAATGGTTTTTCTGTCACACCAGATCTAACGACATAAGCTGTATAATCAATACCATCCATAAACGTTAGCGTATCTGCTACTAATAAGGTTGGTGCTGTATCTACAATAATATAATCGTAATGTGCTTTTGCTTCGTTTAAAAATGCTTGGAAACGTGCACTTGATAATAAAACCGTTGGCATTGGCGGAATTGGACCTGATAGTAATAAATCAAATTGATTACTATTAGCATCCATATGTATTAAAATGTCTTGCCAATTACTAGTTTGATTACTTAAATAATTAGATAATCCAGCTTTGTCTTTAGAGCTTCCAATTAAGGTGTGTAATTGCGGATTACGTAAATCTGCACCAACTAATAAGACTTTCTTTTTTAAATGAAAATAGGTTTGCGCAATATTAAATGCCACTGTTGTTTTTCCTTCGCCTTTAACCGAAGACGTTACTGCAATGACTTGACCTTGATTGGTCTGTTTGTTATGCAACGTAAAGTTTAGGTTATGGATTAAAGTTCTAAACGCTTCCTCAGTTTGTGTGTTTCCTGAGGTTAATTTTATGGCTTGTTTAGCATTAGGAATTACCGGAATCTCACCAACAATTGCAGTCTTTGGGTTAATATTTTCAACATCTTTACTAGTGTAAATTTTAGTATTGGTTAAAAACTTTAAATACAAGATACCGATTGGTAAACCCAATCCTAATAATAAGGCAGCTAACAATACTATTTTACGTTTTGGCGCTACAGGAATCGAGTTAGTAATCGCGTAATCTATCACTTTTACATTCGCTGCAGTGACAGCCATAGTAATTGCTGCCTCTTCGCGTTTTTGTAATAATAGTAAGTATAGGTTTTCTTTTAGGATTTGTTGGCGCTCTATACTACGTAATATTTTTTCTTTGCTTGGTAAGGTTTTAAACGACTGTTGTGCTAAGCCTTGCGCACGTTTATTTTGCGATAAGGACTGTTGCAATTGCGTTTTATAACCAGATAATGAGCGTTGTATGTTATTATTTAAATCTGTAATAGACGCTTTTAAAATCTTAACCCTTGGGTTATTGTCTCCAGCTGTGGCTTTCCATTTGTTATATTCTAACACTGCAGCATTATAATCGCTAACCAAGGTATTTACTGCACCACTATTCAACCCAATATTAGCAGGTAATAATTTTATGTCTTGGTTACTAGCTATGCTTTTGTCTAACACATCTGCTAATAGCAATTGGGTTTCGGCTTCAAACAGTTGTTCGTCTTTAATCGATTTTTTCTGAATCATAGACGCTGCATCAGCTTCAAAAATACTTAAGTTATTGTTTTGCTTGTAGCTACCTTTTGCGACTTCAATCGAGTCCAACTCGGTTGTTAGATACGTAAACCTTTCGTCAATAAACGCAATGGTACGTTTAGACACTTCCTGTCTGTCTGTAATTCCATCTTGTGTATAGACTTCAATTAAAGTATTTAAGACCTGTTGTGCTTTTTGCTTGCTTGGATCTTCTAGACTTAATATTAAAATATCACTGTCCTTACCATCAGGTGCAATTTTTATGGCTTGTAATAAGTTTTGAGTCGCTTGTGTTTGACTACTAATTTTAACCTCATAGACTGGGTTATCATTAGCCACTAAACTTTGTGCATTTGCTGGCTGAATGGTAAACGGAAAGTCTTGCGTTGGTTTTTCAAAATAAAAGTTTGGGACTTGTAAGGTGGCTTCGGATTCTAAGTTTACTAATTGGTAGCCTTTATCCTGAAGTGTTATTTGAAACTGTAATTCGGCATCTGGTTTTGCTAATTCCGGTTCAAACACCACTTTAAAAGGTGCGTTAAAGACTTCAGATTTATTAACACGACCAGACTGAAAGTATTGTACCTGTAAGTTTAATTGATTAACGACTTGTCGGTTTAATCTAAACGATTGCAATACTGCACGTTCGTTTTCTAGGTTAACGTTTCCTTTACCTAATAATTTATCTAAATCTAGGTTTAAGGCAGTAGATTCTTTTTCAGTTAAGACCTTAATTTTTGCAGCAGTTTTGTAGCTATCTGGTGTGTAACGTAAATATAAAAAGGCTATAATTAAGGCGATTATTCCGCTTAAAGCGATCCAATACCAATAGGCTAAGTACTTATTAGCAATCCCTTTTAAATCTATTTGCTGGTCCTGTGCGTCTTGTTGTTCTAGGTAATTATCCATAGTCTGCTTATCTAGTCAATAAAATTATGGCACTTAGGGTTACCGATGCAATTGCTACTATGGTTGTTACATTACCTACGTAACCTGCTGTTTTTACTTTAGCACGATTGGGTTGTACCACTAACACGTCGTTAGGTTTTAGTCGGTATTCTGGATTGTCCATCCAATTGGTAGTGGTTAAATCTATGTGTGTGATTTTACGTGTTGCGTCCACCTCTCTGATTAACAAAATATCGTTACGCTTTCCGTTAATAGTTAAATCTCCTGCATAGCCTAACGCTTGTGGTACACTAATGTACTGCTCTGTAAAACTAAAGGTTCCAGGACGTTGGACTTCACCTAAAACAGTCACTTTTGCATTAAGCAATCTAACGGTTACAATAGGATTAATTAAGTGACCACCATTTTCTAATTGTGCCACAATTTGGCTTTCTAATTGCGAGTTGGTAAGTTGTGTGGCTTTAATTTTGCCTAACACTGGTAATGCTATAAACCCTTCTGGATTGACTAAATACCCTTGCAGTTTTAAAATATCTACACTATTATTAACAGCATTGGCATTTACGTTTTTATTATACGGAATGGCTGCTTCAGGTATGGCAGCACTTATGGTTACTGCTAATATATCGTTAGGCTGAATGGTGTTTTCTTGATACTGTACGTTAGTTTGGTTGTATTGGTTAGCATCCTGAAAGTATAAAATTTCTTTATTACTCACACAGCTGCTTAATGATATAGCCATAACTGCGACTGTGATGATTTTAACGAGATGCTGATTACATTTGGGTTGCATACTTATGATTACTATTAGCGATTATTATTTGTACCACTACTGGTTAGGTAGCTGTTTATTTTTACGTCTGAACTATAAAATGCGTGACGTTTTGTATTGGTTATTTTGTTTAACGTGTCAAAAATAGCACAAAATTATAAACTACCACTTTTATGTGGATTAAAACCATGTTTTTTAAGTGTTTAAAATGGCTGTTTTTTCACCTTTTTTAGCCTATAATTTTAATACACTATCCATACACTATCTATACCTTTGCTATACCGTTACTATACCTATGCTATAAGGTTGCTTTTTTGACTCGTTTGGGTTTTAGTATTTGGGTTGTTTTTAGTTTTAATATTACACTAAACTACGCTTTAAAAATGCGATGTTTAAAATAAAGACATCTCATTACTATTAAATTATTTTACAGACCAATCCATCCATAAATCTTGATCAAAACGATACTGATCATTTTTAGCAGATTCTAAATCCTGGTCTGAAAACACGATTAATTCTGAGTTAGCTTCCAATGCTTTAAATCCATTAGCATGACCTTTAGGTACACAAAGCACTTGATTTTTATTGGCTTGTAAAATAAATACTTCGGGTTTACTATTGACGTCTGGTGTCTTCCAATCTTTAATAGGCACAATTGCAATTACAAAACGTCCTTTACTACATTTAAAATATTTTGCCTCAATTTTATGCGCTTGCCAAGCACGCACAACCGTTGTGGATGTATGCGTGATGGTATACATGCGTTTTATTGGTGACATATTAAAATCGTTGACATAAGCTACCGTTCCACGATGATCTTTATGTACAGCACCATTTATAAGTTGATGTTTTTTCGTGCCTAAATCTATTTCCATTTACACTATATCTTTCTTAGGGTTCAGCCTTTAATTATAGATGAAAGTTGTTTTTTCCTTGATGGTTTAGAATAATTTTTATTATAATAAGCCTCTCCATTTTGACCATATTGCAGCAATAATTGCTTATTAGTTTTCATCTCTAATATAGCATCTGCAAAACCTATATAATCGCCACTATTAACAGATAACCCACAATTAGCTTCTTTGATTATTTGGTTACCTTCACCAGAAATCATACCAACAATTGGCTTAGCTGAAGCCATATAAGCTTGTAACTTAGCAGGAACCGTTTTAGAAAATATCTCTTTATCCTGTAATGAGAAAAACATCACATCTGCTTTAGAAAAAAAATAAGGCATAGTTTGCAGTGGATTATTACCATAATACGTCACTTTGTCTGATAATCCTGACTGCGACACTTTTTCTTTTAGCTGTTTTAACCATCTACCATCACCTACAATTAACCAATTAATAGCTTCATTTTTAAGAATTTTCATTGCATTAAAAACGTTTCCAAAATCTTGCGCTTCTCCAATATTACCAGCATACATGACACTAAAACCTACTGGAAATTGCGGATTATTATTTGGCTGAACTTGATTTTTTTGCGTAAAAACATCTTCTGCCCAATTAGGAAAATAATCTATTTTATAATCTGCTACTCTCTCTTTTGCTTTGGATGCAAAACTATTAGACCCTATTAGGACTTTATCGTATTGTTTATAAATCCATTTTACTAGAGTTTCTAAAAAAAGAATAACCTTTTTAGATTTTATAATATCTAACGCAACTAAAGTATCAGGCCACATGTCTAAATCCCAAAGGATCATTTTAGGTTTACGCAACCACTTATAAATAATTGGAGAAATAGCTATTAAAATAGGGCTTGTATGATGAACAAAAATAACGTCGTATTTTTTTTTAAACAGACCTATGTACAATGTATAGATAATACAAGATGCAAAATACGACAAGTAATTAATCACCAATCTTAATTTAGAACCAGACCCTCTTGGTATCAACCACAACCTTTTAACTTTAACTCCCTTAACTACGTCTGTTGTGTTTTTAAAATAACCATAACCTTTAGCAATTTTACCATCAGGATAATTAGGAAGTCCTGTTATAACCGTAACTTCTAATCCATCGTTTGACAGCATTTCCGATACCTCATTAACCTTAAAGTTTTCTGGGTAAAAATGATTGGTATATATTAAGACTCTTTGTGCCAAACTGTACGATTTATGTAATCCGTATAACTTAAAATAATGCGTACCACTTTATCACTAACATTTGGCATAGAATAATCACTTACCTGTTGTAAAGTTCTATTTTCATTACGACCTTGTGTCTCTAAAATTTTTAAAGCTTGCATGATACGTTCTGGATTTAAACCTACCATCATTACTGACGCTTCTTCCATAGCTTCTGGTCTTTCATGCGCTTCTCTAATATTTAAAGCTGGAAAATTCATTATCGATGATTCCTCAGAAATAGTACCACTATCAGACAACACTGCTTTAGCCTTTTTTTGAAGGTGATTATAATCATGAAACCCTAATGGCTTCATTAACTGAATTAATGAATGAAACGTCGCACCTGTTTCCTCTATTTTATTTCTTGTTCTAGGGTGTGTGGATACAATTATGGGCAACTTATAGGTTTCGGCTATTAAGTTTAAAGTCGTTACTAATTTGAAAAAATTTTTAGAATTTATATTTTCTTCTCTGTGTGCAGATACTAAAAAATATTGTTCCGCTTTTAATTCTAAACGTGATAACACATTGGCATTATCAATTTGTGCATTATATGCTTGTATTACTTCGTAAATTGGAGACCCTGTTTTTATAATTCTATCAGCAGGCAAGCCTTCACGTAATAAATACTCTCTAGCAATGTCGCTATATGTTAGGTTTATATCACTAACATGGTCTACAATTTTCCTGTTAGTTTCTTCTGGAACACGTTGATCAAAACAGCGGTTTCCGGCTTCCATATGGAAAATTGGAATTTTTCGTTTTTTAGCAGCTATAGCACATAAACAAGAATTGGTATCTCCTAGCACTAAAAAAGCATCAGGATTTACAGTTTCTAATACAGGCTCTATATTAATTAAAATTTGTCCAGCGGTATTTATAGCACTTCCACCAGCTGCATTTAAAAAATAATCAGGTTTTCTTAAACCTAAATCTTTAAAAAACACCTCATTTAGTTCATAGTCATAATTTTGACCTGTATGCACTAATATATGTTCTACACTTTCAGTTGCATCAAGCTTTAAAAGCACTTGAGACAATCTAATAATTTCTGGTCTTGTACCTACAACGGTTAAAACTTTTAATTTTTTCATTTTATAATCAGTGTTTCGATTTATTATACTTCGACAAAATAAGTGTCTGCATCATCTGCATTATATGGTTCGTTGATCCAAAAATTGGTATAAAGTACTTCCTCTCCTATATTTTTAATATTATGTGTGTACCATATTGGCATATCTACATATGCTGGGTTATTACCATCTAAATAAAACTCTAAAACTTTATCTGTACCAATACGTCTTAGTTGTATTAAAGCTTTTCCTTTTATTACTGAAAAACGTTCAATTTTTCTAGTATGAAAATGATTACCTCTTGTTATATTTGGTACTGTTGTAGAAAACGACACTTGTCCACCAATACCCAATCTAATAACCTCTACAAAAGAACCTCGTGGATCTGTATGCTGCGTATATTGCACTGGAAAATGTGTTTCAATATCCATATAACAGCGGAAGGTATTAAACAAATTAATTTTAAAGGTTGTATCCAAAATCGGAATTTCACCTTTATCCTGATACGTGTCTTTAAAATTAACTAACAATGCTAACACCTCAGATACTTTAGCTTCTGCTGTATGCTTAACGTTGTATTCTTGCAAATTTCTGGCTTCTTTAATACAGTTTATTATCTCTGTAACCAATTGGCCTACATATATTAATTTTAAATGTCCATCCACCTCTATTTTGGGTGTTTGGTTATTGGCTATTTGATGCGAAAATGTTGCAATCACAGAATTATAAAACGGATTACCAAATGGACCAAATACATTTGGGATAATCATACCTGTAAAGACTGCGTTATTAGCTTTTGCCCAATTAGAAAACAAGAGACGTCCTTCTTTTTTGGATTGCCCATAATGATTGTCGTTATTTTCTTGGGACGACGACGACATTATTATCTGTGGCTTACTATTGGTACGTTGCAATGCTGCAATTAATAATTCCACCAAATTTACATTAGTTTGGTATATAACTAATGGGTCGTTATGACGATTTAAGGCAGCAAGATGCACTATTACATCGCATTGACTTACAAATGTATCCAATAAATCATCTTGTAAAAAATACTGTTTCTCAAAATTTACAATCTCAAAATCCTCTGGATGTAAACCTATGGTATTGTAAAGATGTTGCCCAATAAATCCATTTTGACCTGTAATACCTACTTTAATCATACTTTATAATTTTTAAGACAATGCCTCTTTTACTTCTGGTAACTGTTGTATTAATGCTTTTACACCTGCTACATCTAGACGGTTAGTATTATGCGAGTTATAATCTTCAATGGTAGCAATAGCAGCCTCACCTTCAGAATAATATTGTGCATAATTTAAATCACGATTATCTGCTGGTATACGATAAAAGCTACCCATATCCTCTGCTTTAATCATCTCTTCACGCGTACAAAGGGTTTCATATAATTTTTCGCCATGACGTGTGCCGATAATTTTAATCTCATTATCTGACTTACATAATTGTTTAATAGCAATTGCTAAGTCACCAATAGTTGCTGCAGGTGCTTTATTAACAAACAAATCTCCTGCGTTACCGTTTTCAAACGCAAACAAAACTAACTCTACAGCTTCTTCTAATGACATTAAAAAACGCGTCATATTTGGATCTGTAATAGTAATGGGTTGGTTTTGTTTAATTTGATTTAAAAACAAAGGAATAACAGATCCACGAGACGCCATTACATTACCATATCTAGTCAAACACACTGTGGTTGATTTTAAATTACGCGATGCTGCTACAGCAACCTTTTCCATTAGTGCTTTAGAAATACCCATTGCATTAATTGGATAAGCAGCTTTATCTGTACTTAGACAAATTACTTTAGCCACATTATTTACATCTGCTGCATCAATTACATTTTGTGTTCCAAATACATTAGTACGTGTGGCTTCAATAGGAAAAAACTCGCAGGATGGTACTTGTTTTAAAGCTGCTGCATGAAACACGTAATCTACACCACGCATGGCACGTTCTATACTATCGTAATTACGTACGTCTCCTATATAAAATTTAAGTTTATCGTTTTGTAAAGCAGTACGCATATCGTCTTGCTTTTTTTCGTCACGACTAAAGATTCTAATTTCTTTAAAGTGATCTGTATGTAAAAATCGGTTTAATACTGCATTCCCGAAAGATCCTGTACCTCCTGTGATTAATAGTGTTTTATTTTTAAACATAGGCTTATATTTCAATATTGTAATGTTGCTTTATATAGCTTTTAATTTTTTGTTTATCGTTTCCACAGGCTTTTTTGATTTCAAAAATTTTAGCATCGACAAGTATACGATACCAAAAGCCTTGTAAAAAATGCCATAAAAACCCCTCCTTACCTTCCAAAAATCCTCCTTTTAATATATAACGATAAAAAAAGTATGCGCCTGCGCGCCAAAATAATGGTAGACGTGCGTATTTAGATTTTAATTTTCTTTTGCTTTTTGCTGCTTTAGTTAAAGTTTTTGTGTCATTATTACTATCTAGTAAATCAAATTGATTACAAATTAGATTAATCATTTCGCGATTACTATAGTTGTTATGCTTTGTTGTCCACCATGATAGGTTATTTAAATTATTATCTATCATTACATTTGTAAAGCTTACGGATTGTCCCTCTAGCAACACCATATGCTCATCCATAAGTTTGTTTTCACACACTGCTTTACCACGTCTAAAAAGACGCAATATTTTTAAAACACCTGTACCACGCTTTATTTGTTTACCCATAAAATAATTATAACGTGGTAACACAACTCCAGTAATATCTTTAGATAATATTGGAAGCTTTTGTGCAATCTCTTGTTGTAAAGCAGGTGTAAGGACCTCATCTGCATCAATGCGCAAAATCCAATCTGTAGTTAAAGGTGCATTTGCTAAACCCCAATTTAATTGTTTAGCATGATTGTTTTCCCACTTATTTTGTAACACAACAGCACCTAAACTTTCTGCAATTGCAACCGTATTATCTGTAGAAAATGAATCTATTACAACAATTTGAGAAGCTATAGCTTTAACACTATTTATACAACGCGCGATATGTATCTCCTCGTTAAAGGTTAAGATAATGACACCTAAATTTTTATTATCAATCATAAATTATTGTACTAGTAACTTATAAGCGTTTACCCAATCCTTAATACGTGTTTCTATTTTGTATTTAGTGTTATTTAACGTCAAAGCGTGTTTACGATACGTTAGGTAATTTAAATCACTTAAATTATAAGCTTTATCAATTATGGCAGCCATTTTCTCTGGAGAGTTTTCAATCCAAAAACCACAATTGTATGTTTCTAACTCTTGCCAAGGTGTGTTTTTAGAGGCTATTACAGGTGTACCTTGATTAAGCGCTTCAATAACAACATTTCCAAAATTCTCGCTATGACTTGGTAATATTAAAAAATAAGCATTAGCTAACAATTGCTCTTTTTGCTTACCTGCAACATGACCTAAAAACGAAATTTTTTGTTCCATTTTATTTTGTCTAATTACTGTTTTAAGACTATCTAAATACACACTATCTCTAGCATCACAAACACCTGCAATATCCAAATATACTTTATGGTTTTTAAATGTATCGCTATTACAAACACCTTGTATTAGTCCATCTAAATTTTTTATAGGATGTATTCTGCCTAAAAACAAAAATCTAATTTCAGATGTCTTACGTTCAAGTTTTATAGAAGTAGGCATCACATTAGGTATTTGTATAACTTTATTTGGAAAAATTTTATTTATTTCAACTGTTTCTTTTAAAGCAGTACTAGCAAATGTTACCTTTTTAGTTATAAGCGTATATAATTTTAAAAGCCATTTCTTTTTTTGTTTACTAATTGCCAAAGCCTTAGTATTTAACTCGCCTCTTACTGACCAAACCACCTTTGTTTTAGGATAAAAAAAGAATGCATATAAAAAGCAAATAATACTAATTGGACTAAATAAACTTGTTAAATGGATTAAGTCTGTTTTTTTTACTTCAGCCAACATGACCTTGATGGTTTTAAAATTAAGCACACCACCTTTACCATAATACACTAAACCACAAGGCTTATCCAAAAACTGATTTGAAATTATAGGGTCTGTAATACCTGCAGTTGTAGTAACAAAAGTAGGCTGTATATTGTGCTTTTTTAGATATACACCATGCCAATATAATATTGCACCTGGACCACCAAACGTTGTGGGATAAAATGAACCTATTGGGAAAAGAATTTTCATTAAATTTTATTAGAATTAATTACCTTCCAAGATGGTGTTATTGGTTGTTCTGTTTGTAATGCAGACACAAAATACTTTGCCAAAGTAGTCCCTTCAATACACGTGCTCCAGTCCTTAATAGCTGTTTTTTTATCTCTGATATGTTCAATATTTTTTATGCAATACTTAAGTGCATTATAAGTATCGTTTTTCTTTTTATGAGAAAACACTACACCATTAAACTTGTCGATTATTAATTGTTGCGCTCCACAATTACTACTACACAATACAAATAATCCAGACATTAAAGCCTCATTAATTACTGCTCCCCAACCATCGTGACGTGACGGAAGGATATGAACATCGTAATTATCAATTAAGTGCCTAATTTCATTATTATCTTTTGTTCCTAAAAAGCGAACATTTTTTAGATCATTAGCTTTACAATACGTTTCCAAATATGCTCGTTCTTGTCCATCTCCAATAATATCCAAAATATAGTCTTGCTTAATATTTATAAAAGATTTTAATAATAAATCAACACCTTTTCTATGTGTTAATCCTCCAATAAATAAAAACTTTATAACACCTGTGTTTCTTGTTGATTTTACAACTTTAACATGCTCTACGCAGTAACTAAAAGGAATAATTTGATGTTTTTTAAAACCAAATTTAGGATACCAATTTAAAGCATGACTACCAATAGCAAACACGTTACTAATATGTTTAAAATATTTATAATCCGTTAGTATTGTTTTAAAGTAATGCAGTACACGTGGATACTTATACAAAAATGGTCCTTCAACAATTAAATGTCTTTTAACTTTATAGTTTAAACTTTGCTTAAAAGCCTGTAACACCATTGGGTTAGCTCTAATCCCAGAAAAAAAATGTTGTGCTATTAGATTATGCTCAATCAATGACTTTATTTGGGTTGCGTTTGGATTTACAACAATTTTAAACCCATCCCTTTGTTGTACAGCCTCAGTTTTCCAACCCATTAATTCACGGTGTTCTGCCATTTGCTTTTCTACCACTAATAGTACTTTAATATCTGGAAACACATTACAAATCTCTTTTATGTAAGGTAATTGATGTGGTGAAATTATATTTTGCCAAAAGATTAATGTCATAAAACAGGGTGTTTCTTTTTAAATGATAAGTTTGGGATTTGATACATTACTCCTAGTAACAACCAAAAATAGAAGAATAAGCCAGAACCTGCTGACAACCCATAGCCTTCTGCCATTAAATGCACAACAAAAAATAAGAGTAAAGCTTTATTATAGTGCACAAAACTATGCTTCGCTTTAATAGAGGCAACTGTTTTAAAAAACATTATTAAAAATGTAATCATACCAAAAAGACCTGTCATGGCTAGTATAACCAACCAAGTGGTTCCAGGTTCTATTTGACCCTCTCCTATTATTAAATCGTTTTCTGTTTGACTACTATCATTTGCATAGCCAATACCAAAAACAGGTAAACTTTTAAACTCATCTAGTCGCCTTTCCCATAACTTTTCCCTAGTTGTTAATAAACCTCCTTGAGCTTCACTATACTCCATTTTCTCGATTATTTTTTCGGTATAACTTTCCCATAATGGAAACGAAACAGCTCCAATAAATAAGATTAGAATTAATACTTTAAAATATCTGGTTAAATTATTTTGGTTTTCTTTATAAAAAAAATACAACACACCCAAAATTCCCGCAAATAAAGCAACTCTAGATCCTGCTGTTACGCAAGCTATGAAACTAGATAAAGCAAATAAATACCATACTATTTTTTGGGGTTTAACAATTGTCTTATTGCCATAAAACACACAAGTTATCATACTTATTGCAGCCATAGGACTTAAAAACATAGAATGATTAAACAGACCTGTAAAACCACCACGACCTAAATAAACTAAGGAAGAATTAGCTAATAATCCTAGAAAGGAAATAAGCACCATTACAACAATTAAATTATTTAAATATTTAAATAGCAATTGCCTAAATGTAACTAAAGTAGGTGTTTTAATTAATGGTCCTATCAACCCAATAATAATTACAAAAGCAGCTAAACGCTCAAAAGGTTTATAAAAATAAGGGATATCATTTACTAAAACAGAACAATAACATGCCAAGATAAAAAACACCATTGACCAATTAACCTGTGGTCTTATAGTGCTTATTAATAATACTACAAGAGCTAAAATAAACACTGCATAATATGCATTACCCAACCCTAAGCTAATAGCAGTATTATTAGCCAAGACAGTCAAACTAACTAAAACTGCAATAAGATTTATATATGTTTTAGTTTTAAACATTATCTTTTAAAATCTTAATTACTTTAGCAGGAACACCTCCAACCATAGTATTCTCTGGAACATCTTTATTTACTACAGCTCCAGCAGCAATATAAACCCTTGGTGCAATATCTACATTTTCACCAATACTTATGTTTGAAGTTGATACCATTAAAACTTCTGGTCCAATCCATGTATCTGAACCAATACTAATATTACCAACACCTAAAAATCTAGCTGAAGAACATATTTTAATATTTTCTTTTAACTGCAAACCATAAATTTGGTATAAGCGGTTTTTAAATTTAAATAATCTAGTTTCTGGTAAAACTTTAATTATTAGCGTTATTATGTAATTAATTAAGGATCGCATTTTTTATTTTTTTATATACAAATATTAATAAGAACAAAAAACATATTTGAGTTAACAAATTACTAACCACTAAAGCCAATGCGCCATGATACACATTATTGGTTATTAATAAATATGTACTTGTAATTGTTACAAAATCTCTTAAAAATCTTAACCCTAACATATACCAATTTTTATTTAAAGACATAAATGCTTGTGCATAAACATTGGAAAGACTTACAAAAATAGACGTAAAAATAGCAATTGATAATACTAGTCCTAAATCGTCTTGAAAAGAGGTTCCGTAAAAACTTACTATCCAATCTTTAAGTATAAATATTATTAAAAAAGGAATAACAGTTGCTCCTAAATTAATAAGTAATGTTGTTTTTAATAATTTAGAATGTCCTTCTGGGTTACTTAAATTGTTGGATAAATGACTTAAAATAACATTCCTCATAATTCCAGGCACAAACAATATTATGGCACTCCATTGTATTGCTGCACTATACAAACCAACCTCTCCGTAATTTTCTAATTTTATTAAAATTAAAATTATTAACCAAGAGGTTAAGGCATATAACCCTTCTTGCAAGGCAACAGGAGTTGAAAAATTTATAATTTTTTTTACTAAGTTTTTATTATCTACTGTAGTTATATTATCCTGTATAGGAATGTTTTTTAAAACTTCAAGATAATTTAAAAACCAATTAACAACCTGTGTTAAAAGTAAAGCAACTAATGCTCCAGTTAAGCTATAATAATAAGTTAAGACAACACTACTTACAAAAGCTATTACACCTACGATAGTGTTTATTTTAGCCATAGCCTTGAAGGCATTAAAACCTGACAAAATCCCTATTTGAGCAGCTGTTAAGGCATTAAAAACAATCCAAAAAGCAACCAACCTTAAAGGCGTGTTTAAATGTGGAGCTTCTAAAACTGTATTAGCAACATAACTAGCAAAAAAAAACAACAGCAAAGCCATAACCATACTAACTAAAGCAGATATACGCATTGTTAGTGCTGCTATTTTTTTTATTAAAAGGGGTTTTTCGTCTCTATTTTCAGCAATAAATTTTGTTGCAGTATAGCCTAAACCAAAGGTGGAGAAGATGGCAACATTCATTAAAGTAGATTTTATAGTACCATATTCGCCATACATTTCTTTTCCTAAAAAACGTGCAACAATAATAGCTCCAAGTAAAGTCATTCCTTTTGCTATGACATTACCAAATAATGCCCAAAACGAATCGTTTACAAACTGATTTTGTTTTAATTTTTTAAAAGTTGATAACATATCTATATATACTCACTTTTTAGCTTAATTGATTAAAAAGTTTTCTCGTTTTTTATTTTTATTGGGTGAGGACTTAGAGACGCACTATTGCATCTGTACTGTATGAATTTCAAGTATAAATTGAGTAAAATCAGGAATAAGAAAATTTGAAAAAAGCATCTAGTTTTGTTTTTATAAAATTTATTAAATTACTTCAAATTCTCCCAATACCAATCTACTGCTTCTTCAATCCCTTGAGCAATCCCATGCGTTGGATTATAATCTAATAAGCGTTTTGCTTTATCTACTGATGCTAACGAATGTGGAATGTCTCCTTTTCGGTTTGGACCATGAACGATATTAACTTGAGCTATTTTAGGATCGTATTTAGACAAGTATTTTTTTAATAAATCTGTTAATTGTACTAAAGTGGTACGATCTCCAACTGCTGTATTATAAACTTGATTAAGTGCCTGTTTGTTTTGGGTTGTAATGGCAAGCAAATTCATTTGTACTACATTATCAATGTAAGTAAAATCACGAGAGTAACTTCCGTCTCCATTAATTACTGGACTTTGGTGATTAATAAACTGCTTTACAAATAATGGGATGACTGCTGCGTAGGCTCCGTTTGGATCTTGACGTCTACCAAAGACATTAAAATAACGTAGTCCTATGGTATTTAATCCGTAGGTTGTAAAAAAGTTTTCTGCATACAGCTCGTTTACATATTTTGTGATGGCGTATGGTGATAAGGGTTTACCAATGGTTTCTTCTACTTTAGGTAAGGCTTCGTGGTCTCCATAAGTGGATGAGCTTGCAGCATAAATAAAGCGTTTTACTTTGGCGTCTCTTGCTGCTACTAGCATGTTTAAAAATCCAGACACATTAACTGCATTACTTGTAATTGGGTCTGCGATGGATCTTGGTACAGACCCTAATGCTGCTTGATGCAATACAAAGTCTTGATCCTTGCAGGCTGTATTACACACTTCTAAATCGCGAATATCGCCAGTTATTAGTGTAAAATTAGGATTGCTTAAAAAGGGTGTAATATTGTGTTGGTGTCCTGTTGCAAAATTGTCTAAACAGGTCACTTTAACGTCTAGATTTAATAAGGCTTGACATAGGTTAGATCCTATAAATCCTGCACCTCCTGTTACTAATACTTTTTTATTTTTTAATTGTGTAAATGACTCCATACTTGGGTTTTACTGAACTATAAGTTTTTATTTGAGGTGTTTACAATCCACCATCTGCGTGTTTTAATACACCTTTTACATCGTATACAATAGCTTTGGGTGCTTTTAGTGTTTGTAAATCTAAGTCTAAAAACTGTTTGTGTGGTACTGCTACTACTACTGCGTCAAATACTGCTGTAGGTTTGTGTTGTGTTGTTGTTAATTGGTACTCGTGTTGTACTTGCTCAGGCGACGCTAATGGATCGTAGATGGTTACGGTTATGCCATAACTTTGTAAACTACGGACTACATCTACAACTTTGGTATTACGTACGTCTGGACAGTTTTCTTTAAACGTAAATCCTAATACTACGATGTTTGCTCCTTTGACTTTAACATCATTATTTAGCATTAACTTTACTATTTGTGAGGACACATATTCTCCCATGGAGTCGTTAAGTCGTCTTCCTGCTAATATAATTTCGGGATGATAGCCTACTTCTTGTGCTTTTTGAGCCAGATAATAAGGGTCTACACCAATACAGTGTCCACCAACTAATCCTGGTTTAAAGGGTAGAAAATTCCATTTTGTGGCTGCTGCTTCTAATACATCGTTTGTATTAATATCTAAACGATTGAAGATTTTAGCAAGTTCGTTAACAAACGCAATATTAATATCACGTTGCGCGTTTTCAATCACTTTTGCAGCTTCTGCTACTTTTATACAAGGTGCTAAATGTGTACCTGCTGTAATAACACTGCTGTACAATTTGTCTATTTGCTGCCCAACGTCTGGCGTTGAACCAGAGGTTACTTTTAAAATTTTATCTACAGTATGCTCTTTATCTCCTGGATTAATACGTTCTGGTGAGTAGCCTGCAAAAAAATCTGTATTAAATTTTAAACCACTTGTGGCTTCTAATACTGGAATGCAAACTTCCTCTGTTGCTCCTGGATATACCGTAGATTCATAGACTACAATGTCTCCTTTTTTTAATACGCGTCCAACGGTCTCACTAGCCTTAACTAAAGGTGTTAAATCTGGTCTATTATTTTTGTCTACTGGTGTAGGAACTGTTATAATATAATGTGTCGCGCTTGCTAAATGTGCTTGATCTGTTGTGCAATACAAGCCTTGATCTTTTTGATTAAGTTGGTCTGGACTAGTTACTACCACTGCTTTTAAAGTTGCCTGATCAATTTCTAGCGTACTGTCTGTACCTTGTTGTAGCTCTGAAACACGAGCGGAATTAATATCAAATCCTATGACCTTATATTTTGTAGCAAATAATCTTGCTAATGGTAATCCTACATAACCTAAACCTATAATAGCTATTGTCATTTTATATATATACTTATTATCTTAATTTATCTTTTTTATAGTTTCTTCCTTTTTTTTACAAGGTAGGAACAACCCATTTAACTTTACCTGATTTTACTTTTAAAATAAAAGGAAATAGTAATAACACAATTCCAGCAGGTAATATTATAAAAAAGGCTTTATTTATTGGTAAATCCCTAAGTAAAATTGCTAAACCAGTTATTATAATTGTATATAATCCAATAATTAGTGTCGCATATTTATGTTTTAAACCTAAGTCCACCAAACGATGATGGATGTGATTACGGTCTGGCGAAAATGGGCTGCGCTTGTTAATTATCCTGATAAAAAACACACGTAAGGTATCAAATAATGGATACGACACTAAAGCTAGCACTATTACTGGAGCATTTTTAAACACAATTAACTGTGACTCGCGTGCACCAAGACTTAAATATGTTACGACTTCTAAAGCTAACAAAAAGCCAACTATTAATGACCCTGTGTCACCCAAAAATATTTTACGGTGTCTGGAAAAATTAAAGACTAAAAAGCCTATTAAAGCGCCTACTAAAGACAAACAAACTAAACTATAAAAAAAGTGATTGGTCAGGTAAAATACTATGGACATATAACCAGAGATTAAAACGCCTAGCACTCCTGCTAAACCGTCTATACCATCAACCAAATTATAGGCATTTATTAAAAGGACAATAACAAAAACAGAAAAAATTATGGAATAAGTTATTGGAATATCATGCGTCCCAAATAAACCTAAAAAGGAATCTATATGCATATTTGCACCTAAAACATAAATGGCAGCAACCACTAATTGATATCCTAATTTTCGGACTGCCGAAAGTTTCATGATATCATCAAAAATACCTATCAATAATAACGCTAATATTAACGCATTAAATATTAACAAATCAATTAGCTGGCTATAATTAGCAAATAATATTGCTGTTATATTTATAGGTAATATCATACCAGTAAATACACCAATACCACCAAGTGTAGGCACAATCCCTTTATGAGAGGTCCTGTCGTTTGGTGATGCGGTTAAATTTTTGGCTTTACTAATGGCTACTACTTTTGGTGTAACAACCATGGTGGCACAAATAGCAAATAGTGTAGTACAGACCGCTACAGGAAACTTGTAGTGGTTTAACAAGGCGGTTATTTCCTCGTGATTACTAGGTAGGTTATCTAAAATCATATTAATAGCGATTGCCAAATTGGTACAAAAATGGTTACGTATAATAGGTACCAAACGTGGCTACGCCCTTACTTGTCACATGGCAAGTTGCTATTATACTGCGATACATTGTGTAAAAACAACTTGTTTTTACGTCATGAACACGACCTTAAACCTTAACTAAATGGTTTTTTAAAACATAAATATTATTGCGCCTAGCTAATTAAAACATTGCTGTTTAGATTAGGCAGTCACAAAATACTTTGAAATTTAGTTATTTAAGCTACGTAGGAGATGTCATGATTATTTTCCCTTTTGTTGTTATATAATTACGATTTGGTGAGAACCGTAACACTGTATAAAACTGTTTTTTTATTACTGATTAAGTTGCAATTTTACAACAAATCCAACAGACTTCAAAACTACCCAAACATTATTTTTTGTGGTTTTTACTATTAATCCTTCTTGATTTTCTATACCAAAATCTACCAAAGGTAGCGTTTCGCCAAGCGTTATAGCGTCCACACTATGCGACTGAATATCAAGGTTTTTTAAATTATTTTTCAGGTAATTGATTTCTTCTTCTTTGACAATTCCGGGTTTACCTTGGTCGTATAAGTAGTTTACGGTTCCTGGCAAATCAAATACTGTATTACGGTGCTCATCTGCAGCATTTACAAAAATGATACGAGGTAATAATGGGACTTTTATTTTTTTCTTACGGTCGCTCCATACACGAATTTCAGTGCGAACTGGACAAAACGCTTGGACGTCGATATCCCACTTATTTATAAGGGTTTCGACCTTATTTTCGTGATTTCGTTTAACGTATAATACGTACCAATTCTTATTCTGCATTATTATTTTTTTGGAACTCAAACAAAAGTACTGTTTATATTTTAATTTGGTTTTTTCGGTTGGATTTGAAGGGTAAGCTCCTGAAACCAGTTACTAATGAAGTGGTGGGTAGTTATTTGACTGGGTTTGGTTTTGATATTTTAATTAAAATAAATCCTATCTTGCTTCTAGAAAAATTATACTATGTTTTCAGCAAAAAAGAAATTGGATCGTGCTTATAACAACGCTAAAGTTATTGGGTTTGATGACGACTCTAAGTTTATACTATTTAGTGATTGTCATCGTGGTGATAATAGTTTTGCTGATGATTTTGCTAATAACCGAAACATTTATTACCATGCCTTAAAACATTATTATGTCCAAGGTTTTGACTATGCCGAATTAGGTGATGGTGATGAGTTGTGGGAAAATAACTCGTTTGAATCCATCCTTTACGCTCATAAAAACGTGTATGGTTTAATGCAACTGTTTCATAAACAAAACCGCTTGCATATGATTTGGGGAAATCATGATATGGTATATCGCGATCCTGACTATGTTAAGAAAAATTTACATTCTTTTTTTGACCCTAAAGTTGGCGCTGATGTAGAACTGTTTGGTGATATTGAATACCACGAAGCTATTATTTTAAAACATAAAGACACGCAACAAGAGGTGTTTTTAACGCATGGTCATCAAGCGGATTGGTGGAATTATACCTTCTGGAAATGGAGTCGGTTTATGGTACGTGTCCTTTGGAAACCTTTAAATGTTATGGGTATTGCAGATCCCACTAGTCCTGCAAAAAACTATAAGGAATTAATTAAAGTCGAACGTCGTACCAAAAAATGGATTACTGAAAACAATAATATGATTACTGTTGTTGGTCATACACACAGACCACGTTTTCCGGAACCTGGTGATGTGGCTTTTTTTAATGATGGTAGTTGTGTGCATCCCAGAAGTATTACTGGTATTGAGATTGAAAATGGCGCGATTTCTTTGATTAAATGGCAAATTGCTACTAAAGAAGATGGTACGTTACAAATTGTGCGTGTTTTGTTGGAAGGTCCTAGACGTTTGTTGGATTATAGCGGTTAGGTTTTGCTGTTTTTTTGAAACTGACTCTGTAATTATACAGATTGCTTTGCTTTTTATATGTAGAAACCTAATATTAAACAGATTGCTTCACTATGTTCGCAATGACGTGACCATTAGAATTTACTTTGTCGAGGCTACTAATAATGTAAGGTAGATTGCTTCACTATGTTCGCAATGACGTGTGGGCTGAAATTTGGATTATTCTTCAGGAGCCAATTGGACTTCCAGACCTTCTAGGTCTGGTGTCATTTGTATTTGACAACCTAATCTTGAATTATCTTTGACATTGAATGCTTCGCTAAGCATCGCTTCTTCATCGTCTTGCATTTCTGGAAGCATTGTATCACTTAACACGTAACATTGACAACTTGCACACATTGCCATACCACCACAGATTCCGATAGTACCTTCTGGAGCCAGCTCGTAACTGCGGACTACTTCCATAAGGTTCATTGCCATGTCTGTTGGTGCAAGCACTTCATGTGTTACACCATCTCTGTCTGTTATTTTTATGTTTATGTCTTGTTCCATGAGGAGAAGTAATTAGTGATTAGTTGTTACTTTATACTCGTTAGTATTTTCAATAAGAATATTAGCAATTGTTTTACCTAGATAATGCAATTTAATTGATAAATATAACATCGAGCGGACTTCGCTATTTGATGCTTAAAGGAAAAGTCTTTATTATCTTGAAATGCTTTGTAGATCTGTATCGTTAAATCCTGCGACTTTTGCCAAACTAGTAAGTCTTCAAATTTTTGTACTGCCATTCCCTCATTACTTATTACTATTTACTGACTACTGAATCGATTTTACCACTGCTTTTGGTGCTTCTTTACGTGTACCATCAAAACCATCTACTCCGCTGACTGTGGTATATTTTAATACATAGCGTTTTCCTGGATTAATAATTTGATACGCTGATTGACACATTAATGTTGCTTCGTGAAAACCACATAAAATTAATTTTAATTTTCCTGGATAGGTATTAACATCTCCAATAGCAAAAATACCTGGAATGTTAGTTTGGTAATCCAAGCTATTATCCACCTTGATTGCATTTTTTTCTATCTCTAAACCCCAATCTGCAATTGGTCCTAATTTTGGTGACAACCCAAAAAGTGGTACAAAATGATCACATTCTTTTTTAAAGGTTTTAGCATCTTGTTTTATAGTAATAGCCTCTACTTTATTAGTCCCTTCTACTCCAATAACCTCAGCTGGTGTGATTAAATTAATCTTACCTGCATTTTTTAATTCTTGTACTTTTTCTACTGAATCTAAATGCCCTCTAAACTCGTTTCGTCTATGGATTAAGGTTACTTCTGAAGCGATATCGCTTAGGTAAATACTCCAATCTAAAGCTGAATCTCCTCCACCTGCAATGACTACTTTTTTATCTCTATAAAACTCAGGTTCTTTGATAATGTATTCAACCCCTTTGTCTTCGTAATTAGCTAGATTATCAATAATAGGTTTACGAGGCTCAAAACTACCTAATCCACCTGCTATTGCCACTACAGGAGCGTGATGTTTTGTACCTTTATTAGTGGTTACTATAAAGGTTCCATCCTCTTGCTTGTCAATCGTTTCTGCACGCTCGCCAAGTGTAAAACCTGGTTCAAATTGCTTGCATTGCTCCATTAACTTATGCGTTAAATCTCCTGCAAGAATTTCTGGATAGGCTGGAATATCATAAATAGGTTTTTTAGGATATATCTCTGAGCATTGTCCACCTGGTTGTGGCAATGCGTCTATTAAATGACATTTTAATTTTAATAATCCTGCTTCAAACACAGCAAAAAGACCAGTTGGTCCTGCTCCTATTATTAGTATGTCTGTTTTAATCATTATTTTTTCTTTTCAAATTTACCTTTAGCCTTTACTTATGACTTTAAGTGTACTTGACAAAAGTAAAACAAGATTTGGTTTTGTTTTATGACTTTTGTTAGCTTTTTAACTGCATTAAGGATGGCGTACTTTGACTACGCTCAATACTTACCCACTTTGTGAGCGCCTGACCTTTGTGATAACGCCAAAACTTATGTTTTACGCCACGTTGATTACACGTTCGATTTGTGGTGCGTACTTTTTGATAGTCATCTCTACACCTGACTTAAGCGTCATTTGGTTGACACTACATGAGGTACAAGCACCTTGTAATTGTACTTTAACTTCGTTATTCTCGATAGATAAAAGCGCAATATCTCCTCCATCACTTTGTAAAAAAGGACGAATTTCTTCTAATGCTTTTTCTACGTTTAATTTTAGTTCTTGTGTTGTCATTTATTTTTTATTAACTGCAGAACATCCTGCCATAGTGGTGATTTTAATAGCCTCTGTCGCTGGAAGATTATCGTTTCTGTCCACTACTTGCTGCACTACGTTTTGTGTTATTGTTTCAAATGCTTTTTCTAGAGGTGTTCCGGTTTGCATTGCTGCTGGACGACCAACGTCTCCTGCTTCGCGTACGCTTTGCACTAATGGTAACTCTCCTAATAAAGGCACTTGTAAATCTTCAGCTAGGTGTTTAGCACCTTCTTTACCAAAGATATAGTATTTATTATCTGGTAATTCAGCTGGTGTAAAGTAAGCCATGTTTTCTATAATTCCTAAAACTGGTACGTTAATACTGTCTTGTTGGAACATTGCAACTCCTTTTTTAGCATCTGCTAAAGCGACGTTTTGTGGTGTACTAACCACTACTGCACCTGTTATTGGTAGTGATTGCATGATGCTTAAGTGGATATCTCCTGTTCCTGGTGGTAAGTCAATTAGTAAAAAGTCTAATTCTCCCCAGGCTGCATCAAAAATCATTTGGTTTAATGCTTTTGCTGCCATAGGTCCACGCCATACAACTGCTTGATCTGGTTTTGTAAAAAACCCGATTGATAATATTTTGACTCCGTAGTTTTCTACAGGTTTCATTTTTGATTTACCATCTACTGTTGTCGATAATGGACGTTCTAGCTCTACATCAAACATGATTGGCATTGATGGTCCGTAAATATCGGCATCTAACACACCCACTTTAAAGCCCATTTTTGCTAACGTTACTGCTAGGTTTGCTGTTACTGTAGATTTACCTACACCACCTTTTCCAGAAGCTACTGCTACTATGTTTTGTATTCCAGGAATGTGTTTTCCTTTGATGACGTTTGGTGCTGATTTTTCTGGTGCGTCCACTTTAATATTAACCTTAATCTTAGCTTTTTCATACACTTGTTTGTGAATGGCTTGTAAGATTTCGACCTCAGTTTTTTTACGCGCTTGTAAAGCTGGGTTTTTTATTGTTATGTCTACAATAACCTCGTCTGCAAAAGTTACTACGTTTGTTATTGCTCCGCTTTCTACCATATTTTGACCTTCTCCTGGTACTGTTATAGTTTCTAACGCTTTAAGTATGTCTTGTTTATTTAATTTCATAATTATTTAGAAAAAAAGAGTAAATTATAGCTTGAAGACTATGCCTACAGCTTAAAATAATCCACTCTGGATAATTGTTAACTAATTCAGAATGATTCTAAAATGCAAAGATACTACATAAACCTTGAAGAATGAAGCGCTTGGTTTGTTGTTTTTTATGGAACTATAAAGGGAAGTTATGATGGGTTAAACTCCAATAAGCAAAATATGTAATTATTTGTAAATTGTATAAAATGAAGAATAAATGTTAGATTTAATCATAATCGAGAAATATAAGTTTTCTCTTGTAATAAGGCTCTCCGATAATTGAATCTGGATACTTTTTCTCCATAAAAACTACTGCTTCTGTTTTTTTAAATTGAGAAAAATTTATTTCTCCTTCAAATTCATTTGAATAATATATTTTTTGTGAAGACATTAATTTGACTCGCATCTTAGTTAAATAATCTCCTGAATATTTTCTAATTGTAGATACAATAAAATGCTTTGGTTTAAGAAAATAATCTTGATGTCCAGTACCACATATAAATCCTGGAACATAATTATATTCTATTGGTTTCCATTGGTTATTTTTATCTTTTGCTTGAACTTGCATAAACAAATCACCATTAACTATAGGTTTAGAAATTACTCTACCAAATTTAGAATTATTGAAAATAAAAACTGGTAAGGTTTTATAATGTTTTCTTTCTCTTTCTGTTCGTAGCCTCTTTAATATTTGGAGATCATTCGAGTAATTATATTCTGAATTCACATCAAAAGGTTCTGAATTGTTTAAAGGTGGTGGAGGCGGAGGAATTATAGAGTAAAAATTCATTTCACTAGTATGAAAATTCAACTGTTTTGCATCTACAAAAATTAGAATACTATCTTCAGCTTTGTTAAATTCACTCCTTAATAACTCATCAAAATTATGCGATAAATAGTTGAATGAACCTGAAAATCTTAATGTATCTTTTACATTAATCCCATAAACAATAGGTTCTGAAATCATCATTTCTTTACTATTTATTTGAATAACAGTATCGTATTCCGAAGTAATTAAAACTGGAAATTTTATTTTATTATCCTTTTTACAAGATGTAACCAAAAAAATTAGCATGACTACTTTAAAAAGGGTGAGGTACTTCATGCTAAAAACGTATCAAAAATTATTCCGAAAGTAATGCAGAAGGATCCCAAAATAGGGTTTCAAAATTTTGGATTTGGTTGTCTACAACCTCAACACCTTCGCTTTCTAGTAATTGCTGCATAAGGTTAGTCCCATCAAAATGATGTTTTCCAGTTAGTAATCCCTTACGGTTTACCACTCTGTGTGCAGGCACCTCTTTATTATGTGACCCATTCATAGCATAACCTACCATTCTGGCTCCACGTGTTGCGCCTAAAAAATTAGCTATAGCTCCATAACTTGTCACACGACCATACGGAATTTGTCGTGCCACCTCATACACTTTATCAAAAAAATTAAGTGTTTCGGGTTTCATAGTTTTAAAAGTCTTTTATAATATTTATTAGTGTTACAATTGCAATTATACCTGTAATTGAACCTATAATGTAGTTCATGTTTTTTTGTGACTTTAGCTTTTTGCTTTTTATCTTTTTTAAAAAAAACACATAAATATACAACATCACAAACGTACCAGATGCTGCTCCAGCAACATAGGACGCAATATTTGGGTTGTCTAATGTTATCCAACCTAAACTAGCCAAAGTTATACTCATATATGCTTGATACGGAATTGGAAACACATTTAATGCTGACAACACCATACCATAAAAAAACTGACTGCGTTTACTTTTACGATCGGCTTCTACTTCTGGTTTTGGATCCTTGGTAGCTAATAAAAAAAAGTAAACCGTTATTAAAACAAATAATACAAATGCTACTTGTTGTAATATCCTAACTACCTCAGAATGTTTACTTAAATAGCGCGCAAAAATAACCGCTATTAATGTTTGTATAACTACAATAACACAAACCCCTAACGAGAATACTAAGCCACGACTATACCCTTCTTTTATACTAATTTTTGCTGCTGTCATGTTAAGCAATCCTGGAGGGATTACACCAACAAGTGCAATTAATAAGCTTACAAAAAAGGTAATTGTTAAATTCAATAGTTAGTTAATTTTAAATCTAATATACGTAATTGGTTTGTTTTGTTCTAAATAGATGCTTTCATAGTGTGTTTGGATGCTAGTTACTTCTTCTGGGCTTCCGTCTTGTCTATACACATCGTTATTAGAATGTAATACCTCATGACCTTCACCATGTAGTAACCCTAATGTGTAACCATGCATGAACTCTGAATCTGTTTTAAGATTCATGATTCCGTCTGGTTTTAAAATAGTTTTGTAACGTTTTAAAAACTGCGAATTAGTCATGCGGTGTTTTGTACGCTTATATTTTAT
The DNA here is from genome assembly GCF_007827365.1 of Olleya sp. Hel_I_94. Taxonomy (NCBI): domain Bacteria; kingdom Pseudomonadati; phylum Bacteroidota; class Flavobacteriia; order Flavobacteriales; family Flavobacteriaceae; genus Olleya; species Olleya sp. Hel_I_94. The sequence continues at coordinate 1,923,192 of NZ_VISI01000002.1, forward strand.
TTGTGGATCTGGAAAGGTAATCCAGATTTCGTCTACTTCGTTTTCTGCAAAAACAGACTCGACCAACTCAATTTGTGTGCGTATAAAGGCAACGTTAGGCATGTTATTTTCGGTAGCAGTTTTGGCTCCTCTCCAAAAACGTGCACCTTTAATATCTATACCAATAAAGTTTTTGTTTGGAAACTTTTCTGCTAAAGCCACACTATATTCTCCTTTACCACAACCTAGCTCTAACACTAATGGGTTGTTGTTTTTAAAGACATTTTTATTCCAATTTCCTTTATGCTCGTAAACCTGGTCTACTAATTGACTTCTAGTTGGCTGAAACACATTATCAAAGGTTTCATTTTCTCTAAATCTTTTTTGCTTATTCTTGCTACCCACTTCTTAACTATTTGTTATTTCTGGCGTAAAATTAAGGAAATATACCTAAGTAACTTTATGATTATCTTTGATTTTGACATTTTACTGCGTTAAGGATGGAAGTGGCATCCTTTTTTTGCTGCCATAAATGGCAAAAAAAGATATAACGGACAGCCTGACCCTTGTGGTAACGCCCAAATTTTTATAATGAAAAAAAGAATTCTTGTTGCACCTTTAAATTGGGGAATTGGTCATGCGACGCGATGCATACCTATTATTAACGCCTTGATTGAAGCGGGTTTTGAGCCTATTATTGCTAGCGATGGTCAAGCGTTAGATTTGCTTAAAAAAGAATTTGAGAGTGTGACCTGCCTTACATTACCTGCTTATAATGTTACGTATGCGAAATCTAAAACATGGTTTAAATGGTTAATGCTTTGGCAATTACCTAAAATTAAAAAAGCGATAAAAAAAGAACATCGCGCGACACAAAAAATTATTACGGACTATAATATTAAGGGTATTATATCTGATAATAGAATGGGTGTTTTGTCCAAAACGGTACCTTCTGTATTTATAACGCACCAATTAAATGTGTTAAGTGGAAGCACTACTAAATTAAGTACTTATTTTCATGATCACTATTTAAAGGCTTTTGATGAATGTTGGATTCCGGATTTTGAAAACCAACCTAATTTAAGCGGAAACCTTGGTCATAATTTTAAAAACAAAGGTTTAAACATAAAGTACATTGGTCCTTTAAGTCGGTTAGAAAAAATTAAGGTTAAGCCGAAGTATGATATCATGGTTTTGTTGTCTGGACCAGAGCCACAACGCACTATATTAGAAGAAAAACTACTATCTGATTTAATTAACTATAAAGGAAAGGTGATGTTTGTTAGAGGAAAAATTGAAACAGAACAGACCGTTATGTTGGAATCTCCTTTTACGATTTACAATTTTATGCAAACCGAAGAATTGCAACAGGCACTTAATAAAAGTGAACTTGTGGTGTCTAGATCTGGTTATACAACTATTATGGATTTGGCCAAGTTGGGTAAACAAGCGTTTTTTATACCAACACCTGGACAATTTGAGCAAGAGTATTTAGCTGACTATTTAAACAACCAAGGGATTATTGCTAGTTGTAGTCAGGAAGATTTTACTTTAAAACAATTGGAACGTGTGACTGCCTATTCTGGTTTTAAGGCTTTTAATAACACCATTGATTTTAAGGGGTTGTTTTTGCTTTTTCAAGGGTAAAAGAAAACTCGCTACCAATATTAAACTCGCTTTCCACATAAATTTTTTCGTCGTGTGCCTCAATAATATGTTTAACTATTGCTAGTCCTAAACCAGAACCACCTTCTTTACGTGATCCACTTTTATCGACTCTGTAAAAACGCTCAAACAATCTAGAGATATGTTTTTTCTCAATCCCTTCTCCATTGTCTGTTACTCTGACAATGACTTTGTTTTTAATTAGTTTTTCTATACTAATTTCGGTCGTTCCTTTTTCGCGTCCATATTTAATAGAATTAACAATCAAGTTGGTCAAAACTTGTTGTATACGCTCTTCATCGCCTTTTACCATTATTGGATACTTGTAATCCATATCAAAGGTTAAGGTAATTTTTTTCTTGGCTGCCTTCATTTCTAAAAGCTCAAAAACGCTTTGCACTAGCGCCACAATATCAAAAGTATCGACGTTTAGACTTAAATCTCCAACTTCAAGTTTGGTTATCATGTCCAAATCCTTAACAATATAGATTAGTCGCTCCACACCTTTATTGGCTCTTTCTAAATATTTTTCTGCTACATTTTTGTCATTCATAGCACCATCTAACAATGTTTCTAGATAGCCTTGTACTGTAAATAATGGTGTTTTAAGCTCATGGGAAATATTACCCATAAACTCCTTACGGTATTCTTCTCTTACTTTAAGTGTTTCAATTTCTAGTTTTTTGTTTTTAGCATATTGGTCTATCTGTTTGGTCAGCGTAGCCATGTCTGTAGTGATGCTTTTTTTACTAAAACTAACTGCTTCTAAAAGGGTAAGATCTTTGTAAATTTTGTTAATACGTTTATAGATAAATTTTTCTACCCTAAACTGTGTTATTAAAAACGAGACGCTAAAGGTTGCGAAAGCAAAAAGCAGCAATTGTCCTACGTCCACAATATAAAACGTATATAAAAACAAACCCATAAAAAGGGTTAGGAAGATTGTTATTAAAAACGAGGTTTTTAATGCAAACTTGTAAGTCTTTTTTAACTTCAAATTATTCTACAAATTTATAACCAACACCTTTGACGGTTTTAAAACTGTCATCGCCAATTTTTTCTCGTAGTTTTCTTATATGTACGTCAATTGTACGTCCACCAACAACGACTTCGTTACCCCAAACACGATCTAAAATATCTTCTCTTTTAAAGACTTTATTAGGTTTAGAGGCTAATAAAGATAATAATTCAAATTCTTTTCTTGGTAAAATAATCTCGTCACCATCCAGAATAATTTTATATTCCTCTCTATTAATTACCAGGTTACCAATGGTCATTAAAGACTTACTAGTCTCTTCTGCTTTTAAACGACGTAACAATGCTTTAACCTTACTAACCAATACTTTTGGCTTAATAGGCTTAGTAATATAATCATCTGCTCCTGCATCAAATCCAGCCACTTGCGAGTAGTCTTCTCCTCTGGCTGTTAAAAACGTAATAAGCGATGCGCTTAATTCTGGAATTTTCCTAATAGCTTCACACGCTTCTATACCATCCATTTCTGGCATCATCACATCTAGAATAATAAGCTGTGGCTTTTCTTTTTTAGCTTTTTTGACTGCTTCTAATCCGTTTTTAGCTGTAACTACTTGATAGCCTTCATTAGTTAAATTATAACCTACAATTTCTAAAATGTCTGGCTCATCATCCACTAAAAGGATTTTAATGTCTTTTTTATTCATGTGTCTATTATATGTGTTTTTTTTATCTATCACATGGTATTTCAATAGGCAGTCAATTATTTAAAACAACCTGATGTTGTAAAATTTTTAGGGACTTTACTATTGAATTACATAATGGTTATATTAATGTAAAGATAAAACTATTACTAAAAGATTTAATTTTTAAATAATTAATAACATTAAGATAACATGCTAAATTAATCTAAAAAAATATAATAGACGCATAATCAGTCTTTAACTACAAATCTGATAACCAAAGCATTAAAATGATGTTATTTTAACATTAAGAAGCAGGATAGCCTTATTAATAATTGGGTTAAGTCAATTTTCTATGTATCTTTATTGCCTAATTTTATATCCATTAATTATGAAAAAACTTTACTTTTTAATTTTAACAATTTTAATAACTTCAGTGTCTTTTGCACAAGAAGCAGTTATTACAGGTTATGCTGACTCACCATGCTCTGGAGCTTCTGGTAGAACTGTAGAAATCTATGTAAACGGAATGATTGACTTTACAGGATGGAATTTACAAAGACAATCTAATGGTGGCGGATTTGGTTCTAACATGGACCTTTCCAGTTTAGGTACACTTACTAATACTTTTGCATACATTACAAATGATGCAGCAGTTTTATCTACTGAATTTGGTATTACTACAAATGTTGTATCGAATTCTGGTATCAGCAGTAATGGTGATGATGGTTTTCAATTAGTGGACGCATCGATGACTGTTATAGATAGATTTGGAGAAGATGGTGTAGATGGATCAAATACAGCTTGGGAACATGTAGACACTTATTATTACAGAGTTGATGGTATACCTGCCAATGCTGGAGTATTTGACCCATTAGATTTTACTTTTGGAACACAAAATCTATTAGATGGTGAGGGTACTTGTAATGGAGGTGCTGCTTTAAGCACCATTGTACCATTTGGAAGTTATACAACTACAGTCAATACAACACCAACTGTAAATATTATTGGTAGTGTTTCTAGCCTAGATTATTTTGAGGGTAACGGTCCATCTACAGAACAATCTTTTAACGTATCTGGTTTAAATTTAACACAAGACATTACTGTTACTGCTCCAGCAAACTTTGAAGTTGCAGATGCTGCTGCAGGACCTTATGGTTCATCTACGACTGTTTTTCAAATTGGTGGTACTGCCACAACAACAACTGTATATGTTAGATTAACTTCGGAACTTAGCGCAAGCACTTATACAGGAGATATTACAGCTTCATCAATGGGTACAACTGATGCTACTTTAGCGTTAACAGGAACAGTTAGTCCTGCTATACCTCAATTTAGTGTTTTTGGTACTCCAGACGCCTTAAATTATGCTGTTGGTTCTGGACCATCTAATGAGGACTCAATATCTGTAGAAGGCTTATTTTTAACAAATGATATTACTGTTACTGCTCCAATAAATTTTGAAGTATCATTAACATCAGGAACAGGTTTTTCAAATTCTGTCACAGTACCTCAAGTTTCTGGTACAGTTGCAAACACTGAAGTATTTGTAAGATTAGCTTCTGGTTTATCTGTAAATAGTTACGCTGGAGATATTACAATATCTTCTGCTCCTGCTGCTAACCAAACAGTTGCAATTACTGGTAATGTATTTGGAGCTGCAACTAACGCTTTAGTTTTAGTTGGAGCCTATGATGGTCCTTTAAGTGGTGGTACACCAAAAGGTATTGAATTAATGGCATTAGCAGATATTTCTGATCTTAGTGTTTTCGGAATAAGCTCTGTAACCAATGGTGGTGGCTCTTCTGCTGGTAATGTTGAATATAATTTTCCTGCTGATGCAATAACTGCAGGAACTAGAATATTTTTAACAACTGATGCTACAAACTTTACAAGCTTTTTTGGTTTTGCACCAACTTACACTAATGCTGTTGTAGGTATTAATGGAGATGATGCAATTGAATTATACGAAGGAGCTACAATTATCGACACTTTTGGAACTGTTGATTGTGATCCTAATGCTAGCGGAACGACATGTCCTGAATGGGATCATTTAGATGGTTGGGGTTACAGAGTAAATAATACTGGACCTGATGGAACATTTGTATTAGCAAACTGGACTTTTAGTGGTGCTAACCAATTAGAAGGAGGTACAACTAATGATGCAACAACTGTACCTTACCCAATAGCAACTTATACTAACAACGCTTTATCAGTAGACACTTTTGACAAAGTTAACTTTAACATCTATCCAAATCCAACAAATTCAGGATTTGTAAACATTACAACTAAAGCAAATACTGCTGTTAATGTTACTGTATATGATGTATTAGGAAAGCAAGTTTTATCTAAAACACTTAACAACAATACATTAGACGTTACTAGTTTAACTACTGGTGTTTACATATTAAAATTAAACCAAAACGGAACCTCTACTACTAAGCGATTAATAGTAGAATAATCCAATATTAAGGTATTGTTAAAAGAGTTATCTGTTATCAGATAACTCTTTTTTTTTGTATAGATTTGAAGCTAAATTTAACAACACATTTATATGAAAAAAATTTACTTTTTACTTTTTACTTTAACTAGCGTCTTTACTGCAAGTGCTCAACTTCAAGCAGGAGATATAGCGTTTACTGGTTATAACTCTGATACTCCAGATAGTTTTTCTTTTGTAACTTTTGTAGATATGCCTGCAGGAACCCAAATAGAATTTACTGACAATGGTTGGCAAGCAGCAGGAGGTTTTAGAGCGAATGAAGGAACATTTGTTTGGACATCTCCTAATAGTGTTTTAACAGCTGGTACAGTTGTGACATTTACTGATATTGCAGCTGATGCAGTAACACACGGAACATACACAAATAGTAATGTTAATTTGTCTGCAAGTGGTGACCAAGTTTTTGCTTATGACCCAGGTAATGTACCTAACGGAACTAATGTCTCTGGTTTTTATGCTGGTATACAAATGAATGGTGATTGGGACTCAGATTCAACGAGTTCTAACACATCTGCATTACCAAGTACTGCTAATGCAAACTTTATAGCTTTAGACCCAGAAGCAGACAGTGGTTTTTATGATTGCTCAACTACTACTGGAGATGTAGATACATTAAAAGCTGCTATAAATAATCCTGCTAATTGGATTACTAGTCAAGCTTATCAAAACCTAACAGCTTGTACATTTGTTATTCCAACACTATCAACAACAACTTTTAAACAATCAGAATTCTCAGTATTCCCTAATCCAACGTCTAACGGATTTGTAAATATCAAAACTGCAAACAACCAGCCAGTTGCTGTTGTTGCTTATGATGTTTTAGGAAAGCAAGTATTAAACACAACATTAACGACTAGTCGTTTAAACGTGTCTAATTTAAAAGCTGGTGTTTACATTTTAAAATTAACGCAAAATGGAGCGACTACTACTAAAAAATTAGTAATAGAATAAGTTTTATTATACCTCACAAAAAAAGCGTTGCAATAGCAACGCTTTTTTTATTTTATATACTTTTGTGTTTTACAATTTCATGACTACGACTAAGGACATTTTTACAATTATAACTCCTGAGCAATTTAAGGCAAAAGCCTTAGAGGTGTTTCGTTTTCAGTTTGAAAACAATACAATCTATCGTTCGTTTTGCGACTTACTGTATATTAATCCAAGTGATATCTCAGACTTGCATGAGATTCCGTTTTTACCCATACAATTTTTTAAATCTCATCAGGTATTAAGTACAACTAACCCTATTGAAACTACTTTTTCAAGTAGTGGTACTACAGGACAAATTACCAGTAAGCATTTGGTATCTGACTTAAGCGTGTATGAAACTAGTTTTAAATTAGGTTTTAAGCATTTTTATGGTAATGTAAAAGATTATACCATTTTAGCCTTATTACCTAATTATTTAGAACGCGAAGGCTCCTCTTTAGTTTATATGGTAGACCATTTAATTAAAGACTCCAATAAGCCACAAAGTGGTTTTTACTTAAATAATTTAGACCAATTAAAGGACACACTAATTGCATTGGATCATGCTGAAGAAAAGGTGCTACTTATTGGTGTATCCTTTGCGCTATTAGATTTAATAGATTTGCACACTTTTAACCTTAAACATACTATTATTATGGAAACTGGTGGTATGAAAGGACGTCGTAAAGAAGTGATAAGAGAAGAGTTACACAACACCTTAAAAGCAGGTTTTGGTGTGGATGCAATACATAGCGAGTATGGTATGACAGAGTTATTAAGCCAAGCATACTCCAAAGGACATGGTATTTTTAACTGTCCACCATGGATGCGTATTTTAACTAGAGACACTGAAGATGCTTTAACCGTTTTTAATAGTGCTAAAACTGGTGGTATTAATGTTATTGATTTGGCAAATATAAATTCTTGTAGTTTTATTGCGACCCAAGATTTAGGTAAAGCACATGATAATGAGGACTTTGAAATTATTGGTCGCTTTGATAATAGTGATATTAGAGGCTGTAATTTAATGGTATTGTAAGGACTTTAAAAAAGATACGACTAACCTAATATGAAAAAGAGAAATTAGTTTTTGGTTGGTTAACTGATTTCATAAAAAAAAGCCTGCTTATTTTAAGCAGGCTTTATTGTTTACTATGGTATTTGAGATTTACAACCTAAGCAATTTTTTAGATAGCTTTAATAATAAAGGTCGTTTTTTTACCTCTGTTAATTACAATGTACTTATCGTTAATTAAATCGTCTTTAGTAATTGTGTAATCCTCTGTTACTTTATCCTTGTTTACAGACACCGAGTTTTCTTTTAATGCACGACGTGCTTCTCCATTACTGGCTAAAAAATCAGTTTCGGCAGCTAATACAGCAATCATGTCTAAACCAGCTTCGATTTTGTCCATAGACACTTCGGCTTGTGGAACACCTTCAAAAACATCTAAAAATAAATTTTCGTTTAGCTGCTTAATTTCATTTTTAAAATCTTTACTAAACAATATTCCCGATGCTTTTTCAGCATTTTCTAATTCTTCTTTACTATGTACAAAAGTAGTCACCTCTTCTGCTAATCGTTTTTGTAAGGCTCTAAAACCTGGATTTTCTTTATGTTCTGCAATTAAAGCCTCAATGGTATCTTTATCTAAAAAGGTGAAAATTTTGATGTACTTCTCTGCATCTTCGTCTGAGCTGTTTAGCCAAAACTGGTAGAATTTATATACACTGGTTTTATCAGTATCTAACCAAACATTGCCACCTTCGCTTTTACCAAATTTACTTCCGTCTGCTTTTGTAATTAAAGGACAGGTCATCGCGTAAGCTTTAGCTGTGTCATCACCAACATTCATACGTCTTACTAATTCTGTTCCTGTGGTGATGTTTCCCCACTGATCACTTCCACCCATTTGTAATTTACAATTTAGGTTTTTGTGTAAATGGTAAAAATCGTATCCTTGGATTAATTGGTAAGTAAACTCAGTAAAACTCATACCTACATTACCTTCTTCTCCCGACAGACGTTTTTTAACGCTATCCTTAGCCATCATGTAGTTTACAGTAATACGTTTACCAACATCACGCGCAAAATCTATAAATGAAAACGATTTCATCCAATCATAATTATTAACTAAAACTGGTGCGTTTTTATCGTTAGAGTTAAAGTCTAAAAAACGAGACAATACAGACTTAATACCTGCTACGTTATGGTTAAGTGTGGCTTCGTCCAACAAATTACGCTCGTCACTTTTACCAGAAGGATCTCCAATCATACCTGTTGCTCCACCTACTAAAGCTACGGGTTTATGTCCTGCTTTTTTTAAATGTACTAGCAATATTATTGGTACTAAACTACCTATGTGTAACGAGTCTGATGTTGGGTCAAAACCAATATAGGCTGTGGTCATCTCTTTATCCAGTTGCGCTTCGGTTCCTGGCATGATATCGTGTACCATCCCTCTCCATCTTAATTCTTCTACAAATGCATTAGCCATTTTAGTGTGGTTTTATTATTGAAGACGCAAAGATAAAAATCGTGCCATAAACTACATACAATATCTAATATTTATTACCTTAGAGGTATGATTTTAGTTACAGGAGGAACAGGCTTGGTTGGTGCACACTTATTGTTTAATTTATTAAATGAAAACCAATCTGTACGTGCTATTTATAGAAATGAAAAAAAGTTTGAAACCGTTAAACGCATTTTTAGCTATTATACTGACACACCTGATGTCCTTTTTAGCAAAATTGATTGGGTAAAAGCCGACTTAAACGATATACCAGATTTAACTGACGCTTTTAATGGCATTACCCATGTTTATCATTGTGCTGCTTTTGTGTCTTTTGAACCTAATAAGTTTGAACTACTTAGAAAAACTAATATTGAAGGGACAGCAAATATTGTTAACCAATGTTTATCTAATCAGGTAATAAAACTATGCTATGTCAGCTCCATTGCTGCTATTGGTACACCAACTAATAATGCACAATTAATTACTGAAGATACGGATTGGAATCAGGAATTTGACAATAGTGTTTATGCTATAACCAAGTATGGTGCAGAGCTTGAAGTTTGGCGTGGTACACAAGAAGGCTTGGATGCTGTTATTGTAAATCCTGGAATTATAATTGGTCCTGGAATATGGAATTATGGTAGTGGATCGCTTATTACTATGATAAATAAAGGCATGACCTATTACACTACGGGAAGTACAGGTTACGTGGATGTTAATGATGTTGTAAGTTGTATGGTTACACTTATGAAAAGCAACATTATTAATGAACGCTACATACTGGTATCTGAAAACTTAAGCTTTAAAGACTTTATTTACAAAACTGCCAACTACCTAAATGTAGTCCCTCCAAAAAAGAAAGCCACAAAACTACTATTAGCTTTAGGTTGGCGATTGGATTGGATAAAACAGAAACTTACTGGTAAACGACGCTTGTTGTCTAAACAAACAGCACATTCGACTTTGTCCCAAAGTCAATTTAGTAATAGTAAAATTACAACTGCTATAGATTATAATTTTACAAGTATAGACATTAGTTTAAAACAAACTACTTTGGCGTTTGCACGCGATCAAGCTTTTGTTTAACCGTTTCTTTTAATTCTTTTTGTTTGATTTTGTCTTCCTTTTTCTCTTCGGCTTTATAAAAAGTCCTTAAACTTTCTAGACTATCTCTAACATCCTTATATATTTGAGAATATTCATCTATGTCATATGCATAGTAGTTATTACTGTCTGCAAATATGGTACTGTCAATTTTATGTTTTCTGTAAACAAATGTATCAGGTACTATCCCTTTATTTTCTAGCTCACGTTTATTAATTCCTTTAGCAGAAGACACTAATGCTAATTCTACCAGAACATCTACCATTTTATCCTTACTCATTAAATTTTCAGGTTTTTTTGGTTTTTCAATTCCGTAACAAGACACAAATAACAAGGTTATAAATATGTATATTACAATGTTCTGTTTTAACATAACTATCTATTAAAGGTTAAGCGTTGTGCGTAGTTAGTATCATAAAACTTAAAGTTTTTATAAGCTAAACCACCATTTACAAACGTATGAGTAATCCTAGATTTAAATGTTGTACCCTCAAAAGGAGACCATCCACATTTATATAAAATATTATCCTTTTTAACAGTCCAAGGGTTGTTTAAATCTACAACAACTAGGTCTGCAAAATAGCCTTCTCTGATATATCCACGTTTTTCTACTTCAAATAAAATAGCTGGATTATGGCAAAATTTTTCTACAATCTTCTCAATAGAGATATCACCATCATGATACATTTCTAGCAATGCTGGTAATGCATGCTGTACTAAAGGACCTCCAGATGGTGCAGATGTGTATACGTTTGATTTTTCTTCAAAGGTATGTGGTGCATGATCTGTAGCAATAACGTCTATCTTGTCATCTAACAAGGCTTTAAGTAGTTGCTCGCGATCTTTTTCGGTTTTAACCGCAGGATTCCATTTAATTAGCGTGCCTTTCTCGTCATAATCTTTATCGCTAAACCACAGGTGATGTATACAAACCTCTGCAGTAATTTTTTTATCTTTTAAAGGTACTTTATTGTCAAACAATTCGGTTTCCTTACCTGTAGATAAATGAAACACATGTAAACGTGCTCCTGTCTTTTTAGCTAATTCTATAGCTTTAGAAGAAGAAATATAGCATGCTTCCTCACTTCTAATTATAGGATGAAAATTTACAGGAATGTCATCTCCATAACGTTCCTTATAAATATCTAAGTTTTTTTGGATGGTTGCTTCGTCCTCACAATGCACAGAAATTAATAAATCTGTACTGTTAAATATTTTTTCTAAAACCTCTGGATTATCAACAAGCATATTACCCGTTGACGATCCTAAAAATAGTTTTAGACCTGCAACTTCCTTTTTATTTACTTTTAAAATTTCTTCTAAATTGTCATTAGTACCACCAAACATAAAGGAATAGTTAGCCCATGATTTTTTAGCAGCAATTGCAAATTTCTCGTCTAGCTTTTCAATAGTTGTTGTTTGTGGATTAGTGTTTGGCATCTCGATAAAAGAGGTAATTCCACCAGCAATAGCAGCTCTAGACTCAGTCTCTATATTTGCTTTGTGCGTTAATCCTGGTTCTCTAAAATGCACTTGATCATCAATTGCTCCTGGAATGACATATTTACCCTCTGCGTCAAAAACATTAACATCTGCAGATTTTGGGCTAATAGAATGGTCTATTTTTGTAATAAACTGACCTTCGATTAATATATCACCATTAAAAATTGTGCCTTCATTAACGATTTTTGCATTTTTAATAAGTGTCTTCTTGTTTTGCATTATTAATTGGATTTGAATAAACTTTTAATTTTCATACTTATAACACCAAATATAGCTTCGGATATTATACTTGAGCTTAATTTAGATTCTCCTTTTGTTCTGTCAGTAAATATGACTGGGACTTCTACTAATTTAAACTTTTTTAAATACGCCTTAAATTTCATTTCTATTTGAAACGCGTAGCCAACAAACTTTATTTGATCTAAGTTTAGTTGCTCTAAAACCTGTCTTTTGTAACATATAAAACCTGCAGTAGCGTCTTTAACACGCATACCTGTAATTAATCTTACATAAATAGAAGCACCATAAGACAATATTACACGACCTAGAGGCCAATTGACTACATTGACACCTTTTACATAACGCGACCCTATGGCTAAGTCTGCATTGTCTAAACGACAAGCATCATACAAACGTATTAAATCTGTTGGGTTATGAGAAAAATCTGCATCCATCTCAAAAATATATTGGTAGTGCTTTTTTAAAGCCCATTTAAAACCATGTATATACGCAGTACCTAACCCAGATTTTTCTTTTCTAACTTCTAAAAATAGCTTATTGTCAAACTCTGCTTGTAATGCTTTAACCTTAACAGCGGTTTGATCTGGCGAATTATCGTCCACCACTAACACATCAAATGCTTTAGGAAGTGCAAACACTGCACTTAAAATAGCTTCTATATTCTCAATTTCGTTGTATGTTGGTATTATAACAACAGCGTCTTGCATCAATACTAATTAAAATTTAGGCAAATGTACATTTTTATAAAATTACTTAATTATAAAAATTACTTAATTATTAGACGATTTACTATTAAAAAATAATAATTTTATGCCATGCTAAGAGACCTATATACTGTAGATATTTTAACCCTAACTTTTATAGGTTGCCTAATTATTGTAGCGCTATCTAAGACATTATTTACTAAAAGGTTTAATGAGTTTATCTTACTATTATTTAACTCCAGACATACTAACCTATATATAAAGGAACAGCGCTTTTTTGATTTATTTGAAGGTTTGTTGTTTTTAAACTTTATACTAAACTTAGGACTTTTACTGCACACCTATTTAAATGAGCAATCCTTAAACAGGTTACCACAAGTAGACGTCTTTAAATACGCTTTACTTATTGGGTTATTTTTAATATTAAAAGTGCTTTTTGAAAGATTATTATCAAGCGTATTGGATATAGAGCCTATTATAGATAAGTATATTTTTGAAAAAACTAGCTTTCAAAACTTTGTAGGATTAGTACTTCTACCAATAAATGCTTTACTAATCTATACATTAACACCTAACCAAACCCTATTAATTACACTGCTTGCCATCCTTTTAGCTTTGCAATTTTTTGGCTTGTTTTTATTTATTAAGAATAATCTTAATGTCTTTAGAAAGAGCTTGTTTTATTTTATTTTGTATCTTTGCACTCTCGAAATTGCACCTTATGTTGTTTTATATAAAATTATAACAACTAATTGGGTCTAAATAAAATTATACAACTTATGAAAGTGAAAACGATTTTAGTCTCGCAACCGGAACCTAAAATAGAAAATTCGCCTTATTTTGATCTCTCTGAAAAGCAGAAAGTAAAAATTGATTTTAGACCTTTTATTCATGTAGAAGGTGTGCCATCCAAAGATATCAGACAACAAAAAGTTGATTTAAAAAATTACACTGCTATTATTTTAACTAGTAGAAATGCTGTTGATCACTTTTTTAGAGTGGCTGAAGAAATGCGTTTTAAAGTGCCAGATTCTTTAAAATATTTTTGTCAATCTGAAGCAGTTGCTTACTATTTACAAAAATATGTAGTGTACAGAAAGCGTAAAATTTATGTTGGTAAACGTAATTTTGCAGACTTATCACCTTTAATAAAAAAATATAAAGACGAAAAGTTTTTATTACCTACAACAGACAAATTAAAGCCTGAGGTACCAGAAACTTTAAACGCATTAAATATTGATTGGAAAGAAGCTGTCTTTTATAAGACAGTTATTAGTGACTTATCAGATTTAGAAAATGTAACTTATGACATTTTAGTATTTTTTAGTCCTAGTGGTATCGAGTCTTTATTCCACAATTTTCCAGAATTTAAACAAAACGATACTAGAATTGCTGTTTTTGGTAACACGACCATTAAAGCTGTTGAAGAAAAAGGATTGCGTGTAGACATTGCTGCTCCAACACCTGAAACACCATCTATGACTATGGCTCTTCAAAAATATATTGACAAAGTTAATAAAGGTAAATAAACCTTAATCTACTATAAATTAAAAGCGCCAATTGAAAATTTCAATTGGCGCTTTTTTTATTAACACTTTATCTATTACTATTCAGCGTAACGTTGTGGTCCACCACGTCTAATTTCTTCGCTTGCATAAGATTCAAATTTCTCAAAATTCTCTCTAAAAGCATTAGCTAGTTTAAAAGCTGTCTTGTAATATTCTTTATCGTCTTTCCAAGTTGCTCTTGGGCTTAACACCTCATCAGGTACACCTGGACAAGTTCTAGGTTGTGCTACACCAAATACAGAATGGATGTGATAATCTTTATAGTTATACAATCCTAAATCTCCATTAAGTACTGCACTAATCATAGCACGCGTATATTTTAACTTAATTCTGCTTCCTACTCCGTAAGATCCTCCAGTCCAACCTGTGTTAATCAACCATACGTTTACGTTAGCGTCTTTCATTTTTTTACTTAACATCTCAGCATATTTTGTTGGATGTAAAGGCATAAAAGGTGCTCCAAAACATGCCGAAAAACTTGGTACTGGCTCAGTAATTCCAGCTTCGGTACCTGCTACTTTTGCAGTATAACCAGATATAAAATGGAAAGCAGCTTGAGCTGGTGTTAGTTTAGATATTGGAGGCAATACTCCAAAAGCATCTGCTGTTAAAAAGAAAATGTTTTTAGGATTCTCTCCTGTAGATGGTACCCTAATGTTTTCAATATGATGTATTGGATAACTTACACGCGTATTTTGTGTAATAGAAGTGTCTTCAAAATCTACCTCTCCTTTATCATTCATGATAACGTTTTCTAGGATTGCTCCTTTTTTAATCGCACCAAAAATTTCTGGTTCTTGCTCTCCTGATAAGTTAATCACTTTAGCGTAACAACCACCTTCAAAGTTAAACACAGTATTCTCTGCAGTCCAACCATGCTCATCATCTCCAATTAAGCTTCTGTCAGGATCTGTAGACAATGTTGTTTTTCCTGTTCCTGATAACCCAAAGAAAATTGCTGTGTCGCCATCCTTACCAACATTTGCACTACAGTGCATTGGTAATGTGTTTTTGTAAACTGGTAAAATAAAGTTTAGTGCTGAGAAGATTCCTTTTTTGATTTCTCCTGTGTAACCTGTACCACCAATTAAAGCAATTTTTCTAGTAAAATCTAAAATAGCAAAGTTATGCTGACGTGTACCATCAACTTCTGGATCTGCCATAAAACCTGGAGCGTTAACTACAGTCCACTCTGGAGTAAAATCTTTTAACTCTTCTTCAGTTGGTCTTAAAAACATATTGTAAGCAAACATGTTACTCCATGAATACTCATTTATAACACGAATGTTTAGTTTGTAGTCTTCATCAGCACAAGCAAAACTATCTCTAACAAAAACCTCTTTGTTAGATAAGTAATCTGTTACTTTATCGTATAGTTTTTGAAACTTATCAGCATCAAAAGGAATGTTGATATTTCCCCACCACACTTTATCTTCAGTAATACTGTCTTTTACAATAAAACGGTCCATTGGAGAACGTCCTGTAAACTCGCCTGTATTTACTGCTAAAGCTCCTGAAGAGGCTACTTTACCTTGACCTTTTTCTAGAGTTTCCTCTTGTAATTGATCTGGTGTTAATTGATATTTTACTTGGGCATTTTTGATTCCGTACTGTTCCAACGCAATCGTTTTCGTAAATTGGGTATGGTCTACCATAATTTGTGTGTGTTGTGTATGTGTTGTTTGAGTTGCAAAGTTAAAATTATTACACTAGAAACGCCAAACAATTACTAATTATTCTGTTTGATCTTTAAAATATTTATCAACAGGATAAACCATGACAAGATTAATAGTAAACCTCCTATTGGTGTCACAAACGCTATTAATTTAAAATTAAAAGCAGTTAATGTGTTAGTTGCTAATCCGTAAATAGATCCGGAAAACAAGATTATACCTGACAAAACCAAATAAAAAATTATTGTTTTAGATTTTGAGGACACCAAATTATGACTCCCAACGACTAACAACAATAATGCATGATACATTTGGTAGCGCACACCAGTTTCGTAACTTTGGACTGCTTCTGCAGACACTAAAGCTTTTAATCCATGCGCTCCAAAAGCACCTAAAACAACACTTAATAATCCCAAAATAGTTCCTAAAAGTAATAGCTTCTTATTCATATAAATACTTCATTTTCGTTTTTATCCCAATTAAAATTTTCTACATTCGTAGTTCAAAAATACTCAACAAATCCCATTATGCGAAAGATATTAGTCATAGGTTCCGGAAAATCAACCTCGTACCTTATTAAATACTTACTAGATAAATCAGAAACCGAAAAATTACATATTACAGTTGGTGACTTAAATGTTGAAAGCGCAAAAATAATGACTAGTAATCATACTAATGCCTCGGCAATAAGTTTAGATGTATTTGATCCAGCATCTAGAGAGCAAGCTATAAAAGCTGCAGATATCGTGGTGTCTATGCTACCAGCAAGATTCCATATAGAAGTTGCAAAAGACTGTATTACTTTTAATAAAAGTATGGTCACAGCGTCTTATGTAAGTGATGAAATGCAAGCTTTAGATCAAGATGCTAAAGACAAAGGGTTAGTCTTTATGAACGAGATTGGTGTAGATCCAGGACTAGATCATATGAGTGCCATGCAAGTTATTGATGGTATTCGTGATAAAGGCGGAAAAATTATATTATTCGAGTCCTTTACTGGTGGATTAGTAGCTCCAGAAAGTGATAACAATTTATGGAATTACAAATTTACTTGGAATCCAAGAAATGTAGTCACAGCAGGACAAGGTGGTGCAGCCAAATTTTTACAAGAAAACACATACAAATACATACCTTATAACCGCTTATTTAGACGTACCGAATTTTTAGACGTTGACGGTTTTGGACGCTTTGAAGCTTACGCTAATCGCGACTCATTAAAATACCAAAGCGTGTATAATCTTGACAATGTAAAAACATTATATCGTGGGACGATGCGTCGTGTTGGATTTTCCAGAGCTTGGCAAGTCTTTGTAGCATTAGGCATGACAGACGATAGTTACACTATAGATGATAGTGAGAATATGACCTATCGCGACTTTGTAAACGCCTTTTTACCTTACAGCCCAACAGACTCTGTTGAGCTTAAATTTAGACACGCCTTAAAAATAGATCAAGATGATATTATTTGGGACAAGTTTTTAGAGCTAGACCTGTTTAGCAAAACTAAAATGGTCGAACTTAAAAAAGCAACGCCTGCTCAAATATTACAAAAAATATTACTAGACAGCTGGACGTTAGACCCTAAAGACAAGGACATGATTGTCATGTACCACAAATTTGGTTATGAGCTTGATGGTAAAAAACACCAAATAGACTCTACAATGGTTACCCTTGGCGAAGACCAAACTTACACAGCTATGGCAAAAACCGTAGGACTTCCTGTGGCAATTGCAACCTTAGCCATATTAAATGGTAAGATTACAACTCCAGGCGTACAAATACCAATTACAAAAGAAGTCTACACTCCAATTCTAGAAGAATTAAAGGATTACGGAATTACTTTTAAAGAAACCGAAGTCCCATATTTAGGCTACAACCCATTAAATGTTTAATTTTTGGGCATTACCACACAACACTTACAAGGTTTTAATTAACCTTGTAAGTATTGCTTAGGTCAGGCTGTACATTATATCTTTTTTGCTTTTAATGGCAAAAAAGGATGCCATTTCCATCCTTAATGCGTGTAAAAACAATGTCTTTAAAACACCATGTTACAATTTAAAATAGATTGTTTAAATTTATCTTTTAAATTTTAACCTATTTCAACTTGAAAACTACAAACAATAACATTACTATAGATGGTATCGATAAAAAGATACTTCGTGCTTTAATGCAAGATGCCAGAACACCTGTTTTAGAAATCGCACGTCAAGTCGGTATCTCTGGAGCTGCCATACACCAACGCTTAAGAAAACTAGAAAAATCTAAATTAATAGCAGGCTCTAAATTTGTTATTAACCCAAAAGTTTTGGGCTATACCACTATGGCATTTGTAGGTATTTATTTAGACAAAGCCATGAGTAATCCGGAAGCAGTTAAACAATTAAAAAAAATACCCGAAGTTTTAGAGTGTCATTACACTACAGGAAACTGGAGTATATTAATAAAAATACTATGTAAGGACAACGAGCATTTAATGCATTTACTAAATAATGATATACAATCCATTGCTGGTGTTTCTAGAACAGAAACCTTTATATCTCTAGACCAACAAATAGAACGACAAATAAAAATATAAAAAAAGCGCCTTCAAAAAGGCGCTTTTTTTATGTATATCTAAATTACTACATTATTCTATAATTATCTTTTTAACAAGATTTCCTTTTTCTGAAACTACAGTAATAAAATACAATCCAGAAGCTAAATCTGTACTTAAATCTAAAATAGCATTTGTTGAGCTATTATTTAAATCTATTGTTTTAATTAAACGTCCATTAATATCTGTAACATTAACTGCCTTTAAATTAACTCCGTTGTTTTTAATAGTCATTAATCCATTAGAAGGATTTGGATATATAGATAACACACTATTTAAATCAAATACATCTGTACTTAGTGTCAAACCAGGAATAAAATCTATAGCATCTAAGGCCAATTGCTCTGCTCCAGAATTAGAAGAAAACTCAATTACCAATTGTGCTTTGCACGCTGCATTAGCAGATAAATCTGCAGACAATAATTGCCAAGACCCTTGCAAACCTGGCAAATCATCAATACCATTAGTTTCTGTAGTGGTATCAATTAACGTAAGCGCTGGTGAAGCACAATCTGAAAATTGAATAGTCACTCTAAAAAAGTCTAAAATATCCCAATTAGTATCATCTAAAAAATATTGCATACTAAACTGTGGATTAGATCCTACTAGATCAACTTGGTCAAAAGTCATAGTAACTGTACCATCAACATCATCCATAAAAAACGCTTGCGTCCCTTCTGGTGGCGCAAAACCTAATTCTGACTGGATGGAAGCTGCTGTAGCAACACCAAAATAATCTCCATCAGAGAAACCTACAGGACCATTAGGTGTTGTTGGATCTAATACAATAGAGTATCCCAAGGTTACACCAGAACTTGCCTCGGTAACATAAACCAAACCGCAATTGGCATTATAATTAGTTAATGTATGTGCTGTTGTAGTATTTGTGTCAAAATATTGACACGCATTACTTACAGCGTTAAATGTTACACCTGGAGTATTTTCAAAACCATTGCCTACTTGTGACATGATTAATGAGGGTAACAAAAAAATCAATGATAGTAGTTTATTTTTCATAATATATAAATTAATAGCATAACAAATTTAACATATTGATTGACACCATATAATAATTTTTGATATTAATTTTAAAAATAGTTTTATAACCAACAAACAACTATAAAACAGCAAATTACAAGTTAATTAAACCTTGTTAAAATTTAAGTTTTGACGTAAAAAAAGCACCTAAAATTTAGGTGCTTTTTTTACTATTTACTAGGATAATTTTTAGTCTCTTGACATAAATATTCTAAGGATATACCAAAATAACAACATTAAAGATGCAAATAAACCTAATGCTGCAGGTATATAATCTTCAGTTGTGTACTTATCTTTAATTTGAGACGTTTGGTATAAAATTGATCCTCCTGCTAATAAACACATTCCAACAGAAAACCATAAACCTAGTGTAAATCCACCAAAAAGTGATCCAGCAACAATTAACCCTAAAGCTATAAAGCCACCAATAGTTAAGCCTGCTTTTAAAAACGAAAAATCTGTTTTAGTCATCATTACTACAGCAGTTAAACCTGTAAATAACGCTAACGTTACCAATGCTGCTTGTTGTAACATATCTGGACCAGAATCCATGTAAAAAGCTGCAATGTATATCATTGGTACAAAAATAACAGCCTGAGCTAATATATATAATGCATAAGCTAAATACTGTTTATTTTTATCGGCAGTTTTCATTGCTGTGCTTTCAGCATAAGTTGTAACTAACATAAAACCTCCAAGTAGTAGTAACCACTTATAACCTTCTGTCATAGACAACATAAACTCCACAACAGTTTGGCTTTGTAAAAGTAGGTATTCAAATAAAATAAATACTAATACACCTACAGCAACATGACCATACGTTTTTTTATAAAATGCGACTCTATCTGCTTCAGATGCCACATTTACTAATGTATTCCCTTGATAATTGTCAAACGAATTTTCTAAATTATTTTCCATTATTATTGATTAAATTATTGGTTGCTCAAATGTAAAAAAAGAAAAACTATTATGTATTATTTTAATATAATTTAAGTGACTTAATCGCGTCTACCTAAAATTTGCATAGCCCAATATAATAAAGAGGCTAACGCTCCAATTGCTGCTACTAAGTAGGTTCTTGCAGCCCATTTAAGCGCATCTTCAGAGCCTTTATATTCTTCTGGTGTGACAATATTTTTTGCTTTTAACCAAGCCAAAGCTCTATTACTTGCATCATACTCTACTGGCAAAGTGATAAAACTAAATAGTGTAGCAAATCCCATCATGACCAAACCTGCAATTGCAACATAAAGTCCACTTGCACCTAATGCACCAGAAGCCATTAATGCAATACCACCAATAATAACCCATTGTGACATACTAGATGTTACTTGAACAACAGGTACTAATTTAGATCGCATAGTCAAATAACTATAGGCTGTTGCATGTTGAACAGCATGGCCACACTCGTGTGCAGCTACAGCAGCTGCTGCTGCATTTGCATGACTATACACGACTTCACTTAAATTTACAGTTTTATCCACTGGATTATAGTGATCCGTTAATTGTCCTTTAACAGAAATAACCTTTACGTCTCTAATACCATTATCTGCTAGCATTTTTTCTGCAATTTCTGCTCC
Organism: Olleya sp. Hel_I_94; assembly: GCF_007827365.1. NCBI lineage: Bacteria > Pseudomonadati > Bacteroidota > Flavobacteriia > Flavobacteriales > Flavobacteriaceae > Olleya > Olleya sp. Hel_I_94. The sequence continues at coordinate 1,944,494 of NZ_VISI01000002.1, forward strand.
TGTCATACCATTACGCAAATGGACTTTAGAGTAAAATGCAAATTTACTTTTTAACTTACCACTTACTAAACTACTAATTAAACCGATAGCTCCTATTAGTATATAGTAACCCATATATCCTGAAAACATATATTTTTAAATTTTAAAATTGATATTATAAATATAGCAAAAAGTAAGCCAACTTAAAGGATAGAAAAAATGTCAGACTTAGACTTTATTTTTATTGGCATAAAAATCTGTTAAACCGACCATTTTAGAGTTTTGAAAACTAAAATTAATCTGCAATTAACTTATCATAACTCAGAAAATAATCTTCCTCACAAGGTGTCATTGTGTGAGGGTAACTATAAACGTAACGTCACATCGAGTGGTTTGTGAGGCACGAGCAAATTGTATCGAGAGGTCTATTGGTTCTCGATACAATTCTCCTACGTCGAATCACTCGAACTGACGTATTCCTGATGACTCTTGATTATATCCTAAAAATAGCTCATTGAAGAAATTACATTGTTCCTGCAATGACTGTATTATTTATAATAACGTTAGCCTACAATATTTACAATTTTACCTGGAACAATAATCACTTTTTTAGGTGTACGTCCATCTAATTGAGCAATAGTTTTTTCATGAGCCATAACGGTTTTTTCTATGTCGTCTTTAGACATATCCATTGGTAACTCTAAAGTAAAACGCATTTTTCCGTTAAACGAAATTGGGTAATTTTTACTACTCTCTACCAAATGGCTAGCTTCAAACTTAGGAAAAGCTGCAGTACTAATAGACTCTGTATTTCCTAATTGGCTATAAAGCTCTTCAGTAATGTGAGGTGCATAAGGTGATAATAGTACTAATAATGGCTCTAAAATAGCTTTGCTAGTACATTTTTGTTGTGTTAACTCGTTAACAGCAATCATAAACGTTGAAACCGAAGTATTAAAAGAGAAATTCTCAATATCTTCTTCAACCTTTTTAATGGTTTTATGTAACGTTTTTAGGTTGTCTTTTGTTGGCTCAGCATCATTTACAGTAACTCCGTTTTCTCCAACATATAATTTCCATAATTTTTTTAAGAAACCATGCACACCTGTAATACCAGCAGTATTCCAAGGTTTAGCTTGCTCTAAAGGTCCTAAAAACATTTCGTATAAACGTAAACTATCTGCTCCATACTGCTCGCAAATATTATCTGGATTTACGACGTTGTATTTGGATTTAGACATTTTTTCGACTTCGCGACCTACTTTATAAACACCATCTTCTAAAATGAATTCTGCGTCCTTGAAGTCTTCTCCAAATTCTCCATCATTTTTTAATCCTTCAATATCTAATTCATCTGAAGCATTAACGTATTGCACTTTTACGTGAATAGGTGCTACTTTTTTATCATTAATTAATCCTTTAGATAGATACGTATTTGTACCATCTTCACGATAAACAAAAGCACTAGTCCCAAGTATCATTCCTTGGTTAATTAGCTTTTTAAAAGGTTCTTCTACTCCAACAAAACCTCTATCTTTTAAAAACTTGACCCAAAAACGTGAGTATAATAAATGTCCTGTGGCATGCTCACTTCCACCAATATAAAGGTCTACGTTTTCCCAGTAGTTAAGTGCATCTTTACTTGCAAAATCCTCACCTCTATTGGCTTTTTCTTCCATATAACGGAAAAAATACCAAGAGCTTCCTGCCCAACCAGGCATTGTGTTTAACTCTAGTGGGTAGATTCCGTTATCTTTAGACGTCTCGACTGCGCTCGACGAGACAAGAGTGTTAGAAACCACTGTATTTGTATTAGTATCCCAAGCCCAAACATCTGCACGACCTAAAGGTGGCTCTCCTGTTTCGGTTGGTAAATATTTTTCTACTTCTGGTAATGTGATTGGTAAATGTTGTTTATCAATCATTTGTGGCATTCCGTTAACGTAGTATACTGGAAATGGTTCTCCCCAATATCTTTGACGTGAAAATACTGCATCACGTAATCTGTAGTTTGTTTTTCCTTCGCCTTGACCTAATTGCTCCAACTCGTAAATAGCGCGTTTGGTTGCTTTTTTATAGTTCATTCCGTTAAGGAAATCGCTATTTGCAATTTTCACGTTGTCTTTAGATGTAAAAGCTTCTTGGCCTATATCTGCACCTTCAAAAATATTAGGAATATCAATATTAAAATGTTTTGCAAAGTCGTAATCACGTTGGTCACCACAAGGTACAGACATAACTGCTCCTGTACCATAACCAGCTAATACGTAATCTCCAATCCAAATTGGAATTGGTTCTTTACTAAAAGGATGCTCTGCGTATGCTCCAGTAAAAGCACCAGAAATGGTTTTTACATCTGCCATACGATCGCGTTCGCTACGTTTTGAGGTTGCTAAAATATAAGCATCAACCTCTGCTTTTTGTTCTGGAGTTGTTATTTGAGATACCAACTCATGCTCTGGAGCTAAGGTCATAAAACTAACACCAAAAATAGTATCTGGTCTTGTTGTGAAAACTTCTATTTGATGAGACGTCTCGACTGCGCTCAGAGTCACATTTGGTATAACATTAAAAGTTACACTTGCTCCAACAGATTTACCAATCCAATTACGTTGACTTTCTTTAAGCGAGTCTGTCCAGTCTATAGTATCTAACCCTTGTAGTAAACGTTCTGCGTAAGCAGAAATTCGCATACTCCATTGCGTCATCTTTTTACGCATTACAGGATGTCCACCACGTTCTGACACTCCGTTTACAATCTCGTCGTTTGCTAAAACGGTTCCTAAAGCAGGACACCAATTTACTTCTGTTTCGGCTAAATACGTTAACCTATATTGTAATAGTATTTCTTGTTGCTTTTCGGATGAAAATCCATTCCAATCGTCAGCAGAAAATATTTCGATATTATCATCGCAAGCGACATTTAAACCAGATTCTTTTGGACAATTTCCGTTTAATTTAAAAACATAAATTAACTCCTTTATATCTTTTGCTTTATTATCGTTAAAACAATAATAAGACTCAAATAATTGAATAAAAATCCATTGCGTCCATTTGTAATATTCTGGACTTGATGTGCGTACTTCGCGACTCCAATCAAAACTAAAACCAATTTGATCTAATTGACGTCTGTAGGTTTTTATGTTAGTCTCTGTCGTAATTGCAGGATGTTGACCAGTTTGAATAGCATACTGTTCGGCAGGCAATCCAAAGCTATCATACCCTTGAGGATGCAATACATTAAATCCTTTATGGCGTTTGTAACGTGCATAAATATCTGACGCGATATAACCTAATGGGTGACCAACGTGTAATCCTGCTCCTGATGGATAAGGAAACATGTCCAAAACATAATATTTTGGTTTATCACTACTGTTTGAGGCTTTAAAAGTCTGATTTTCGGCCCAATATTTTTGCCATTTGGCTTCGATGTCGTTAAAATGGTATTGCATTTTTGTGTTTTTCCGCTTAATTAAGCAACAAATTTAAACTTATTATAAGACTATTAAAAGTTTGACGTTCTAAATCAAAGGGATTTCATTTTCTTTTATATTTTTACACTATAAACTAACATCAATTTATGAGCTCTTCTTTTGAAAGATATCAAAAACGTAGATTAATTTCTTCTTACTTTTCTGTAGTACTAAGTATTGCATTAGTATTATTTTTATTGGGTATTTTAGGACTTTTGGTTCTTAACGCTAAAAAAGTAGCAGACTTGTTTAAAGAACAAGTAACGGTTACTATTTATTTAAAAGACAACGCCAAGGACGTCGAAGTTAAGCAACTTGAAAAAAGTTTAGCATTGGCAGATTATGTAAAATCTACAGAATACATCTCTAAAGAGCAAGCAGCTGAGTCTATGAAAGCTGAAAACGGTGAAGATTTTATGGAGTTTTTAGGATTTAATCCTTTACAAAATAATATTGATGTTAACCTTAAAGCAGATTTTGTGACTTCTGATAAGTTAGAAGAATTAGCTGCAACTGCATTAGAAAAAGGTTTTGTTGAAGAAGTTAGGTATGACAAAGATTTAGTAACCTTAATGAATAGTCGTGTTAAAAAAATTAGCTTTTGGGTCTTATTACTAAGTGCTATTTTTACTTTAATTGCTGTATTACTAATTAATAGTAGCATTAGATTATCTGTTTACGCTAAGCGTTTTACTATAAAAACGATGCAAATGGTAGGCGCTACCAAACGCTTTATACGTAGACCATTTGTTTGGAAAAGTATTAAACTTGGTATACTCGGTGCTATCCTTGCATTAGTAGGCTTAGGCTTTATAGTATATTATGTGGACCAAGCTTTTCCGGAATTAGTTTTACGTCAAAGCCCTATTTTAATAGGTGGTTTATTTTTAATAATCTTTTTACTAGGTATCCTTATTACTTGGATAAGTACTCATTTTGCAACACAACGTTTTTTAAATTTAAAGACCGATCAACTGTATTAATTTAACAGCTTTTAACTAAAGCGTTAACAATACTTTGCACTTTAGCGCGTTATATTTACTTAACCAAAAAATAACGCACTATTGACCAACTAATACTTTAAAATGATTAATAACTCTAAAACTAATGTTTATGAAACGAATCACATTTGTATTAATAGGTCTAGTTGCAATTATTGCTTATTTAGCGACAACAACTAATAAGTTTGAAACTAAAGTTGCACACACAGATAAAGTGACTATTAAAAAACATCAAACAAAATTTATTTACGATTAATTTAAAAAGTTTAAATTTGTCAAAAATCAACACAAATAATACTTTGGGAGAAAGCAACAAAAACAATAAAAACAGTTTAAAAACCGAAATAGTTTTTGGTAAGCACAACTATAAATTTATGTTTATTGGCTTAGCTTGCATTGCCTTAGGCTTCATTTTGATGTCTGGTGGTGGTAGTGACGACCCAAATGTATTTAGTGATGCTATTTTTAGCTGGAGACGTATCCGTTTGGCTCCTGCTTTAGTAATTATTGGCTTTGGTATACAGGTTTACGCTATACTATCTAAGCCTAAAGCCGAATAACACTTCTAGTAGTTTATTTTTATTGAAATTAGACTATTAAATTTCAACTTCATTGTATCATTTGGTCATAGTATTTTAATACTTTTGCCAACATGGATATTTTCGATTCAATTTTATTAGGTATAGTACAAGGATTAACTGAGTTTCTTCCTGTGTCTTCAAGTGGTCATTTAGAAATAGGTAAAGCCATTTTAGGCGATAAAAGTATTCCTGAAGAAAGCTTATTATTTACCGTAGTTCTTCATTTTGCAACTGCGTTAAGTACCATTGTTATTTTTAGAAAAGATATTTTAGATATTATTAAAGGCTTTTTGGCTTTTAAATGGAATGAGGACACCAAGTTTGTAACAAAAATTGCAATCTCTATGCTTCCTGCTGCTTTTGTAGGATTGTTTTTTGAAGAACAATTAGAACAACTTTTTGGTGGTAATATTCTTTTAGTAGGTTGTATGTTATTAGTCACAGCAATACTATTATTTTTTGCTGATAAAGCTAAAAACACAAATAAAAACGTATCCTTTAAAGATGCTTTAATTATAGGTGTGTCTCAAGCAATAGCTATGCTTCCTGGTATTTCCAGAAGTGGAGCAACCATATCTACTTCTGTATTATTAGGTAATGACAAAACTAAAGCTGCACGCTTTTCTTTTTTAATGGTTGTACCTTTAATATTCGGAAAAATAGCCAAAGACATTTTAGGAGGTGATTTAAATTTTGATAGTCAAAATATCACTGCATTATCCGCTGGTTTTATAGCTGCTTTTGTTGCTGGATTATTTGCTTGCACTTGGATGATTAGCTTGGTTAAAAAAAGTAAGCTATCCTATTTTGCTATTTACTGTGCTATTGTTGGTATAATTGCAATAACATTTGCACTATTAAATTAAGTCAATGACTAAAGAAGATTATTTAGCAGGACAAGTTTTACTTATAGACAAGCCATTAGATTGGACGTCTTTTCAGGTGGTAAACAAACTACGTTGGGAAATCCGTCAAGCTTTTAATATTAAAAAAATAAAAGTGGGTCATGCTGGAACTTTAGATCCATTAGCATCTGGATTGCTAGTTATTTGTACTGGTAAAATGACCAAACAAATAGACACCTTTCAAGGTCAAATTAAAGAGTATACAGGAACAATTGTTTTAGGAAGCACAACGCCTTCATACGATTTAGAAACCGAAATTAACGAGACTTTTAATACCAGCCATATTACCGAAGATTTAATACACCAAACGACTAAACAGTTTACAGGTGAAATCGACCAATTTCCTCCAATATTTTCTGCTTTAAAAAAAGAAGGAAAGCGCCTTTACGAATATGCTAGAGCTGGTGAAACCGTTGAAGTTAAATCCAGAAAAATATTAATTCAAGAATTTGAGATTACTAACATTGATGGTCTAAATATTGATTTTAAAGTGGTATGCAGTAAAGGGACTTACATACGATCTTTAGCTAACGATTTTGGAAAAGCATTAAATTCCGGCGGACACTTATCTGTTTTACGTCGCACAAAAATTGGTGATTTTGATGTAAAAAATGGTCTTTCGATAGATGATTTTATTAAAAACCTCCCAAAAAAGGACTAAAACACATCTTTTTATACTTTGCAAACGTATATACATATACTAACAATTAGTTAAAAATCGTTTGTATTACATGCTTTTAAAAAACTCTCATAAAGCGCTAGCTATAACTTTATTAATAACAGGTACATTGCTGTTGTCTGTATTAAATGTGACTGTTTTTAAAACAAATACAGCTGTAGCTGAAACATTGTACGACATAGAGCAAGTTGAAGATATTATTGAAAATATAGCCGAGCAAACACCCATTAAAAGCGCCAATAAAGCAACAAACAAAGCCTTTAACACTTCTGAAAACTATAAACACTACGCACAAGCTTACAAACCTATAGCTCCTCCTGAGGATTATATTAATCCAAAATTAGAAACCTATAAAAACGATATCAAGACTGAAGAAACTACGGAAGCAAGTCATGGTAATTCTGCAATCTCTGAAAAGACATTAACTAGTTTTAATAGCGTAAATGAAATACTTAGCAAACGGTCTAAAAACAGTAGTACGAAACAAAGTAATGTGGCCAACACTAACAGCTCTATATACTATTCTTTAAAAGGTCGGACAGATCAATACTTGCCAATTCCTGTTTATTTATGTGATGCAGAAGGTAAAATTGTAGTTAATATAACCGTAAATAGTAATGGTACTGTTATAGATGCATATATCAACAATGCTTCAACTTCTAATAATGCATGTTTACAAGAACATGCTTTACAATATGCTAAGGACGCTAAGTTTAGTACCTCAACAAAATCAAAGCAATTAGGATCTATTACATTTCAGTTTAACGGAAAATAGATATATTCTCCTTTAAATATAAAAGAGAATATATATTATTTAACCAATTAAAGCGACTAAATCCGCTATAACAGTATGACCTTTATCTTTATTATACCATTGTTGTAAGTCTTCTTTAAACTCTGGCGTTAATTTACCATACTTAGCTTTATAGTCATTTACCAATAATGTTGCTGTGCTTGGTCTTGGACCATAAGTAGCAATAACATCTTTAGTAATTGTATCTAAAATAATTAACTTAGCTATAGACCTAGAACCGTTAGTTAAAAATTGGTCCATTAACGCTTCGTTATCATCTCTTAATACAACTCTAAAATTGATACCATCGTTTAATTCTGCAATTTTATTAATAACAGGCATTACATGTGCAGCATCTCCACACCAACTTTCTGTTATTATAATCCAAGTTTGATTAAATGTTTTATGTTTAATAGCATCTGCAACGCCTTCTCCAATCTTAATCGTTTTATCCCAACGCTTCATGCGCTTATTGTTAAGCATTGTATAATTAGCTAAAGCTTCATTAACCTCATGACCTGTGTTTGAATTGTTTTCGACTTTAGTCAAAACCAAATCTCTATATTCAGCATAGCTCATGCTATTATCCAACCCATCTTGTAAAATTTGTTTGATAATTGTATCTTTAAGTGTATCCATAGTACAAAAATACAGCAACTATTATGATTTATAAGTTACTGTTGTTACATTAGTAGAAATTATTAAAACTTCCTTACAATGTTAACTTTAAGAACCATTAAACCTATTTTATTTGTTGGTTTTTTCAGCTTATTTGCTTGTAAAAGTCTTAATTTGATTCCTAATTATCATATTTTTAAAAATCTATATTTGTTTGACATAAGACATGTAATAGTGCTTATTTACATGTTAATTGCCATAAAAGAATATCGAAAAACGAAACAAAATGACTAAACATAAATGCGGTTGGTGCGTTGGAGATGATTTATATGAAGCTTATCATGATAAAGAATGGGGAACTCCTGTATATGATGATGCTACACTATTTGAGTTTTTAATCTTAGAAACCTTCCAAGCTGGACTTAGTTGGATAACTATTTTAAGAAAACGTAATAATTTTTTTGATGCATTTGACCAATTTGATTATCAAAAAATAGCTAAGTACAACGAAGAAAAAAAATCTGAATTATTACAAAATGCTGGCATTATTAGAAATAAATTAAAAGTCAATGCCACGATTACTAATGCCCAATTATTTATGGACATCCAAAAAGAGTTTGGTAGTTTTAGCACTTATTTATGGGCTTTTGTAAATAATACACCTATAAAAAATAAAGTAGCACATTATAAAAGTGCACCTGCAAATACTACAATTAGTGATGCCTTAAGTAAAGATTTAAAAAAACGAGGTTTTAAATTTGTTGGATCAACTGTTGTTTACGCATTTATGCAAGCTGTAGGCATGGTTAATGACCATGAAGTAGCTTGTTTTAGATACCATGAGGTTTAAGTTAAATACTTTAAAAACTGCACTCTAGAAATATCCATTGCACCTAAACTTTCCAAGTGATTTGTGTAAACTTGACAGTCAATAAGCTTATAGTTTGTATTTTGAATAAAACTTATAAACCCTACTTTACTGGCATTACTTACTTTAGCAAACATGCTTTCTCCACAAAAAACACCGTTACCTAAGTCTACACCATATAAGCCTCCAACAAGTGTATTATTCAGCCAAACTTCTATAGACTTTGCATAACCTAATTGATGTAATTTAGTATAGGCGTCAATCATACCTTTTGTAATCCAAGTATCATCTTGTCCTGGTCGTTTTGCTGCAGCACAAGATGTAATAACAGCGTTAAAATCTTTATTAACTGTGACCACAAAATCTGTGTTACGCAGGATTTGCTTCATGCTTTTAGACACTTTTAAATCTTTTGGAAACAATACAAATCTAGGATCTGGAGACCACCACATTATAGTATTATCGTCTTCAAACCAAGGAAAAATGCCTTTTTGATACGCAGTTAACAATCGGTTTGCACTTAAATCTCCACCAACAGCTAAAAGACCATCTTCTGTGGCTTTATCAACTTCAGGAAACACATGATTATTATTTAAAAATTCCATTTGTCGTCAATTAGTTTAAGATATTAAAGTAAGAAATTGAATTAGAAAACCTTATTATAAACTGTATTTACTTACAAAAAACACTAATATTTAATTTTATAACATTAATTACCAACGTTTTATCTTCTAATTAATTTATTTTTCAGATATTTATGTAGTCTTTATATTGATAATTAGTTTTCCACTGTTTTTAAAGTTTATAACTAAAGGCTAATAAAATCCACTATTTTAAAAAGTCTTGTTTAATTACAAGACTTTTTTTTATAAAAAAACCTCAAAACAAAAGTCTTGAGGTTTTTTATATCTAGTACAACAACTAATTTTAATAAAGTTATTGTTTAAAGATTGACTATTACTTAAAATGGTAAATCGTCGTGATCTTCATCTTTTACATTGTTAGCTGGCTCAAAAGCTTGTGCTGGTGGCACTTCTGGCATCCCTTGAGGTGCTGCTCCTGCTTGTACGCCTTCAATTCTCCAACCCTGAATAGAGTTAAAATATTTAGTTTCTCCTTGAGGATTAACCCATTCTCTACCACGTAAATTGATGTTAACTTTAACATCTTGACCTACTTGATAGTTGTTTAATAAATCACATTTATCTTGAACAAACTCTACTAAAATATGTTGAGGATATTGCTCTTCTGTAGTTACTACTAATTCTCTTTTTCTAAATCCGTTGCTACCAAAACTTTGAGTTTCTCCTACTAGCTTAACTTTACCTTGTACTTCCATTTTCTATATAATTATTAAATATTCGTCTAATTAAATATCGTAAACTTACGATAACAACACTTTCCAAGCGCTTTCCACATCACTAAAACTTAAAAAGTCTTTTGCTTTTTTATGTTTTTGTTCAGTCGACAAAGAACTTAAATTATGTTGGTTTTTAAAAGCCTGAATGCTATTTTCCTCAGGTAAGTTTTCAACATTCCCTAAAAGTCCCAAATCATTTCCTGTTAAAACAGCACTTTCTCTAACTGCTTTTGGTAAAGCGTCAACACCT